>NZ_PYSV01000003.1 GCF_003028415.1 Deinococcus arcticus
ACACGGGCGCGCGGGGGCTTCGGGGGGCGTTTTCCCCACGTCCGGGTGAAGGTGGCCATCGCCGCGCTGCTCTGATCGTCACCGTAGAAACAGGGGACAGCAGACACAACGTGATAGACAGAACGGCTCTATTTGTTCAATGCGCGGCAGCGCGGGGACATTGAGGAGCAGTTTTTCTTGCTCCAGGCCGGGCCGGAAGAGGCCGCCGTCAGCGGTTTCCGGTACAGAGCCAGCTTCTGCAGAAGGTGCCCCCCGCTGGCTATCCGCCGCAAGCGGGGGCATTCGCCGGGGGTGGGGGTTGACAGACCCGTGAGGGTTCTGTCAGAGCCAGCGCTCTACGCTGAGCGCCATGCCCACCTCCGCTGCGGTCCCCCTGCGCACCGGCCCTGCCGTGGCGCGCGTGCGGACGCTGCGCTCGCAGTTCACCTTCGTGATTTTCCTGCTGGCCTTTTTGCCCAACGTGGTGCTGACCCTGATGGCCCGCCCCGAGGTGCCCCCACTGCCGCTGCTGGCCTGGATGATCGTGGTGGGCGCGCTGTCGGGCGCCATAGGCTACCTGCTCAGCGGCACGCTGCTGCGCCCGGTCAGCCGCCTGCAGGCGCAGGTGGAGCGCGGCGACTTTGAAGCCGCCCCCACCGACGACCCGGCCGAGGTGCAGACCCTGCGCGCGGCCTTTGCGGGGCTGCTTGCCCGCCTGGGCACCGAACAGGCCCGGCGCAACGCCTTTATTGCCACCCTGGTCCATGACCTGAAAACGCCGCTGATTGCCACCGGGCACCTGACCAAGATCCTGACCACCCTGCCCCTGCCTGACCACGAGCGGCGCGTGATGGGTGAGCAGATGCAGGCCGAAACCGAGCGCCTGCTGGCGCTGGTGCAGCAGATGGCCGATGCCCACCGCTTTGAACAGGAAGACGTGCAGGTGCAGACCCGCTGGACCGATCTTCGGGCGCTGCTGGACGATGTGGCGCAGCGCGTGGCCCCGCAGGCCCGGGAACGCGGCCTGACCGTGCGCGTGGAGGGCAGCGGCCACGCCCAGGTGGACCCGGCGGTGCTGGAGCGCGCCGTGATGAACCTGACCGTCAATGCCCTGCGCTACGCCGGGTGTGAGCTGACCCTTGGCGTGTCGGGCGAGGGCCTGCACGTGACTGATGACGGCCCCGGACTGGCCGCGCCCCTGGAACAGCTGGCCCAGCCTTTCAACGTTCAGCCCACCACCATCGCCGGGCAGGAATATGCGGCCGGCACGGCGGGCCTGGGCCTGTTTATCGCCCGGCGCATTGCCGAGGCCCATGGCGGCGAACTGCGCTACAGCCGCCTGCTCCCTGCATCTGCTTCCACTGTGCCCGCTGCCACCCCGCCCTTTTCTGCCTCCGGCCACCCCCTTCCCGAAGCCCCTGCCGGTGCTCCGCTGTCCCTGCCCGCCCAGACCTGCTTCACGCTCTTTCTGCCGGAGGTTTCCCCATGAGACTTGTGATTGCCGATGACCATCCCCTCTTCCGTATGGGCCTGAAATACGCCCTGATTCACCAGGGCTTTGACGTGGTGGCCGAGGCCAGTGACGGGCTGGCCGCGCTGGAAGCCTGCCGCGCCCTACAACCCGACGCCGCACTGCTGGACGTGAAGATGCCCGGCATGACCGGCATTGAGGTCTGCGAGCGCCTGCGCCAGACCAACCCCCGGCTGGTGAGCGTCCTGATCACCACCTTTGCCGAGCCGGCTATCGTGCAGGCGGCCCGCGCCGCCGGGGCACGCGGCTACGTGAGCAAGGAGACCGACCCCGAGAGTCTGGCGCGGCAGCTGCGCGACATCGTGGCCAACCCCGATGTGGACCGCCTGCCGCATGTGGACGTTCCCCGATTGACCCCCCGCGAATCCGAGGTGCTGCCCCTGCTGGCCCAGGGCTACAGCAACAAGGAAATTGCCAAGAACCTGGGTGTGTCGCCGGATACCGTCAAGGACCACTTGGCCCGCCTGTACGCCAAACTGGATGCTGGTGACCGCACCGAGGCCGTCAGCCGCGCCCGCAGCATTGGCCTGCTGCATTAAGTCACTTGCTGCCAGGCCCCCGATCAACCGAGCGGGCGGGGACAGCGGCGCCGCAGCGCGAGTGGCGAAGCAAAGTGCCTCGCACCGGGAATGCAACCGTTGCTGCGCTGTCCTGAACCGTTGGCGTGGGGGAGGGGCGAGGGACTTAAGGACGTTGCACCTCACGTTACGACTTTGCAGGAGAGCACCGCAAAGTCTCCACTCCCGGTGCAACGTCCTTTTTTCGATACTCGCTCTGCGGCGCCGCTGTTCCAGCCCGCTCGGTTGATCTAAAGATCAACAGCGAGCTATTTAATTCAGCGGCACCTTCTGGCCCACCTGCTTAAAGCGGTGGGCTTTCACCGTTTTGAGGCCACGTGTCGGACTGAGGGCCGGTGCCTCACCTGAGGCAGCCGCGGCGCCCGGAGCCCGCTAGGATGAAGACCACATGAAGACCCGACTCGCTCTGGCCCTTTCCTTCCTTCTCGCCGGCACCGCCGCCGCACAGAGCACCGCGCCCACGGGCCTCACCCTCTGGGGCGGCCTGGGTACCGAGGTTTTTGTCATTCCCGGCGCCACGCTGGGCCTCAGCGCCACGGTGGCACAGCTGCCGCGCATGAATGTGGATCTGCGCGGCAGCGCTTCCGCGTACCTGTTGCCCGTGCCCGACGTGAACGGCCCCTTCACCGCGTTCAATGCCGAACTGCTGTTCTCAGGACGCAACAGCAACTTCAACCTCTACGGCGGGCCCAGCGTGGGCACGGTCCTGGGGGGGCTGTGGACGGTCGGCGCCACAGGCGGGCTGCGGGGGCAGTTTGATGGCGGCAACCTGGGCTGGTTCAGCGAGGCCCACCTGCGCGCCGCCTTTGACAGCGCGGGCCTGTTTCCGTTTCCGCTGGTGGGCGGCACCTTCGGCGTCACCTACCGCTTCTAAACCTCTGGCCGCGCCGGCCGGGGGCCGCCTGTACCTTGCGGGGTATGAGCGGCCCCTTTTCTGTTTCTCCCTTCACGCTCTCGGCCCGGGCCCAGAGCCTCAAGCCCTCGGCCACGGTGGCAGTGACCAGCCGCGCCCTGGAACTCAGGCGCCAGGGCCTGGACGTGATTTCCATGAGCGTGGGCGAACCGGATTTCGACACGCCGCCGCATATCAAGGCCGCCGCCATCCGGGCCATCGAGAATGGCAGGACGAAATACACGCCCGTCAGCGGCATTCCCGAACTGCGCGGGGCCATCAGCGCCAAGTTCGCGCGGGACAACGGCCTGAGCTATGCCCCGGACGCCGTGACTGTGACCAGCGGCGGCAAGCAGGCGCTCTTCAACGCCTTTTTCGCCCTGCTCAACCCGGGCGACGAGGTGCTGATTCCCGCGCCCTACTGGGTCAGCTACCCCGAGATGGTGGCGCTGGCCGGGGGCGTGCCGGTGGCCGTGCCCACCACGCCGGAGGGTGGGTTTCAGCTTGACCCCGATGAACTGGCTGCCCGCATCACGCCGCGCACCCGCATGATCGTGCTGAATAGCCCCGGCAATCCCACGGGGGCAGTATTTGCGCCGCAGAGACTGAGGGCCATAGCCGAACTGGCCCAGCGCCACAACCTCGTCATCGTGAGCGACGAGATGTACGAGCATCTGGTGTACGGCGCCCAGCACGTCAGCATCGGCACCTACGCCCCAGAGCACACCCTGACGGTCAACGGGGCCAGCAAGGCGTACGCCATGACTGGCTGGCGCCTGGGCTACGCGGGCGGGCCAAAGGCAGTGATTGCCGCCATGAACGCCCTGCAGTCCCAGAGCACCAGCAACGCCAGCAGTGTCAGCCAGTACGCGGCCCTGGCCGCGCTGGAGGAGCATGAGGCCACGGCGCGCTTCATTGAGGAGGCCCGGAGCGCCTACCAGGAACGCCGCGACCGCCTCGTGGCGGGCCTGAATGCGCTGGGCCTGCCCACACCCACCCCGCAGGGCGCCTTCTATGTCCTGGCCGACACCACAGCCATTCACCCCGACGAGTTGGAGGCGGCCCGCCGCATTCTGGATGTCGCCCAGGTGGCCGTGGTGCCCGGCACCGATTTTGCCGCGCCGGGGCAGGTGCGCCTGAGCTACGCGACCGATCTGGCCACCATCGAAGAGGTGCTGCGGCGTCTGGGCACGCTGCTGGGCGGATAGGGAATTCTGGCGAGCCGAAGGCGGGGGGCAAGCGGACTCGCAGAGCTGCGTTGCCGAGCGAACGCGAGAACAGAGGGCACCCTGGCAAAGGAACAGCACCCTTATGCCCTTCCCAAGATGCTGTGGAATCAGAGGCGTCCCGGGTGAGACGATCTGGCCCGGCGAAGAGTGTCAAGAGGCGGGCCCAGAGGCCAACTTTGGGCGGATGACCCGGCTCGCCCCAAGCCTAAAGCTCCCCTTATGCATGCACTGACACTGGCGGCTTTCTGCGCTTTCCTGGGGCTGACCAGCGCGGCCTCAGGGCTACGGTCGGGCGCCGCGCTGCCGGGGGGCGGCTGGGCCGGCTGGCAGTGCCTGACGCCCGAAGATGGTCCTCACTGCCGCGTCCCAGTCTTCGTGCAGTTGAACGCCTCTGGTCAGGGAGAGCGGCGCCAGCAGGTGCCCGAAAGCCGGACCTTCGGCCCGGTGCTGCGCCACCCCAACGGGCGCACGCTGTATCTGGGCGGCTTCACGCTGGTGGCCCTGGACAGCGCCACCCTGAAGGCGCGCTGGTCTGTGGCACTGTCCGGGCCGTCCCGGGAGACCGAACCGCTGGCCCTGTCGCCGGACGGCCGCTTTCTGGCAGTGGCTGCCCGAAACGGAGCCGTGCGGCTGCTGAGCACCCAGAGCGGGCAGACAACCCAGACCCTGCACCATCCGTTCTACACCGACCAGCAAAACGGTTACGGCGACTTTTTTGCCGCGCCCACTGCGCTGGCCTTCGCGCCAGATGGCCGCAGCCTGGCCATCGGCTCGCGGGGCGGCGGAGTGCGGGTGCGCGCGCTGGGCAGCGGGCAGGAACGGCAACTGACGGGGAGCTGCGCGGGCCGCCAGACGGCGCACCGGGGGCCGGTCCGGGGTCTGGTGTTTGCCGGCGCCGGCACCCTGGTCAGCGCAGCCAACGATGGGCGGCTGGTGGTCTGGTCGCTGGCCGGGGCGGCCCCGGTCCGCTGCCTTTCCCTGCCCGGCGGCGTGACCTCGCTGCACACCCTGCCACATGGCCGCCTGCTGGCGCTGGGCGTGACCTCGGGCACCCTGCTGCAACCGGGCGTGAGGCGGCTGGCCCGACTGGCCCCGCTTGCCTCAGAGATCACGCAGTGGCAGGTGACCGGCACGACGCTGGCGCTCAGTGACCAGCACAGCACGCGCCGCTGGAACCTGCCCAGCGGGGCGCCTTTACCCAGCACCGCGCCTGCACTGGCCACACTCCGCACTGCTGGAGCGACTGTAGCTATTGGAGATGACCTGCGGGTGCGAGTTCAGGTGGGCGGGCAGACGCGGGTGCTATCACCCCCGGTGACAGCACCGGGTAATCTGGACGGTTCCGGCCTGCCCATCGGCTGGCAGGCGAGACTCACTGGCAACCGCCTGACGGTAAAGGCCACCTCAAACATCCGCGTGATGACCATGGAGACGGCCGATTTCACCAACGAATACGTGTGGGCCTGGCCCTCAGGCCGCTTTCTGAGCTGCCGCACCCTGCGCGAGAATGGTTTTACAGACGACCCCGACCGCGCCTGCACGTCTGCCCGGCGGGCCCTGCTGGAACCCTGAACCCAGTCCCGTCGTACCCTGAGCCATATGACCAACATGCAGCCCGGCAGCGACGGCACCTACAGCCTCCGTGACTTTATTGCCCAGACCGCCGAGCGCGACAACCCCGGCGAGGTCTTTGAACTCGAATCCAGCAAGATGCTGGAGGTCAAGGTCAATGGCCGCGTGTGGAGCAAGCTGGGCGCCATGGTGGCCTACAAGGGCAACCTGAGCTTCAAGCGCGAAGGCACCCTGGAAGGCGGCCTGATGAAAGCCCTCAAGCGCGCCGTGTCGCAGGAAATGAGCCCGCTGGCCAAGATTGAGGGCCGGGGCGTGGCCTACCTGGCCGACCAGGGCAAAGAGGTGCAGATTCTGCGTCTGGCGGGCGACAGCCTGAACGTGAACGGCAACGACCTGCTGGCCTTTGAAGACAGCGTGCAGTACGACATCACCATGCAGCGCCGCGTGGCGGGCATGGCCGCCGGGGGCCTGTTCAGCGTGCGGGTGCAGGGCCACGGGCTGGTGGCCATTCTGTCGCACGGCAAGCCCCTGACCCTGCGCGTGACCCCCCAGGAGCCCATCTTCACCGACCCCAATGCCACGATTGCCTGGAGCGGCAACCTGCAGCCCCAGCTGCGCATGGACGCCAGCCTGAAGAGCATGTTCGGCCGGGGCGGCGGCGAAACCTACCAGATGGTCTTTCAGGGCGACGGCTTTGTGGTCGTGCAGCCCTACGAGGAATTTGACCACGGCATCGGCGGCGACAGCCACAGCGGCGGCGGCGTGGGCAAAGCGCTGGGGGACCTGTTTGACTGAAGAGGGTGTGGGGCGTGGGTTGTAGGGTGTAGGGCAGCAGAACCACAGAGGGGCGGCCATCTCGGCTTGCCCTTCTTGCTGTTCCCACACCCCACACCCGACATCCCACAACCCCCTGACGCTACACTCCCCCCCAATGAGCTTGGTCGTACTGGCAACAGGAGGCACCGGGGGACACATCTATCCGGCGGTGGCCACCGCGCGTGAGCTGGCGGCGCGGGGGCACGAGACGCTGCTGCTGGGCCAGCGCGGCGGCATGGAAGAGCGGGTGGCGGCCGAGCAGGGCCTGAGCTTTGAGGGAGTGGACGCGGGCAAACTGGCCCGCAGCGGCCAGGGCCGCCCCGACCCGCGCGAACTGCTGCGGGCCGCCCAGGGCGTGCTGCAGGCCCGGACATTGCTGACCCGGCGGCGCCCCAGCGCCGTCGTGGGCTTTGGCGGCTTTGCCAGCCTGCCCGGGGTGCTGGCCGCGCAGAGCCTGGGGCTGCCCACCGTGCTGCACGAACAGAACGCGCGCCTGGGCCTGACCCAGCGCCTGGCGGTGGGCCGCGCGCGCGCCGTGGGCACCGTGTATGACCGCGTGCTGGGCCTAAACCCGGCCCGCGCCACCCTGGTGGGCATGCCGGTGCGCGAGCAGCGCCTGCCCCGCGCCGAGGCCCTTTCGCGCCTGGGCCTGCAAGACGGCCCGCTGACCCTGTTCGTCATGGGCGGCTCGCAGGGCTCGCTCTTTCTGAACAACAGCGTGCCGGACACCCTGCAGAACATCCTGGGACCAGAAGGGCTGCTGCCCCAGGAGGGCGCCGGCCTGGTCAACCTGGACTTCACGGGCCCGGTGCCGACCGATGGGCGCGGGCGGGCAGTGCAGGTGCTGCACGCCACCGGACCGCGCTGGCTCTCAGAGGTGGGGCCGCGCGTCAGGGGGCTGGACTGGTACAAGGCCGCAGGCTACGTGGACGCGGTGGCCGCGTGGTCGGTGGCGGACCTGGCCATCACGCGCGCGGGCACCAGCACCCTGGCCGAAGCCGCCTTCCACGGGGTGCCGCTGCTCATGGTGCCGCTGCCCGAATCCTCGGAAAACCACCAGTACCACAACGCCGTGGCGGTGCAGACAGCGGGCGCCGGGCGCGTGGTCGAGCAAAAGAGCGTGCCGGAAACGCTGGGGCAGGCGGTGTTAGAGTGTGCCTCAGCGGGGACGCGCGCCTCGATGAGCGGGGCGGCCCGCCGACGGGCCCAGCCAGGCGCGGCGGCGGCATTCGCGGCCCTGATCGAACGGCACCTGCGTGAAGGGCCCCCCTCCTCCCATGACTGACCCTGCTTCTGCTGCTCCCCCGCCCAGCCCGGCTGCGGCGTCTCAATCCAGCGCCTCCCCGACCTCTCCCCTGCCTGCACCGCTGCACTACCACCTGATGGGCATTGGCGGCATCGGCATGAGTGCCTTTGCCCGGCTGCTCTCGGCCCAGGGCCACCGCGTCAGTGGCTGCGACGAGGCCGCCACCGACCTCACCGCCTGCCTGGGCGCCGAGGGCATTCCGGTAGCGGCCGGCCACAGCGCCGAGCACGTCACGGCCGCGCCATACGGCCCCATTGACATCCTGGTGGCCTCGGAAGCGGTTCCAAAAGACCACCCCGAGCGGGTCGCCGCCGAGGCGGCCGGTATTGAGGTGCGCCCGCGTATGGCGCTGCTGGACAATCTGCTGCGCGCCGGACCCAGCGTGGGCGTGATCGGCACCCACGGCAAGACCACCACCACCTCCATGATCGCCGTGGCGCTGGCCGGCGCCGGGCTGGACCCGTCGGCCTTTGTGGGCGGCATTGTGCCGGAATTTGGCAGCAACGCCCGGCTGGGGCGCGGGCCCTTCGTGGCCGAGGTGGACGAATCCGACAAGGGCTTTGCGGCCCTGGGGGCAGGCACCGCCGTATTCACCAACGCCGAGGACGACCATGTGGGCGGCTCTCAGGCCACGTACTGGGAAACCGTGGAGGAGCAGCACGCCGCCTTTGCGCGCTTCGTGGCGCAGTCGGACCGGGTGCTGCTGTGCGCCGACTGGCCGGGGCTGGACGAGCTGTGTGCGGGCGCCCACGAACGCCTGAGTTACGGACAGGCCGAGGGCGCCGACTACCGCGCTGTCGCCCTGCGCCCGGACGCCGAGGGCACGTCCTTCACCGTGACCCGCCGGGGGCAGGTGCTGACCGGGGCCCGCGTGGCCCTGCCCGGCACCCACAACGTCCTGAACGCGCTGGCGGCGCTGGCGGTGGTGGACCTGCACGGCGGCGATATGGCGCAGGCCGCCGCCGCCCTGGCCGAGTTTCAGGGCCCCGGGCGCCGCTGGCAGCGCATGGGCGAACTGAACGGCGCCCTGGTCATTGACGATTACGCCCACAACGCCACCAAGGTGGCGGCTGCCGTGCAGGCCGCGCGCCAGACCGGTCGCCGGGTGCGGGTGGTGTTTCAGCCGCACCGCTACCTGCGCACCCAGCAGTCCTGGCCCCGGCTGGCCGACGCCCTGATGGGCGCCGACGAGGTGCTGCTGCTGGACATTGCAGCGGCCAGCGAGGCGCCCATTCCCGGCATTCACGCCACCCTGATTTCCGAACGCATGACCGGGCAAGGTCACGCGGGGGTGCGCTACCTGCCCGACCGCAATGAGGTGCTACGCGTACTGCGCGACACTGCCAGCAGCGGCGACGTGATCGTGACCATGGGCGCGGGCGACGTGTGGAAGCTCTCGCGCGAACTGGTGGGGGGCGCGGCGTGACGGCGGCGGTCAGCCGCACCGGCACGCGGGTGGAGCGGCTGCCCCTCTCGCGCTTTACCACCCTGGGCGTGGGCGGCGAGGCCGAGGTGTGGTTCGTGGAGTCCCCCGAGGGGCTGGCCGAGGCGATGGAGCGCCCCTACCGCGTGCTGGGCGGCGGCAGCAACCTCGTGGTGTCGGACGCCGGGGTACCGGAGCGGGTCATTCGCCTCTCTGGCCCCCTGGCCGAGCGCGACCTGACCCCGGACCCGGCTCTGAGCACCCCAGAGTGCGTGGTGACCGGCTGGGTGGGCGGCGGCGTGCCCCTGCCCGGCCTGGTGCGGCAGCTGCAGAAACTGGGCCTGAGCGGTCTGGAGGGCACCGTGGGCATTCCGGCGCAGGTGGGCGGCGCGGTGTGGATGAACGCCGGCACCCGCTACGGCGAGATGTTTGACGGCCTGCACACGGTTGAAATCGTGACACCAGAAGGCACGCGGCAGGTCACGCCCGACGAGCTGCCCTGGGGCTACCGCCAGAGCGGCATTCCCCGCAACCATGTGGTCACGCGCGTGCGCCTGAGCCTGACCGTCAGCACCCCTGGCGCCGTGCTGGCCAGGATGGACCTTGCCGATCAGGCCCGCAAGGGCCAGCCCAAGATGAAAACGCCGGGCTGCGCGTTCAAGAACCCGGGCGGCGTGAGCGCTGGCAAGCTGATTGACGACGCGGGCCTGAAGGGCACCCGGGTGGGCGGCGCCCTGATTGCCCCGGAGCACGCCAACTTCATCGTGAACCTGGGCGGCGCCACGGCGGCCGATGTCCACGCACTGCTGGACATCATCCGGGCGCGGGTGGGCGTGCCGCTGGAACTTGAATACGAACTCTGGCCGGGGCAGGGCGAACCTTGAGCGCGGGGCCCAGCCGGGGCAACCGCCGCCTGACCGTGCCGGAAGCCCCCTCCCCCACGCTGGACCCCCCAGCCGCCGAAGCAGCGAGCCCCTCACCCTCTGACGCGCCCCAGCGCGCACCCCGTCGCCTGCGCCGCCGCGTGCTGCTCCTGGCGCTGCCCCTCTTGCTGGTCGGCGGGGCCGCCGGCGCGTGGTATGGCCTGCCGGTGCGGCAGATCACGGTGGCCGGCAACAAGCACCTCCCGGCCGGGCAGGTCAGAACCCTGGCGGGCCTGAGCCCCAACTTCGGCTGGCTGTATTACGGCGCGTGGCGCGCACGCGGCCTGCTGGCGAACCCCTGGGTGGGCTCGGCCGTAATTACCCGCACCTTTCCCGACCGGGTGCATGTGCAGCTGACCGAGCGCACCCCCCGCGCCCGCCTGCGCCGCCCGGACGGCACGGTGGTGGCCCTGGCTGCAGACGCCACCGTGCTGCCCGGCGCACAGGGCACCGGCGCGCTGCCCCTGATTGAAGGCTGGGGGCCCAGCCGCGTGAACGAGGTGCTGGGGCTGCTGGACGCCCTGGCCCGCTACAATGTGCAGTCGGTTGCCTATACACCCACGGGTCTGAGCCTGAAAGTAGCGAACAGACGCGTGTGGACCGGCGACGTGCAGGCATTACTGAAGTATGCTGGGAGCATCAGCATGTATCCGAACAGCGAGATTTCGATCTACCCCTGGGGGGTGAGCGTCCAGGAATGAAAGACAACACCATCATAGTGGGCCTGGACATTGGCACCACAAAAATCACGACCGTCATTGGCGAGGTGGCCGGTGGCGGCAGTGTGGACATCATCGGTGAAGGCACGGTGCCCAGCGAGGGCATGAAGCGCGGCTCGGTGGTCAATCTGGAGCGGGCCACCCACGCCATCAAGCAGTCCGTGCAGGCCGCCGAGCGCGTGAGCGGCGTGAAGGTGGAAAGCGTGTACGTATCGGTGGCCGGCAACCACGCCAAGGCGATCACCAGCCACGGTCTGGCCGCCATCCGCCGCCACCAGGAAATTGCCCAGCCGGATGTGGACCGCGCCATTGAAAACGCGCGCGCCGTGCCGCTGGACCCCAACCTCGAAATCATCCATACCCTGCCGCAGGAATACGTGGTGGACGGCCAGGAAGGCATCAAGAATCCGGTGGGTATGCACGGCGTTCGCCTGGAAGTGGACGTGCATATCGTGGCGGGTACGGCCGGGCCGCTGCTGAACCTGCGCCGCTGCGTGCAGGAAACGGGGCTGCGGGTGGAAGGCTTCGCGCTGCACGCCCTGGCCAGTGGCCTGGCGACCCTGGAAGCCGCCGAACAGGCCCAGACGGTCGTGGTCGTAGATATGGGCGGCGGCACCACCGACGTGGCGGTCTTCAAGCGCGGCAATCTGGCGCACTCCGCCTGTATTCCCCTGGGCGGCGAGCATGTCACGGCCGACCTCGCGCAGATTCTGAAGATCCCCATGGAGGAGGCCGAGAACGTCAAGCGGCGCTACGGCGCGGCTCTGCCCGAACTGGCCGACCCGGACCTGACGCTGGAAATCACCACGTCTTCAGGCAGCACCCACGCCATCACGGCCTTTGAACTCTCGCGCATCATTAAGCCGCGCCTCGCAGAGATTTTCGGCCTGATCCGCGACGAGATCGACCACACCCTGGGCCCGGTGGAACTGGTGGCGCAGGGCGTGGTCCTGACCGGCGGCGCGGCGCTGCTGCGCGGCACCCCCGAACTGGCCCGCGACCGCTTCCGCCTGCCGGTGCGTGTGGGGCGCCCGCGTGGTATTGGCGGCCTCACCGACATCGTGAGCGGGCCTGGGCACGCGGGCAGCGTGGGGCTGGTGCTGTACGGCATTGGCGAGGACGGCAAGGTGCCGCATCTGGTGTACGGCGACATGGCCCAGCACCCCCCGGCCGCTCCCAGCGCGCCCGAGGTGCCGGTGGTGGTGCCCCCCACGCCCACCCCGGCCACACCAATCACCCAGGAGAAAAAGACCGGGCCCAGCCTGGCTGACCGGGTGCGCGGCTGGTTCAAGGACTGGATGTGAAGACGAAGAGGGCCGGAGGCGCACACCGCTCTGGCTCTTTTGCTGTGCGTGCCGGGCCCTGCGCCCCAGCGCAGAGGCGTGCGGTACACTACCCGGCAGTGAATCTGGCGCGCCCCGCGCGGTGGCCAGAACGGAAGGAGACATGATGCAAGCGGCCAGAATTCGCGTGATTGGCTTGGGCGGGGCGGGCAACAACGCCGTCAACCGCATGATTGAATCGGGACTTGAGGGCGTGGAGTTTATCGCCGGCAACACGGACGCGCAGGTGCTGGCCAAGAGCCACGCCGAGATCCGCATTCAGCTGGGTGACCGCCTGACCCGTGGCCTGGGCGCCGGCGCCGACCCCGAGGTGGGCGAGAAGGCCGCCCTGGAAGACCGCGAGCGCATCAAGGAATACTTGGACGGCACCGACATGCTGTTCATCACGGCTGGGATGGGCGGCGGGACCGGCACCGGCAGCGCCCCCGTCGTGGCCGAGATTGCCCGCGAGATGGGCATTCTGACGGTGGCCATCGTCACGCGCCCTTTCAAGTTTGAAGGCCCCAAACGCCTGCGCGTGGCCGAAGAGGGCATTGGCAAGCTGGCCGACCGCGTGGACGGCATGATTGTGGTGAACAACGAAAAGTTGCTCACCGCCGTGGACAAGAAGGTGTCCTTCCGCGAAGCCTTTCTGATTGCCGACCGCGTGCTGTACTACGGCGTCAAGGGCATCAGCGACGTGATTAACGTCGAGGGCATGATTAACCTCGACTTCGCCGATGTGCGTAACCTGCTGGCCAACTCCGGCACTGTCCTGATGGGCATTGGTGCGGGGCGCGGCGAGAAGGTGGCCGAGGAGGCTGCCATGAGCGCCATTCACTCGCCGCTGCTGGAACGCGGCATCGAGGGCGCCCGGCGCATCCTGGTGAACGTGACCGGCAGTTACGACCTGTCCATGACCGACGCCAACGAGATTGTCGAGAAGATCCGCGAGGCCACCGGCTTCGAGGAACCTGACATCCTGTTCGGCATTACCCCCGACGAGGCGGCGGGCGACGAGGTCCGCGTGACCGTGATCGCCACTGGCTTCAACGACATGCCAGTGACGGTGGCGGGCGGCCTGCGCTCCAGCGTGATTGACACCATGGTCAAGCCCGTGCGCGGCGGTACCGCCTACGACCCCAAGGACTACGACATCCCCGCCTTCCTGCGGAACGTGGACCGGGACTGAGGCACAGCGGGATGGAGGCACCTCTGCGGGGGTGTCTTTTTCTTATACGGACTGCCGTCCATTTCCGGAACATCCGGGAAAGAGCCGGATGTTCCCCGCCTTCGGCGCTGTTCCAGCCCAATTCCCGGAAATCCGCATCTTTTCCTGCTCCCTTTGGTCGGAAAAATTCCGTAACGAGTTACGGCATTTTTCGGAACCCGTATTAGGGGCCATGGGCCATGAGCTCTGGGCTATGAGGACACGGCCCCCTGCGGCCTGGGCGTCCCAGACCTGCTTTCCCCCATGGCTCATGGCCCAGAGCCCCTGGCCAAAAAGGAGGCACCGCAGCGTCGCCGCCCGGTGCCTCTCTTCCAAGCCCGCTTAGAACTTGATCGTGTATTCCGCGAAGCCGTCCTCGCGGGTGCGCAGGAGCTGGGCACCGGCCGGCAGATACTTCTGGGCGTTGGGGCTGCTGACGTACAGCAGGGTCGCGCCGGGAATGGGGGTCAGTTTCCAGTTGCCGTCGGCGGCGGGGTTCACCGTCTTCTGCTCGTTGAAGTACTTCACCAGTGCCTCGCGGGTCTCGTCGGGCGCCTGCAGCACGATGTTCTTGCCGTTCAGGCCCGGGAAGGAGCCGCCGCCCGAGGCGCGGTAGTTGTTGGTGGCCACCACGAACTGCGCGGCCGGGTCAACCGGCTTGCCCTGGAACTGCAGGTTCTTGATGCGGTTGGCATTGGCGTTGACCACCTGGCCCTGGCTGTTGTACCGGCTGGGCTGGGTCACGTCAATCTCGTAGGTCACGCCGTCAATCACATCGAAGTTATAGGTGGGGAAGGTTTCATCCACCAGCGCCTGGGGCTCGGCCTTGCTGGGGTCAATCTGCTTGAACTGCCCCGCAGAGCGCTCCAGCCACTCCTTCAGCCCCGCGCCGGTGACCACCACAGCCTGCACGGTGTTGGGGTACACGTACAGGTCGGCCACGTTCTTGATGGCCAGGGTGCCGGCCGGAATGTCGGTGAAGTAGCTGGCCCCCGCGCGCCCCCCGGCCTTGAAGGGCGCGGCAGCCGACAGCACTGGCAGGTCCCTGTACTGGGTGCTGCTCAGGGCCGCCTTCACGTAGGCAGTCTGGGCGTTGCTGACCAGCTGCACGCTGGGGTCGTCCTGCATCAGGGCCCAGTAGGAGTTGATGGGGGCCGTCAGGTCCGCCACCTTGCCGCGCACGTAGCCGAGGGTGCCCTGGTGCGCGCCGTCCACTGCTGCACCGACCGTGGTATCGGCGGTCACGAGGTTCTTCTTGGCCACCTTGTCCCAGATGGGGCGAATAGCACCCTGGGCGTCGGCAATGGTCCACTTCTGGGTCTTGCGGTCAAAAGTCAGCTTCAGGTCGGCCACGCCCAGATGGTTGCCCCAAAAGCCGGGCATCAGCACGACCTTGCCGTTGATGGTGCCCTTGGCGAGGTTCACGCCGGGGACGTCCTTGTAGGCCGGGCCGGGGAATTCCAGGTGGCTGTGGCCGGTCAGCACCACGTCCAGGCCGGGCACCTTGGTCAGCTCGGCGCCGGCCTGCTCCTGGCCGGGGGTGTAGGGGCCGGTGTTGATGCCGGTGTGCGCCAGCGCCACGATAATGTCGGCGCCCTGGGCCTTCATCTGGGGGACGAACTTGCGCGCACTCTCCACGATGTCCATGACCTGCACCTTGCCGTCCAGGTGGGCCTTGTCCCAGTTCACGATCTGGGGCGGGGTAAAGCCGATCACGCCCACGTTGATGTAATAGGGCCGGTTCTGGGTGTCGTAGACCAGCTTGCGCTGAATGACGTAGGGGGTGTACTTGTTGGTGCCGTCCATGTTCAGGACGTTGGCGTTCACGTAGGGCATGGGCGCACTGCTCAGAACACGGTCCAGGTAGTCCAGGCCATAGTTGAACTCGTGATTGCCCAGCGTGGCGGCGTCGAAGCGCAGGCCGCGCATGGCCTGGTGCATGGGGTGCAGTTCGCCGTCCTTGATGGGCGAAACGCGCGCGGCGTAGTCGCCCAGGGGGTTGCCCTGAATCAGGTCGCCGTTATCGAACAGCAGGGTATTGCGCTTCTCGGCGCGGGCGTTCTTGATCAGGGTGGCGGTGTACTCCAGGCCGAATTCACCCGTGGGCTTGTCCTGGTAGTAGTCGTAGCCCTTGGCAGCCGTGTGCAGGTCGGTGGTTTCCAGAATCCGAAGTTCAACAGTCTGCGCGCCGGCTGCACCCAGCAGCAGGGCCGTTATCAGGGAAATGTGTTTACGCACGCCCTATAGAATACCGGAGCCAGGGCACTTTAACGTGGCCTCTGTACCAGTGAGAGTGACGACCGTTCATTCCCGGTCGTCCCCTATCCCTGCCCCTCCGGTCAGAAAATCTCATTATGTGTTCAGTCATACGGATTCCGTCCATTTCCGTACCATCCGGGAAAGAGCCGGATGTTCCTCCAATTCCCGGAAATCCGTATTTTTTCCTTCTTCCGCTGGTCGGAAAAATTCCGTAACGTGTTAAGGAATTTTTCGGAACCGGTATCACTCGCTGCCAAGCCCCCGATCAACCGAGCGGGCTGGAACAGCGGCGCAGCAGAGCGAGTCTCGAACAAAGGACGTTGCACCGGGCGTGGAGACTGTTCGGTGCTCTCCTGAACAGTCGCACCATGAGGGGCGACGTCCTTAGGAGGTTTTTTGAAATGCGGCTGAGAGCTGCGCGGCCAGGGTGCGGAACAGGGCCGGCGGGGTGGGGGCCTCTCCCCCGTTCACCCAGCCAAAGCGGGCGTCGCGCAGCGGGCCCCCCTCCCCCACGCCCAGGCCACCCGGAAACAGCATGGTGTAATCGGGGGGTGCAGTGACCGGCACCGCCCCGGGCAGGGCCAGCGCGGCGTCCACCTCGGCCCGGTGCCCGAAGTGCAGGGCGTGGGTGCCGTCCGGCGCCTGCCAGGAAAAGCGGGCGGCGGGCACCAGGGGTCCTCCGTACACCACATGCCCCCAGCGCACGCCGGGGCGCAGGCGCAGGGTCACCTCCAGCGGCTCGCCCAGCAAACCGAACGAGCCCACGAACAGCCGGGTCAGGTCGTAGCCCTGCACGTTTTTCACCGTGCGCCCCCCGGCCCGGACCACGCGGCCACCCGGCGCCTGAAAGGTCACGCCGAGCACGTCCGCCGCGAAGAAGAAGCTCTGCCCAAAGCCGCCCCGCTGCACCAGCCCGCCCACGCCCCCCGGCAGACCCACCGGCGGAAACGGCGGAAAGAGTCCCGGCGGCAGCGCGGCGTAGACCTCTGGCAACGAGGTGTCCCCGCTGACTGTGACTGTCTGGTCCCCCGGCGAGAGGTCAAGGATGGGCACGGAGCGCCTCTGAGGGGGGGATGGGTGATGGGGGATGGAGGATGGAAAGGGCGCCCAGGCCAGCGCTCAGGCTTCGTTGTTCAGACCTCCAGGACTGACCGGAAGCACTGCCCCCCCCTCGACGCCTCAACCCCTCAACGTCTCGACGCTTCACCCCCATCCTCCTTCGACCATCAACCATCACCCATTCACCTCCTCAGGCAGCACCTTGCCCGGATTCAGCCCCCCAGCCGGGTCCAGCGCCCGCTTGACCGTCCACAGGGCGCCCAGGGTGACGGGGTCCACGGCGTCGCGCATGAAGTCGCGTTTCATGGAGCCGATGCCGTGCTCGCCGCTCAGCACGCCGCCGTGGCGCAGGGCCACCAGGGCAATGCGGTGGGCGAGGTCATGCACCGCGTGCGAGTCATCCTGGCGGGGGTCAAAAAGGATGTTGGGGTGCAGGTTGCCGTCGCCAATGTGGCCGAACTGCACGACCGTGAAGGGGCTGGCGTCGCCCAGGGCGCGAATTTCGCGCACCACGTCCGGCAGGGCCGAGCGGGGCACGGCGATGTCCTCGTTCATGCGCTGGGGGCGAATGCGGCCCAGGGCGGGGCTGACGCTGCGCCGCGCCTGCCACAGTGCCGCTGCCTCGGCGTCGGACCCGGCGCGGCGCACGGTGCCGCCCGCCGCCGCGCAGGCCGCTTCCACCAGGGCGCGTTCCTCTTCCACGGTGGGCAGGTCGTCGCCGTCCGTGTCGATCAGCAGCACCGCCTCGGCGGCCCGGGGCAGGCCCAGACCCAGGTAGTCCTCCACGGCGTTGGTACACGCGCGGTCCATGAATTCCAGCTTGCTGGGCACCGCGCCCGCCGCAATCGCCTGACTGACTGCCTCGGCGCAGGCGCCCACCTCGGGGAAGTGGGCCATCAGGGTGCGGGTGAAGCGTGGGGGCGGCACCAGGCGCAGCGTGGCCTCGGTCATCAGGCCCAGGGTGCCCTCGGAACCGATCAGCAGGCCGGCCAGATCGTAGGCGTCGCGGGTCAGCTCGTGCACCTCGCCCGCTGCGTCCACCACCTGCAGCGCCCGCACGTAATCGCCGGTGACGCCGTACTTGAAGCACATGGGCCCGCCCGCGTTCTCGGCCAGATTCCCGCCGATGGTGCTCGTGCGCAGGGAGGCCGGATCCGGGGGGTAGATCAGGCCGTGGGGGCGCGCGGCGTCGCTGACGGCCAGCGTGACCACGCCCGCCTGCGCCCGGGCTTCGCGCCGGGAAGGGTCCACGCGCAGCGCGGTCATGCGGGTAAAGGAGATCACCAGCCCCGGGACGGCCGGCGCGGCGCCGCCCGAGAGGCCACTGGCCGCGCCGCGCCCCACGATGGGCACCCCGGCCGCGCGGGCAACCTGCACAGCCGCAACCACATCGGCCGTGGTTTCCGGCAGCACCACCGCCAGCGGCGTTTCCCCAAACTGAATGGCGTCGTAGCGGTAGTTGCGCCGCTCGGCCAGAGAGGTGAGCACCTGACGGGGAGCGAGGCGGCGCAGGAGGTCAGAGCTCAGTGGGGCGTGGTCGGTGGAAGCGGGGGCCTGTCTCTTCCCACGGCCCACGCCCCACTGCCCACTGCCCCTCACAGTTCCCCCCGGTACGCCCGGTCCAGCACTTCCAGGGTGTGCAGCACCGGTACCGGGCTGTGGGCGCGGCGCACATGGCTCTGAATCTGGGTGTGGCAACCGATGTTGCCGCTGGCAATCAGGTCCGGGGCCGTAGACAGTATGTTGGCCGCCTTGCGCTGGCCCAGGGCCGTGGCCAGTTCGGGCTGCTCCAGGTTGTAGGTACCCGCCGAGCCGCAGCACAGGTCACCTTCGGGCACCTCCAGCACCGTGACCCCCGGAATGAAGCGCAGCAGGGCCCGGGGCGCGGCGCGCACCCCCTGGGCGTGGGCGAGGTGGCAGGCGTCGTGGTAGGCCACTTTCAGCGGGCGCGAGGCCGGCAGGGGCGGCATCAGCTCGCCGGCCTGCAGCAACCCGTGCAGGTACTCGCTGAGGTCCATGACCCGGGCGGCAAAGGCGTGGGCCTGCGCTTCATCTTGCTCGCCGCGCAGCACTGCCGGGTATTCCTTCAGGCCCGCGCCGCAGCCCGCCGCGTTGGACAGAATGGCGTCATAGTCGCCCGGATTGAAGGCCGCGAGGTTGGCGCGCACCAGCCGCAGGGCCTCGGCCCGCGCGCCGGTGTGCAGGGCGGCGGCGCCGCAGCAGCCCTGGCCCTCTGGCACCACCACCTCAATGCCGTTGCGGGCCAGCACACGCAGGGTAGCGGCGTTGAAGTTGGGGGCCAGCGCCTGCTGCGCGCAGCCCACCAGCAGGGCCACCCGGCCCCGCCGCGCACCCCGGGCGGGGGTGAACGGAGGACTGGGCTGCAGGGGCGGCACGGTTTCGGGCAGCAGGTCCAGCGGCGCGCGCAGGGCGGCGGGCAGCGCCGGCGCCAGCGGTTTGGCGAACTGCCCCACCCGCGCGGCCACGCTGAACAGCCTCGGGGCCGGCAGAATCTTCAGGATGGCCGACCTCTTGGCCCGGTTCAGCGACGAGCGCGCCCGCTGGGGCTCGCTCCAGCCGCGAAACGCCGTGATCAGCTCACCGTAGGGCACGCCGCTGGGGCAGGCGGTCACGCAGCCCTGGCAACCCAGGCAGCGGTCCAGATGCGGCGCGGCGTCCGCCAGGGACAGTCCGCCCTCCAGCACCTCTTTCATCAGCACGATGCGGCCACGCGGGCTGTCCATCTCGTCACCCAGCAGCGTGTAGGTGGGGCAGGCAGGCAGGCAGAAGCCGCAGTGCACGCAGGCGTCCACGGCGTGGGCCATCACCTCACCCTGCCCTCCAGGCACCGCCTCCCGGATCTCGTTGTTCACGCGGCCCCCGTCATGCGCCCCAGGATAGGCGGGCCGGCCGCAGGCGGGGCCGGGGCGGCTAGGTGAGATGGGCCAGCACGATTCGGGGAGGGCGACTCTCCTGCCCTCTCTCCCGTCCCGCAGGTCCCAGCGCTGCTCAGGACACAGGCACGCCCTCTGTTGCCCCGAACACCAGGCCCATCTGAAGCCGCTGCAGGGCGGCGCGCATGGCCTGGGCCAGCGCCGGACCATCGGGCCCGGCCACCACCACATGCCCGGCGGCGTCGCCGCTGAAACCCCGCGCCCAGCCCACCTCGCCGGGGGCAATGTTCAGCTGAGCCGACTCCACCCCCGGCAACCCCGTGAAGTCCGGCACCTGCAGGCACACGCCCTCCTGCGGCGGAAAGAGCATCCAGCCGCACAGCTGCGCCGGCTCCAGACCCCGGAGCTGGGCCTGCGCGGCAGCCTCATCCACTAGCCCGGCCTGCAGACGGCACTGCCACTCGTTCAGGTGGGGACCGCCGGCCCGGTGCAGCGTCTCGTTGATGCGCCCGCCCCCGGTGCGGCAGGCGATCTCGCACAGGGACAGCGAGCCGTCCTCGTGGACAAAGATCTCGGCATGGAAGGTGTGGCCGCTGGGCAGTTCCAGCGCCGCGCACGCCGCCCGCGCATACGCCTGCAGCGGCCCGAACAGCGGGTCCAGGCGGTCCAGCATGACGCTGCCGACCACCTGTGTGTGGGCAAAGGCGCCGATCTCCAGCCCCGGGGTGAGGTACTGGCTGGGCCAGCTCCAGACGACCTCTGACCCCGCCGCGAGGCCGTCCACGTGGTAAAGCCGCCCCGGGTGAAAGGTTTCCACGCACAGGTCCGACACGTATTCGGCGTAGGGCACGCGCGGGGCAAAGCCAGTGTCCAGAAACGCCGTCAGGGCCGCCGAGTCTGCAAGTTTGCGCCCGAAGACCGACCCCGAACTGGTCCGGGGTTTCACGAACACGGGCAGGCCGTGCGCCGCCACGAAGTCCAGCAGGTCCAGTGGATTGTGCAGCGCCGCGCCCGCGTGGGCCGGTAGCCCCGCCGCCTGCACCCGGGCGCGGGCCTGCACCTTGTCGCGGAAGCGGGTGGCGTTCGCCACGCTCTGCCCCGGCAGGCCCCAACGCTGGCGCAACCGGGCCGCGCGAATGACGTCATCCTCCCCAAAGGCCAGGATATGCGTCACGGGCCGCGTGCGGTGCAGGGCGTCCAGATCGGCGTACACGTTGCCGTTGTTCAGGTAGTTGGGGTAGGCGCGCACGAAGCCATACGCCGGATCGGCCCTCAGCACGGCCAGGGCCCCGTCCGGCACACTATCCTGGTCCAGCACCAGACTCAGGGCGCCGGGAGCCAGCCCGGGCAGCCACGCCGGAAACGCGAACTCGGTGGGGTCGTGTAGGGTCAGCAGCAGCAGATGGGGATCAGACATGGGGTCCTTTCGGTGGGGCCTGGGGCGCCACCAGCATTCCCTCCACCCTACTTCGGCGGCTCCCCTCCCCGCGCCGCAGAGGCGCCCTGGTTCCCGGCCCCTGGGGCAGACGCTTTTTTACTTCAGTTCACTTCGCGGCGGTTCGGGCAGACGGGCGGCAATCAGGGCGCTGGGCAACAGCAGGGCCAGACTGGCCAGGGCCGCCGTGGTGGGTGTGGTGGCGTCGGCCAGGGCGCCCACCAGAAACAGCAGCAGGCCCGCAAAGCCCCAGGAAAAGCCCATCATGATCGAGCTGGCCACCGCCACATGGCCCGGCGCGTATTCCTGTGCGGCCACCACGCCCACCGGAATGCTGGCGTTCACGGCCGCCCCCACCACGAAGGTCAGGGGGTAAAACCACCACTGGCCCGGGTGAGACAGAATCAGCCCGGCGAACAGCGGAATGGTGGTCAGAATGGCGCCGCGCAGCACGGGCACCCGGCCATGGCGGTCACTCAGGCGCCCGCCGATGATGCCGCCCACGGCGCTGGCCACCGAGTAGACCCCCAGGGTCAGCCCCACCTCGCGCGGGCCGAACCCCCGGCCCAGCAGCATGAAGGGCAACATGGCGTTGTAGCCCATGCTGGCCAGCGAGCGCAGCACCGCCATGCCCCACAGCCACGCCAGCGGGCCCCGGAAGATGCCCGCGTATTCCACCAGCGATACGCGCCGGGCCTTCTGGACCCCGGCAGGCGTGACCGCAAAGGTCACGGCGGCCACCCCCGCGCCGATCAGGGCGAACCAGGGCAGCTGCGTGAGGCCCACGCCCGCAAAGACGGGGCCCAACGCCATGCCAGCCGTGCCCCCGGCACTGAAGAGGCTGGCCCACAACCCCCGCTTGTCGGGCGGGCTGTGCTGGGCCACGTAGGCGGCCCCGGCCGGGTGAAAAAAGCCGCTGCCAAAACCCGCCACCGCCACCAGCAGCACCAGGGCGCCAAACCAGGGCATAAAGCCCATCAGGGTCAGGCCCAGGCCGGTCAGCAGCGGGCCCAGGGCGGCGGCGTAGCGGCGGTCCAGGCGCTCGCCCAGAATGCCCAGCAGGGGTTGCAGCACCGAACTCGTCAGCGAGTACACGCTGGACAGCAAGGTGACAGCCGCGATGCTCACGCCGTATTTGGCCTGCAGCGCCGGGGTCAGCGGAGTCAGCATGGCGCCGTAAGCGTCGTTGATGAAATGCCCGGCAGTCACGGCCAGCGCAATGGCCGTGGCGTGGCGGGTAGCGGTGACACGGGCCTGCATGGCGGCCAGGGTACTCCCGCAGCCCCGTGGGCCGTCCGGTCAGCCGGGCCAGTGGGGGGCCGGCCGCCGCCTTCATCTGGCCGTCAGATGAACTGTCACAACAATGTGACAGTTGTGCAAGACCACCCGCCTTAAGCTCGGGCCATGCCCGCCGTGTTCCGAGCTGCCATTGCCAGTGCCCTGCCCAGCGCAGACGGAGTGCGGGCCCGGCTGCTGGACCTGCCCGGCGTGGCGGTGCAGGCGCTGGCGGAATATTTCAGCGCCCACCTCCCCGAAGTGGATGTGCTGGTCGCCCTGCCCGGCGCCGAGGCCCTGGCGGCGGCCACCGCCTCGCTGCGCGGCACCTCTCTGGCGCCGTTTGATCCGGTGCGTGGCCTGCACACCCGGCCCGAGATGCGCGGCGTGCGCGGCCAGCCGGTGGCGGCCCTGCTGACCCCGGAATTGATTGACGGGCATCTGGAATTGCAGGCCCTGCTGCACGCCGAGCACCTGGGCTGGGAGGTGCGGGCAGTGGCCGCCGCGGTGGAGCGCACCACGGGCCCGGGCCGCGCCCGCCTGGAGTTCCAGGGCGTGCCCCTGCTGGTGCCGGTCCTGCTGGCCGACACCCCCGGCGGCCTGGTGTTCGAGCGCCGCATCCCACAGCCGGAGTAACTGGCGCCCAGAGAAGGCCAAAGCGAGAGACACGGAGAATGCGAAACAGAGGCCAGCGAGTGGCCTCTGCTGGTTTTGGTCAGGCGCGGGGGCGCGGCTTCGGTGTGCTTATCAATGGTGCGGGCCGTTTCAGATCTCCTGCCAGCAGCGGCGATGGACACGGCGTTTTTGCCCCTCTTCCCTTGCAAACTACCCGCACTCTTGCCAAACCGCTTTTGCACCGGGCAAGGTTGGCGTCCGGCTCACTCTGCCCCGGTTGCACCTTCCGGACTCTGGTGGTCCCGGGCGTACGCCCGCAGCGCCTCTTCCTCTGCCGGAATACGCACCCCCAGCAGCAGGGCCGCGTTCAGCAGTGTGAAGGCCAGGGCCGTGCGCCAGGCCCCCACAGCCAGCGGCGCGGCGGCCAGTTCCAGCGCCACCACCGCGTAATTGGGGTGCTTCAGGTACCGGAAGGGACCACCCGTGACCCGCTCCCCGCCGGGCACAATCAGAATGCGGGTGTTCCAGTAGCGGCCCAGCGTGCGAATCACCCAGTAGCGCAGCGGCTGGGCCAACAGCAGCAGCGCCAGGGCGGGCCAGTTCACCCGGCCGCCACGCCGCCCTTCCAGCAGGGTGGCCAGCAGCCAGGCCGGGTGCAGCACGAAAAACAGCGGGTAGTGCGCCTGGCCGTATTCCACCGCGCCCCGCTCGCGCGCCCAGCGTTCGTTGGCGCGGGCCACACGCAGTTCCAGCAGGCGCTGCACAATGAGGGCGCCCACCAGCAGCGGCGCGGCGTGCCGGGCCTTCACCGGGCCCCCAGCAGTTCATCGGCGGCCTGCTCGGCGTCCAGGTCGCCGTGCGCCACACGCCGGTACAGCTCGCCGCCCTGGGCACGGGCGCGGCGCAGCAACCGCTCCTGCACCAGCGTGCGCACCTCGTACTCGGCGCGGGCCGCGCGGCGGGCCAGCAGTCCAGCCTCGCCCAGGTGCTCCCGGTGGGCTTCCACCGCCGCGATCACAGTGTCTATCCCCTCGCCTTTGGCCGCGATGGTCTTGCGAATGGGCGCAAACCACGTGTGGGCGTCGTGGGCGCCCAGGCCCTGCGCGGCCATCAGTTCACGCATGGTGCGGTCGGCGCCGGGCAGGTCGGCCTTGTTCACGGCAATCACATCGGCAATTTCCATGATGCCGGCCTTGAAGGCCTGCACGCCGTCGCCGCCGGCCGGGGTCAGCACCAGCAGGGTGTGGTCACAGGCAGCGGCCACGTCCACCTCGCTCTGGCCCACGCCCACCGTTTCCAGAATCACCCAGTCAAAGCCCGCGCCTTCCAGCAGCGCCAGCACGCCCGGGGTGCGCTCCGAGAGGCCGCCCAGCGCCCCCCGGCTGGCCAGCGAGCGCACAAACACGCCGGGGTCGGCGTGATGGCGCAGCATGCGGATGCGGTCGCCCAGAATGGCCCCGCCGCTGTAGGGGCTGCTGGGGTCCACCGCCAGCACCGCCACGCGCTGAGCGCGCGCACGCAGCGTGGCTATCAGGGCGTCCACCAGTGTGCTTTTGCCGCTGCCGGGGCTGCCGGTGACGCCCAGCACGGCGGCGCGCTGGCCCTGGGCGGCCCGCTGCCGGGCGGCGCGCAGCAGGGGCCGGGCACTGTCCAGCCCTGCCTCGGCCAGGGTGACGGCGCGGGCCAGGGCGCGCAGGTCGCCGGCAAGGTAGCGCTCCAGCAGGGCGCCCGCAGGCGGGGCCGAGGGAACGCTCACAGACTTCTCCGGTCAGGGCACGAAGGGTGAGGGTGCATGTCGGGCCTCACCCTAGCGCACCGGCCCCGCCGGGCAGGCGCGGGCCCCGGGTCATCGCGCAGGCCCGCCGCGCCTCAGCCGCCCAGCACGCGCAGCACGTCAGCCGCGCCGTAGCCCGGGGCCCAGTCGCGCAGGCGGCCCAGGTCGTCGCCGCTGGTCAGCAGGGCCGCCTCTTCCACAGCGCCCCGCCCCACCTGCGCGTACCCGGCATCGGCCAGCAGGGCGTTGCACAGGCACTTGCGGCCCTGAGTGTTCTCCAGGGCGCCGCCTTTGGCCACGTAGGCCGCCACCGGCTCGGCGGGGCAGCGCCAGCCCACGCCGCCCTGCTCGGTGTGGTAGGCCTCGCGCAGGTACCCCAGATCGCACACCCGCGTCCGGGCGGCGTACACCCCGGGCTGGGCCAGGGTGCCCGGCAGCGCCACCACCTTGAAGGGAAAGCCGGTGGGCGAGGCGTGCAGGTCGGTGAGAACCTCCAGCGGCTCGCTGGCCGCGTGGGCCAGGACCGCCGCTTTCAGGTCGGCGCGCAGGCCCGATTCCTGGGCAAAGGCAAAGAGGGTGCCCACCTGAATGCCGGTGGCCCCCGCCGCCAGCGCGGCCTGCAGCCCCCCAGCGGCGCCGAAGCCGCCCGCCAGCCAGAAGGGCAGGCCCAGCGCGCGAATGGCAGACAGGTCGGCCGCGTCGCGCTCGCCGTACACCGGCTGGCCCTGGATGTCCAGCGTGAGGGGCCCGCGCGGCGGCGCGTTGTGCCCGCCCGCCGTGGGCCCCTCCACGATGAAGCCCTGCACCGCGCCGCTGGCCTTTCTCGCCAGCACCCCGGCCAGCACGTGCGAGGACACCACCGGGTAGAAGTTGGGCCGCGCCAGCGGCACGCGGGGCAGCCCGAAGTCGGCAGGATCAAAGGTGAGGGGCAGGGCTTCGCCGCCCCTGACGTCCAGCCGCAGCGTGGCCGGCTGCCCCGCCGCCAGGGCGTCCAGCACCCCCGGAATATCCCGGGGAATACCCGCGCCCATGATCACGGTGTCCACCCCGGCCAGCATCGCCCCGTACAGGGCGGGCAGGGTGTGCAGCTGCAACTTGGTGAGCAGGTTCAGCCCCACCGGGTGCGCGTGCCCCCCGCGGGCCAGCGCCACCTCGGCGTAGGCGCCCAGCAGGGTCATGGTCCAGGCGTCGCGGAAACGGGTGGCGGATGGCAGCGGCAACCGGGCGTAGGGCTCACCGGGCGCCCGGCCTCCGGAGCGGAAAAATCGCTGCAGGCACGCCTGGACCAGCGACGCCTGGGGAAAGGTGGCCAGCACGCGGCGCAGGTGCCCGCCCGGGTCGCCGTCCTGCAAGCGGCGCAGCAGCACCGTGTCAATACCGGTGCCGGACACCACCCCCAGTCCGCCGTGCTGCGACACGGTGCGGGCCAGCTGCCAGTCGGACACGGCGATGCCCATGCCGCCCTGAATGATGCGGGGCAGGGGCGCAGGAACACGGTGGGGGGCAGGCAGGCTGGTCATGGCACTCTTCCCTCTGGCTGCCGGCCGTGAGGGGGCGCGCGGCCAGTCCGCGGCGCCCCACGCCGCAGCGCAGGACTTCAGCGTGCGCGCCGCCCAGGGCCGCCCCCCCGACTCTGGGACGCCATGCAGGATTGAACTGCATCCCAAGCGCTCAGCCACGGGCGCCCAGGAGCAGGCCACAAAAAGCCGTGGCCTCTTCCTGACAGCACCAGGCCACGGCGATCTGGACAGCGACTGCGCCAGCTTCAGGTGGGCCAATCTCAGGGCGCCTGGCCCAGCACGTCGTCGGCCTCGGTGGCTTCCAGCAGAGTTTCCAGGTGGGCGTCGTCGTTGAAGCCCAGCAGCATGCCGCTGCCCTCGCCCAGCAGCACCCGGGTAATGGACGTGTTGGACACGCTCAGGCGGGCCCAGGCGTTGGCGGGCACCCCGCCCAGAGCCAGCCCCACCGCCACGCGCACCACGCCGCCGTGGGTAAAGACCAGCACGCGTCCCCCCGGGTGCTGGGCCCGCAGCGCCCCGAACGCCGCGCCGCTGCGGGCATACAGGTCTTCCATGCTCTCGCCGCCAGGGCGGCGGGTGCTCCAGGGCTCGGTGCCCAGGGCCTGCAGGTAGTCGGGGTAACGCGCGCGGATCTCGGCAATCACCAGCCCCGAAAGCTCGCCCACGTCAATCTCGCGCAGGCCCGGGTGGGTCTGCGGCGCCGGGGCCCCGTGCAGGCGCTCGGCCACAATCTGCGCGGTGCGCGAGGCCCGCTGCAGGTCACTGGTGTACACCGCGTCGAACGCCTGCCCGGTCAGGCGCTCCGCGAGGCTGGCGGCCTGCAGCACGCCGACAGGGCTGAGCGGCACATCCGCCTGCCCCTGATAGCGGCCGTCGGCGTTCCAGGTGCTCTCGCCGTGGCGCACCACCCAGAACTCGGTGGCCGTGGCGCGGTCAGGCGCGGCAAAGCCTGTGGGCGCCCGCTGGGCCGGACGCTGGGTCAAGGGGTGCCCCGGAACGCCACGCCCTGGCCCGGCACCATCTCGCCGATGGTCCAGGGCTGCTCGCCCGCCGCCTGCAGGGCCGCCAGCGCACTGGCCTCCTGGGCGGCCGGCACAATGAACAGAAAGCCCACGCCCATGTTCAGGGCCCGGAACGCTTCCTCGCGGCCCACCTGCGCGCGCGCCACAATCAGCTCGAAGACGGCCGGCACGGTCCACGACCCCAGGTCAATCTGCATGCCAAGGCCCTGTGGAAAGACGCGCGGCGGGTTGTCCACCAGTCCGCCCCCGGTGATGTGTGCCATGCCGCGCACATCCACCCCGGCCGCCTGCAGCGCCGCGAAGGCGTGCAGATACGCGCGGTGCGGCACGGGCAGCACCTGGGCCAGCGTCTGGCCGCCCAGGTCGGCGCGGGCCTCGGTCCAGTCCAGCTCGTCCAGCGCCATGCGGGCCAGGGAAAAGCCGTTCGTGTGCAGGCCGCTGCTGGGCAGGGCCAGCACGCGGTCCCCGGCCTGAATGCGCGCGCCGCTGATCAGCGCCGGGCGGTCCACCACCCCCACGATAGTGCCCACGATGTCCAGTTCGCCGTCCACGTAGACCCCAGGCATCTCGGCGGTTTCGCCGCCCAGCAGGGCCACGCCCAGCGCCTCGCAGGCCCCGGCCGCGCCCGTCACGATTTCCGCCACGCGCTCGGGCAGCAGCCGGCCCATGGCGACGTAATCCAGGAAAAACAGGGGGCGGGCCCCCTGCACCAGAATGTCGTTCACGCAGTGGTTCACGATATCGGCGCCCAGTCCGGCAAACTGCCCGGCGCGCACCGCCACCTTGGTCTTGGTACCCACGCCATCGGTGCTGGCCACCAGCACGGGGTCTTCCATGGTGCCAAAGGCGGCGCGGAACAGGCCGCCAAAGCCCCCCAGGCCGCCCAGCACGTTCGCTGTGTGGGTGCGGGCCACGGCCCCCTTCATCAGCGCCACCGCGCGGTGCCCGGCGTCAATACTGACCCCTGAGCGCTCGTAAGCCGACGCCGGAGCGCCTGTCGTGTTCCCTGTCATGAGCCTCCTGCCGTGGACCAAAGTCGGCGGTCACACGTTCCGCCGCCCAGTCTACCAAGGGTGACCGGCGCTGCACTTTGACCCAGCAGTGCCGCGTGCAGAAACCTGATACGGACTGCCGTCCATTTCCGGAGCATCCGGGAAGAAGGGGGATGTTCCCCGCCTTCGGCGCTGTTCCAGCCCAATTCCCGGAACTCCGCATCTTTTCCTGCTCCCTCCGGTCGAAAAAATTCCGTAACGAGTTACGGAATTTTTTCGGAACCCGTATGACAGCGCCCTGCTGGGCGGAGCCGGGTAGACGCCCTGCTCATCCCACGGGCCCGCCAATCAGCCATGCCACCCGAGTGAAACGGAACCTCTGCTTGCCCTCACTCGATGCGGCTGGCGTCGCGCTGGGCAACCTTTCCAGCGGTGTCCGGCTCCGCCCCGTCCGGCGTGCTGCCGCTGGCGCGACCCACCCGGCGGCGCCCCACCCACCAGCGCACCAGCGCCACGCCGCCCACAACCGCCGAGAGCAGCCCCAGCCCCCACATCAGGCGCTGGCCGCTGCCGCTGAGCCACACCACCAGGGCGGTCACGGGCAGGGCGCCAGCAGCGGTGGCCAGCATGAAGGGCCGGAACCCCATCTTGGCCGCCCCCGCCACCAGATTCATCACATCGGCCGACAGCACCGGCATCAGGCGCACCATCAGCACGCCCTGCACGCCGTGGCGCTGCGCGAAATCGTGGGCGGCCTTGCGCGCCCGTTCGCCCGCCAGGGTGCGCACCAGGGCGTCGCCCAGCAGGCGGCCCAGGCCGTAACCGGCAGCGGCCCCCAGCAGCGTGCCCAGGTACACGATGGCGAAGCCCTCGACCGGGCCGTAGGCACGCGCCGTCACCGCTGTCATGACCAGGGCCGGCAGCACCGGCAGCACCGCCTGCAACACGAACCCCCCCAGCAGGGCCAGGGGCCCGGCCCAGCCCAGCCCAGAGACGAACGCCTGCGTGACCTGCGGATCGCTGCTGGTCAGGGCGGCAAAGGCGCGCACCACAAATGCGCGGACCTCGGGGTGCAGGGCCAGTCCGGCCAGCAGCAGCGCGGCGCCCCCCAGAATCAACCAGCGCAGGTAGCGGGGGGGGTGGGCGGCGGCGGTCATCGAAGGCCCAGTGTAGAGCGCGCCCGGGTGAATTTCGTCCTCAAAAAGTGAAGCCGGCTCAGGGCAGCGGCAGACTCAGGCCGTCGCCGGCGTAGCGCCAGCCGGGCGGTAACTCGCCGGCGCCGCGCACGTCCACCCCATGCGAGAGGTGACTGAGCACCACCCGCCGCGCCGCGTGGGCCCAGGGCAGGGTCAGGGCCTCGCGCACGTCGTACACGCTGCGGCTTGCGTGCGGCGCGGCCGATTCGTCGGCAAACGAGGTGCCCAGCACCAGCAGGTCCAGCCCGCTCAGCCAGAGCGCAGCCGTCTCCTGCGGCACGTCTATGGCGTCGGTCATCACGGCAGCGGCCCAGCCAGGGCCGTCCAGCCGGAAGGCGTGGCTCTGGCCGTTGGCCCCATGCGGCACGGCAAAGGCCCGCACCTGTACCCCACCCAGCCAGACGCCTTCTTTCGGCCACACCTGCACGGGCGAGCGCAGCCGGAAGGCGTAGCCAAAGCGCTCGCGCAGCGCGGGAATGACGCTGGCCGGGGCATAGACCGGCAGGGCCCCGCCCGCATCCTGCACGTAGTCCAGCAGGTCGCCCAGCCCCAGCACATGGTCGTTGTGGGCGTGGGACAGCAGCACCATGCTGGGCACGAGCGGCCCCGGCAATCCGGCCAGGGCGCCGTGGGTGTCGGGGCCGGCGTCCAGCAGGGCAGTCTGGGCGCCCACCCTCAGCAGACTGGCGGTGCGGCGGCGGCGATTGGCACCCGTCGCGCGCGCCTCGGTGCAGACCGCGCAGCCACACCAGAAGCGCGGCACCCCCTTGCTATCGCCGGTGCCCAGCAGGGTCAGCGAGGCCGCCCGTGTCATGGCCGCCTCAGGGCTGGGCCATCAGATCGCGCGCGGCGCGCTGCAGATCACCGCTGCCTGCGAGGCTGGTGCCCACCAGCACCGCGTCGGCCAGGCCGCGCACGCCCGCCAGATCGGCCGGGGTGCGGTAGCCGCTTTCGGCCACCAGCACGCCGTCAAAGCCCGCTTCACGGGCGCGGCGAATCAGGCGCGGGCTCACCCCCAGGTCAATGTGCAGGGTCTTCAGGTCGCGGTTGTTCACCCCGATGATGCGCGCGCCGGTGGCCAGCGCGAGGTCCAGTTCGCGCTCGTCGTGGACCTCCACCAGGGCGTCCAGGCCCAGATGGTGCGCCATGGCCAGGAACTCGCCGGTGGCTTCCTGCAGCACGCTGACCATCAGCAGCGCGGCGCCCGCCCCCCACTCGGCGGCCTCGCGCAGCATGGCGGGATGGACCACAAAATCCTTACGCAGCGCGGGCAGGGTCACGCCCGCCACCACGTCGCGCAGGGCCTGGGCATCGCCGCCGAAGTGCCGGGGCTCGGTGAGCACACTGATGGCCGCCGCGCCCCCGGCCTGATACGCCCGGGCGGCCTGCCCAGGGTCCAGCGGCGCAATAGCGCCCTGGCTGGGGCTGGCGCGCTTGACCTCGGCAATCAGGGCGAGGCCGGGGCCGCGCAGGGCCGCCTCGAAGCGGCGCACCGCCGGCCGGGCCGCGCCCAGGGCCGGGTCGGCCGCGCGGTAATCGGCCACCCGCTCAGCCACGATGCGCCCCAGCACCCCTGGCACCCGGGAAAAGTCCCGCCCTGCCCCCACGTTCCCCGCTGTCATGCGGGCGAGGATAGCGCGGCGCGGCCCCGTGTTAGCCTGAGCAGGTATGACTCTTGCCCCCGGCAACGGCCCCGTTCAGATCACGCAGGAGCAGCTTCAGGCGCGCATTCAGGAAATCGCGGCCCGAATCCGCGAGGACTACCGTGGCCTGGAACCGCACCTGATCTGTGTGCTCAACGGTGCATTCATGTTCCACACCGACCTGGTGCGCGCCCTGAATATGCCCTGCACCATCGATTTCCTGCAGGCCAGCTCGTACGGAAACGCCAAGCAGAGCAGCGGCGAAGTGCGCATCGTCAAGGACCTGCAGTTTCCCATCAGTGACCGCCATGTGGTGCTGGTCGAAGACATCGTGGACACCGGCATTACCATGAACTACCTGCTGCACTACCTGGAAGGGCGCGGGCCCAGGAGCCTCAAGATTGCCGCCCTGCTGAGCAAACCCAGCCGCCGCAAGGTGGAGATTCCGGTGGAGTACCTGGGCTTTACCATCCCCGACGCCTTTGTGTATGGCTACGGCCTGGACCGCGCGCAGTTTGACCGGAATCTGCCGTTCATTACCAGCCAGGAGTAAGGGCGTTGATGGTTGAAAGGTGATGGTTGATGGAGAAAACATGGGCAGAGGCGCGGTTGCTTCTGCCCTTTGACCATCAAGCTTCTCCCATCTCCCATCAACCCCCCTCAGGGCACCCGCACCGTCGTCAGCATCGCAAAGTGGTCGCTGATCTTGGGGCGGTCCTGGCGGATGCGCTCAGCCGTGTGGGCCAGCCCCGGCGAGTAGAAGAAGTAGTCGATGGTGCGGTCAGGGCGGCCCACCGCCGGGTCGTTGGGAAAGTGGGTGAAATAGCGCGCCTCGCCTGTGTCGATCTGCGCCTCGTTGGGAAAGGCATCGTAGGCGTCCATCAGCGGCTTGAGTTCGGTTTCAGGGTTGAAGTAGGCGCGTTCGCGCTCCCGCAGGCGGGTATACGCCCCGGCCGTGCCCAGCAGGTTGAAGTCGCCGCCCATCAGCCAGGGGCCGGGGGTGGCGCGCAGCAACTCGCCAATGGCCGCCACCTGCTTTTGCATGGTGTCGCAACCCTGGGCAAAGGCGTCCATGTGGGTCTGGTAGGCGGTCAGGGGCGCGCCGCCCCGCACCGGCAACGTCACGCCCAGCACCGCGCGCCTGAAGTTGAAGGCCACGGTCAGCGGATCGCCGCAGATGCGCGGCAGGGCGTGGCGGGTCGCGCGCTCCAGCCGGTAGCGGCTGAGGGTGACCAGGCTCAGGCCCACCTTGCCCATGATCTTCGGGTGAGGCACGAACGCCGCGCGGTGGTAATAGGCGCTGGCCGCACACGGGTAGGCGCCCCCCAGCCGCGCCTGAAGCTGGGCCAGCTGGTCAGCATAATCGGTGCGCTTGCTGTCCTGGTCCACCTCCTGCAGCAGCAGCAGGTCGGGGTTTTCCTGGCGGATCACCGCCACCACCTCGTCCAGCGTGCGGGCCAGACTCTCGGGCGTGGGACGGGTGTGGGGGCCGTCGCCCGCCAGGGTGTCGTAGAAGAACACGTACCCGCGCCCGGCGAGGTACTGCACGTTCCAGCTCAGCACCTTGAGCGGCTGGCCGGCGTTCAGAGTGGGCGTGGCAGCGGGGCAGGTCAGCGCGGCGGCCTGCACAGGCTTTGGGTGGTCGGTCAGGGCGTACACCAGCGCGGCCAGCGCCCCCGCCAGCAGCAGCAGGCCCAGAAGCGCGCGCGGCCACCACCGCGCCCGGCGAGAATGAAGTCGCATGTTGAAGGGCAGTGTAGCGAAGAGGCCGCACGGAATGGAGCCGGCTGCCGCGCCCGGGGGCGCTCGCCCGGTTGGCCTGGGCTACCCTGCGGAGCATGAAGCGTCCCCTGGTTGTGTTCGCTGCCGCCGTGCTGCTTGTTCTGGCCGGGGCCGCCGCGTGGTGGCAGGGGGGCGCGCGCTGGCGGAGCGCGCTGTACTGCTTCGAGGAACCCGGGCAGGTGTGGGGACTGGCGCCCCTGCCCGCCGGAGCCACACCTGCCTGCCCCGAATCCCGCACCGTGCGGGCCGAGGTGCGCGCGGGCCAGACGCGCATTGAGCAGTACCTCTTTGCCGACTGGCAGCCCGAAACCGTGCTGAAACGGCTGGAGCGGGGCGGTTTTGCCCGCCTGACCACCCGCCCCGACGACGGCATTCAGTTCGAGGCCGTGCTCACGCGGGGCCGTGAACGCGTGCTGTACATCGCCGAGCACCGGGGCGCGGGCACGCTGGTGCATGTGGGGGGCACGCCCGTTCGGTAATCCCAGCCTCAACTGACCAGATGGCCGATGCCCAGGCCGGGCCCCGTGCGCTACACTGCCTGTCATGATCCGCTCTGCGCTTACCACCCGGGGACGACTCGACAGGCGCTAAGCCTTGTTCGAGCGTCCCCGGCTGCGTGCCGGGGCGCTTTTTTGTTGATGGGTGATGGCCTGAGGGTGATGGAAAACACCTTGGGCCCGCGCCCGCCTCCATCAACGATCAACCGTCAACCATCCACCCCTTGAAGGAGCCATGCCATGACCCAGACCAACAAAGCCGGCAGCATTAACATTCAGGAGCCGCGCATGGAGCGCTACAACCCCCACGCCATTGAGGGCAAGTGGCAGGCCTCCTGGGAGAGCAGCGGCCTGTACCGGTTCAACGAGGACGCGCCAGGCGAGAAGTTCTACGCGCTGACGATGTTTCCGTACCCCAGCGGCAATCTGCACATTGGGCACTGGTACGCGAACGTGGCGCCGGACGCCCGCGCGCGCTGGCTGCGGATGCGCGGCTATAACGTGCTGTTTCCCATGGGCTTCGACGCGTTCGGTCTGCCCGCCGAGAACGCCGCCATCAAGCACAGGACCAACCCTGCCACCTGGACCTACGCGAACATTGAGCGGATGACCGGGCAGTTCCAGGCGATGGGCACCATGATCGACTGGAGCCGTCAGTTCGCCACCTGCGACCCGGAGTACTACCGCTGGAACCAGTGGTTCTTCATCGAGTTCTACAAGCGCGGCCTGGCGTACAAGAAGGGCGGGCTGGTGAACTGGTGCCCGAAAGATCAGACGGTGCTGGCCAACGAGCAGGTCGTGAACGGCCACTGCGAGCGCTGCGGCGCGGCCGTGGAAAAACGCAACCTGAGCCAGTGGTACATGAAAATCACCGACTACGCCGACGAACTGCTGGACTTCAGCGGCGCGGACATGCCGGAGAAGGTGCGCCTGATGCAGACGAACTGGATCGGGAAGTCGGTGGGCGCCGAGGTGACCTTTCAGACGCCCGCTGGCCCCGAAACGGTATTCACCACCCGCCCCGACACCCTGATGGGCGCAACGTTCATGGTGCTGGCCCCCGAGCACGCCAAGGTGGGGGCGCTGACCACCGACGAGCAGCGTGAGGCCGTGGAGGCGTACGTGGCGGCGGCCGGCCGCAAAACCGACGTGGAGCGCCAGCAGGAGGGCGAGAAGACCGGCGTGTTCACGGGCGCCTACGCCACGCACCCCATCACCGGGCACCAGTTGCCGATCTGGGTGGCGGACTACGTGCTGGTCACGTACGGCACCGGCTCCATCATGGCGGTGCCCGCGCACGATGAGCGCGACTTTGCCTTTGCCCGGAAATTTGGCCTGGACATCGTGGAGGTCATTCGCCCGGAAGGCCATGAGCCGATGCCCAGGGACGCGACGGAACCCTACGCGGGCGACGGGCTGATCGTGAACTCGGGCGAGTTTGACGGCATGCCCGGCGGCAAGGCCAGTATTGCGGCGATCATTGAGCAGCTGGAGGCGCGCGGGATTGCCAGAGCCAGGACCACCTACCGCCTGCGCGACTGGCTGTTTGCCCGCCAGCGCTACTGGGGCACCCCGATTCCCTTCGTTCACTGCCCAGAGCACGGCGCGCAACCTGTCCCCGAGGACCAGCTGCCTGTCCGCCTGCCCGAGAACGTGGAGTTCACCCCGACCGGCCAGAGCCCCCTGAAACTGGACACAGAGTGGCTGAAGACCACCTGTCCCGTCTGCGGCGGCCCGGCCGAGCGCGACACCGACACCATGGACACCTTCGTGGACTCCAGCTGGTACATGTACCGCTACCTGAGCCCCGACTACCACGAGGGCCCCTTTAACCCCGCGAAAGACCCCATGATGCCTGTGGACCTGTACACGGGCGGTATTGAGCACGCCATCCTGCACCTGCTGTACTCGCGGTTCTGGGTGAAGGTCATGCGCGACATGGGCCTGACCAAGCACAGCGAACCCTTTGCCCGCCTGCGCAACCAGGGCATGATTCTGGGCGAGGACGGCGAGAAGATGAGCAAGAGCCGGGGCAACGTGGTGGACCCTGACGATCTGGTGCGCGAATACGGCGCCGATACGGTGCGCACCTATCTGCTGTTTATTGCTCCGTGGGAACTGGGCGGCCCCTGGGACCCGCAGGGCATCAACGGCCCGGCCAAGTGGCTGGGGCGCGTGTGGAACCTGTATTTCGAGGACAGCCCCGTGGGCCCCGCCGAAAAGGTCACGGACGCCGAGCTGCGCTACGCGGTGCACAGCACCCTGAAGAAGGTGGGGGCGGACTTTGACCGCCTGAGTTTCAACACGATTGTGGCCGCGCTGATGGAGCTGACCAACACGCTGGTGAAGGCCAAGCGTTCGCCGGTGTTCGGCACCCCCGCCTGGGACGAGGCCCTGCAGATCTTCAATCTGATGCTGGCTCCGGTCGTGCCCCACATTGCCGAGGAGATCTGGACCGAGCGCGGGGGCGCAACGAGCGTGCACACCCAGAACTGGCCCGCTGTGGACGAGGCGGCCGCCACCCGCGACACCGTCACCCTGGGCGTGCAGGTGAGCGGCAAGGTGCGCGGCGAGGTGACCATCTCCAAGACCGCCACCGCCGAGGAAGCCCTGGGCGCTGCCAGGGCCAATGCCGATGTGGCCCGCTTTATCGAGGGCAAGACGGTGGTCAAGGAGATTTACGTCCCGGGCCGGATCATCAATATCGTTGTGAAAGTCGGCAACTAAAAATTGCAGACAGTAAAAGACCCCCGCTCCGGCACAGGCCAGGGCGGGGGTCTCTTCTGCGGGACGCCTCTGATGCTGAAGCATCCTGGGAAGCGCGCAGGGGTGCTGTTCTATTGCCGGCGTCCCGGCTTTTCTCTTGTTCGCCCTGCGACGGCGCTCTGCGGTCCACTCCCCCCTCGCCTGCGGCTCACCTGAGACGGACGGCCATCCATTTCCGGAACCTCCGGGAAGAAGGGGGATGTTCCTCGCCTTCAGCTGGGAGCAGCCCATTACCCGGAACTCCGCATCTGTTCCTGCTCGGCTCCGCAGCTCTCCGGGTCCCTCTAGCACAGAACACATGAGGAATCAGCGCCTGGATCAGCTCCGGCACGCCCGTGCAGTACCACCAGCCGTATAGCACCCAATAAAAAATGCCCTTGCCTACCCGAAGGCAAGAGAGCTGAAAACCGCGCACGCAGCTCCCCGCAGCGCGTCCTTGGGGGTGATAAGTAGCTCGCTGTTGATCTTTAGATCAACCGAGCAGAGCGAGTATCGAAAAAAGGACGTTGCACCTCACGTTACGACTTTGCAGGAGAGCACCGCAAAGTCTCCACTCCCGGTGCAACGTCCTTAGGTGTCAGAGCAGCGGCCCTACGAGCCCCCTTCATCCCACCGCTCTTCATGGCAGGGCTCGATAAACTCCGCGTCCAGCCAGTCTTCGGCGGCGCCCGGGTCCTCGCCAGCGGCCAGCAGTTGCGGGTGCCAGATGGACCAGACCCCGGCTCGGGTCTCGGGGTGGCAGCCCAGATAATCGGCCAGGGCGGCGCGCGTTTCGGGGATAGGGCCCTGGGTGCTGCGGTTCCGGTCGGCGTGGTAGGCCGCGTCCAGCAGGTCGGCGATTTCCACCAGGGTCAGGGCGTCGGGGCGCATGGAGCCAGGGTACGACAGCGTGCCCACTGCAGCCGCAAGGGCACAGTGCGGCACCGGCCAGTTCGCGCCAGGCCGCAGCAGAGGGACGGTGCGCGGTAAAGGCACCGTCCCTCTGCTGCGGCCTGCGTTCCTGCTGCTCCCGGTTTACATCAGGCTGCGGATTTTCTTCTCCAGTTCCTTGGCCACGGCGCCCACACCGGCGTTCAGGGTCTGGCTGCTCAGGTGCCAGTTGCCCTTGCGCTCAATCTCGCTGGCGAACATGCTGGCCATGCCGGTGGCGCGGCGGTCCACCTCCAGAATCACGTCCAGGCCGCCCATCTGCGGGAAGATCATCATCTCGATTTCCGCAATCTTGTACTGGCCGTGCGGTGGGCGGAAGCTGATTTCCTGGGCAATGCGGCCGTGGTGGTATTCCACCTCGCTGCCCGAAATCTGAAAGCCCAGCTTCTGCGCAGCATTAAACAGCACTTCCATTTCCTTGCTGGGCATCACCTGCAGCTGGTCCTGATCGCCGGGATCAGCCGCGCCGGCAATGTCGGCGTCGGTGGCCAGCCAGACGCGGGTGCCGCTGAGGGTCAGGGGCGTGCCTGCCGGCACCGGAATGCTGAAAGGGAATTCGCGGCGCTCGCCGGCACGCAGCTCGAAGCCGGGAATCACCGGCACCTTGCTCAGCTGGTGCTGCACGTAAGTGTCGTCGGCCTTGTACATGGTGGCCAGCCCCAGGTTGACGCGCTCAATGCGCTGGTCCACACCGCCGCCCTGCACCACCACGACACCATTGACGCTCTCGCCAATACGCACAGTGGCGTTGTGCACCTGGGCGTCCACTTTCGCTCCACCCACACCGACGGCTGCCATCATTCGTTTCAAGAATCCCATACGACCCCCTGTACGCCTGCGGCGTTTGAAAAGTTCCCAAGGTAACGATTGCGCCTCAGCTTAAACCTTTTTAGCACTGCGGCTGGGCTTGGCCGGGAGCACCTGCCCGGCAGCGGTCATGGCGGCGCCCACGATCCCGGCCTCATTCAGCAGCTGCGCGGGCACGACGCGGCTGCGCTCCAGGGTCAGGTGTGGGCCCCACTTGTCCGCCTTTTTGCTGATGCCGCCGCCGATAATGAACAGTTCCGGGCTGAACAGCAGTTCCAGGTGTTGCAGGTAGGTGCAGGCGCGCTTGCTCCACTGTTTCCAGTTCAGGTCGTCGCGCTCGCGGGCGCGGTCAGAAGCCCACGTCTCGGCGTGCTTGTCGCGCAGCCACAGGTGCCCCAGTTCGGTGTTGGGCACCAGCACGCCACCATGAATCAGGGCGCTGCCAATGCCGGTGCCGAAGGTCAGCACGAGCACGGTGCCTGTCTGCCCGGCGCCCGCTCCAAAGCGGGCCTCGGCCAGCCCAGCGGCGTCGGCGTCGTTGATCAGAAACACGTCGTGGTCAGTGGCCTGGGTCAGCAGGTCGTCGGCATTCAGGCCAATCCAGTCGGCGTGAACGTTGGCCGCCGACAGCGTGTGCCCGCGCTGCACGATGCCGGGGAAGGTGACGCCCACAGGCCCCGGCAACCCAAAATGGGCCACCAGTTCCGCCACCACGGCCTTCACCGCTTCCGGCGCGGCGCCTTCCGGGGTGGGAATGCGGCGGCGCTCGGCCACCAGCTGACCCGTGGCCGTATCCACGGGCGCGCCCTTGATGCCACTGCCACCAATGTCTATGCCCAGGATGACGGTCATATGGGCCACAGCGTACCAGAGCCGCCTGCAGCGCCCTTTGGCCCCCCCTGTTTGAACAGGGTGCAATTTTGAACCTGGCACGCTATACCTTGGGGAATCATGGATTCCACCTCGCTGCGCGAACGCCAGAAGGAGCGCCGCCGCGCCCGCATCTATTCGGTTGCCATTGACCTGTTCAAGCGCGGCGGGTTCCAGACCACCACCGCCACGGATATTGCCCGGGCCAGCAACGTGTCGCGCGGCACTTTTTTCAACTATTACCCCTACAAAGAAGCGGTGCTGCTGGACTACGGCAGCGAGGTCATGAACCGCCTGCGTGACCACGCCGAGTCCCGCCTGCACGAGGGCGCGCCGCCCCTGACGGTGCTGTACGAGATCTGGGACCGGCTGGCCGAGGAAAACACCCGCGAGCGCGACCTGTTTCCGCCGCTGGCCTATGAGGTGATGAACCCCAACCCCGAGCGGGCCCGCACCGCGTACCAAGCCCTGCCGCTGAGCAAGGTCATTGAACTGATTCTGCGCCCCCTGCACCACGCCGGGCAGATGCGCACCGACCTGAGCCTGCAGCGCATCAGCAATCTGATTGCCGACACCTACCTGATGGTGGCGCTGCGCTGGAGTGCCTACGGCACCGAGCGCCCCCTGCGTGAGGAGATGCGTCTGGCCCTGGGGCTGCTGCTCGAAGGCGCGATCAAGCGCGAGGGGCGAAGCTGAGCCCAAGCGGGCTAGGCCCGGGTACTGCTTTTCTCTGGCGCGGCTGGGGGTCACTGTGCCCCCAGCCGCGCCGTTCTGGACGGCCCCCGGCCACACCATACCCTGGGCCTTCGGCCGCGCCGGACCGGGGGAGTACACTGCCCGGGTGAATCGCTCTGCGTCCCTCTCCCCCATTCCTTCGCCGTGACCCAGCCCGAACTGCGGATTGGCACCGCGCGCCACGCCTTTCCGTTCAGCCGGGGCCTGCTGGTGGAGTCGCTGGTCAACGCCGGGGCCGACGGCGCGCAGGCCGCCGCCGCCGCCCGGCGCATCGAGCAGCAGTTGCGCCTGGCGCGGCGCACGGTGGTCAGCCCGGCCGAGTTGCAGGCCCTGATGGTGGAGGTGGCCCGCGACGTGCTGGGCCCAGAGGTGGCCCAGGCCGCCCAGGCGCAGACGCCCGCCTTTACCGACATTCTGGTGGCGGCCAAGAAGGGCGAGCTGCCCTTTAGCCGGGGCGTGCTGGCCCGTACCCTGGAAGACACGGGGCTGTCCAGCAAAGACGCCTACGCCACGGCCAGCGTGGTGGACATCGGCCTGCGCCAGCGCGGCGTGCGCCGCCTCAGCGCCGAGGAGATTGACAACCTCACCGAACAGGCCCTGGCCGAGCGCTACGGCGAACACCTGCGCCTGACCTACCGCTACCTGCGCCACAACCGGGGCAAACTGGGCGTGATTGGCGAGGGCAGCACGGTGCCCGGCCCCTTTTCCAAGGGCATTCTGGTGCAGTCCATGCTGGCCGCCGGGGTCACGCCGGATGTGGCCCGCAAGGTGGCGCGCGTGACCCAGCGCGACCTGCGCGGGCGCGAGGACCGGGTGGTGACCCGGCAGGCCATTCAGGCCAAGGTGGAAGCCCTGCTGCGCGACGAGGTGGGCCCGGACGTGAGCGCGCGCTACCGCCTGCTGCGGGTGATTCGCCGCCCGCCCCGCCCGGTTATTGTGCTGCTGGGCGGCGTGTCGGGCACCGGCAAGAGTTTCCTGGCCGCCGAGATTGCCTACCGCCTGGGCATTGCGCGGGTGGTGAGCACCGATTCCATCCGTGAGGTCATGCGGGCGATGGTCTCGCCGGCCCTGGTGCCCACCCTGCACGCCAGCACCTTCAACGCCTGGGAGGCGCTGCTGCCCCCCGGCGCCGAGCGCCCCGAGCGGCCCACGCGCGAGGCGCTGCTGGCGGGCTTCCGCGATCAGGTGGGACAGGTGAGCGTGGGCCTGGGCGCGGTGGTAGAGCGCAGCGTGCAGGAGGGCAGCAGTCTGGTGCTTGAAGGCGTGCATCTGGTGCCGGGCTACCTGCGCGCCGAGGCCTTTGCGGGCGCGCTGATGGTGCCCATGCTGGTCACGCTGCCTGACCCGGCCGAGCACCGCCGCCACTTTGAAAGCCGCGACCTGGAAACGGCCGCCAGCCGCCCCATGCACCGCTACATGGCCTATTTCGATGAAATCCGCGCCATGCAGGACGAGCTTGAAGCCCTGGCCCGCGCGCAGGGCGTGCCGCTGCTGGACGGCCTGACCCTGGACGAGAGCGCCGAACAGGCCGTGGACGTGGTGCTGCGGCAGGTGATGGTGGCCCTGACGCCTGAAGAGCGCCAGAACCTGCTGGGCGAGGAATTCAGCGGCACCCGCCTGGACCCGCGCAGCTAAAGGAAGGACAGGAGGACAGCTCGCCCGACTGGGACTACGGCCCAGGCAAAGCTGGCGTGGCCGACCATGCCCGGACCATCTAGAACAGACCTGGCCTTCCCCACCCTCGGCGCATTTCCAGCCCCATTCGCAGCAACCCGTCGCCTTTCCTACCCTGCTGCGCCGCTCTGCGCGTCCCTTCGGTCGACACCACGCCGTCACCGGTCACGGCACCTTTTGAAACTGATACGAGTTCCGAGAAATTTCGTCACACATGACGAAATTGTTCCGACCGGAGGGCGCAGGAATAAATGCGGATTTCCGGGAATTGGACTGGCACAGCGCCGAAGGCGGGGAACATCGCCCTTCTTCCCGGATGTTACGGAAATGGACGGCAGTCCGTATCAGTCAGCCCTGGGCCTCTCTCGGCCGAAGGCCCAGAAAGATTTCTGGCTGGCTTCGACCACCTGCGCTCAGTCGAGATACAGAACAGCTCCTTGCACACAGCCCAGGCATGGGTGACAGAGAAGGGTGAGCCACACTGTTCAGCCGCGTGCTCACCCCAAATCTGCCACCAGCGGCAGAAACTTCTTTCTTCCTGCCTCAGCGCACGGTCAGGCGCACATCCACATTCCCCCTGGTCGCCACGCTGTAGGGGCAGACCTCGTGGGCGGCGTGCATCAGGGCCTGGGCCTGCTCTGGGCTCAGGCCGGGAAAGTGGCCCTGGAGTTCCACGTCCAGCGCAAAGCTCAGGCCCTCGCGGCGCAGACCCACCTGGGCGCTGACGGTGCTGGCAGGGTCCAGGTCCAGTTTCTGACGCCGGGCGATCACGCCCAGGGCGCCCAGGAAGCAGGCCGCGTAGCCCGCCGCAAACAGCTGCTCGGGGTTGGTGCCGGGGCCGTCGTCGCCGCCCATTCCGGCGGGCACACTCAGGGTCAGGTTCAGGCGGCCGTCATCGCTGCGGACGGTGCCGGCGCGGCCTCCGGTGGCGGCGGCGTGGGCGGTGTACAGGTTGCTCATGTGCGTCAGCATGGCCCGCCCTGGCCCGGGGCAACGGCGTGGTGGCCCACAAAGCGGGTGTTCCTGCGTGGGGGGCAAGGCCCGGGCCGCTTCTACCAGACGCGCACGCGCACATAGGCGCGGTCGGCATACCCGTCCTGCCCGGGGCGATGGGGCCGCACATAGGGAAAGCGCGTGATCAGCAGCGGGTCGGCGGCCAGCAGGTCGTCGAGATGGCGCTCACTGGCCGCCAGGGTGGGCAGCACTGCCGGGTAGCCGCCGCTGGCCAGACAGACCTCGCGCGGGCCGGAGGGCAGCACAAAGACGCGCAGATGCTCGTCGGGGACCGGGCGGCCATTCACCAGGCCGTAACCGAAGGGGCCGGTGGTGTTGGCCAGCGCCGCGTGCGCCGCCAGCAGCGGGGCCAGGGTGGGCTGGGCCGGGTCGTCGCGGCGCAGGGCGGCCGGGGTGTGGTGGGCCTCGCCGCGCGCCAGCAGCGCGTGCAAAAACACCGCGCGTGCCTGGGCCGCCGCCGCCAATGAGGGCAGCAGACTGGGCAGGCCGTGGGGCGCCTGGGCCCCGGTGCCGCCGTCCCAGTGCACCCCCACCGCCCCCAGCTGCCAGACCTCACGCCGGGCGCTGCTGACAGCCGCCACGGCGCAGGCCACCTGCAGGCGTGCCCCCGCCCCAGACAGGCGGCCGACCGCCTGCTCCAGGGCGCGGGTCAGGCGGTCGGCGGCGTCGCGCAGGTCGGCGGTGGGGGGCAGGTCGCGCAGGGCAGCGGCCCCCACCCCGGCGGCAAACCGGGCCGGGGGCAGGTCGTGGGGGCGCGCACCCCCGGTGGTGGCCCCAAAACTCAGGCCCGCCACCACGGCGACGTGGTGGGGCGTGACCACCAGCAGATCGGCGCCGTCTTCCGGCTGCCCGGTCCGGGCCCGAACGCTGGATTCCACGACCTGCAGCGGCATGGGCCCATGCTACCGCGTCCTGGCGGGCGCCCGGCATCCAGCTGCGGCCGGGCCCCGGGGGGCCCACGTGCTTCTAAGGACGTTGCACCTCACGTTACGACTTTGCAGGAGAGCACCGCAAAGTCTCCACTCCCAGTGCAACGTCCTTTTTTCGATACTCGCTCCGCTCGGTTGATCTAAAGATCAACAGCGAGCGACTTAGGGCAGCAGGCGCGTGATGGCCCAGCCACCCCCCTCAGCCTGCCGGGCGTAGCGAAAGCGGTCGTGCAGCCGGTTGGCGCGGCCCTGCCAGAATTCCCACTCCTGCACCTGCACCCGCAAGCCCCCCCAGAAGGCCGGGCGGGGCACCGGCGCAGCGCCGGGATACCGCGCGTGCAGCGCCGCGAAGGTGGCGTCCAGCGCCTCACGGCTGGCCACGGGCGCACTTTGCGGGGCGCTGGCGTGGGCGGCCAGCTGGCTCTCGCGGGGGCGGGCGTGAAAATAGGCGTCGGCTTCGCTGTCCGGCACGCGCGTGACCGGGCCATAGGCGCGCACCTGCCGCTCGTGCTCGGCCCAGTGAAACAGGAGTTCAGCCTGCGGATTGGCCCCCAGGTCGCGGCCCTTGTGCGACTCGAAATTGGTGTAGAAGGTCAGGCCCTCTTCGCCGGCGCCGCGCAGCAGCACGGTGCGCACACTGGGCCGCCCGGCTGCGTCGGCGGTGGCGAGGCTCAGGGCGTAGGGCTCGCGCAGGCCGGCGTCCAGGGCCTCTTGCAGCCACGCCTGGAACTGGGGCAGGGGACTGGGGTTCAGGTCGGTGCGGCGCAGCGCGGCGCGGGTGTAGGACAGCCGCAGACCGGTCAGATCGGTCACAGCTTCTCCGGGCGGGGGCGCAGAGGCTGACAGACCGGGCAGAAGTGGGTGCCGCGCCCGCCCAGTACGATTTTCTCGATGCTGGCGCCACAGCGGTCGCACGGCTGGCCCCCCCGGCCATAGGCGTGGTGCTGGCGCTGAAACTCACCCGGCTCGCCGTCGTGCTGGCGGTAGTTGCCGGCGCCGTCGCCCAGGCTGCTGCCGCCGGCCGCCACCGCGCGGCCCATCACCTCGCGCACGGCGTGGAACAGGCGCCCGGCTTCCTCGCGGGTCAGGCGGGTCTGGGCGGGATGCAGCTGCGCGGCCCACAGGCTTTCATCGGCGTAGATGTTGCCCACGCCGCTCACGGGTTTCTGGGACAGCAGCCAGGGTTTCACCGGGCCACAGGTCGCCGCCAGCCGGGCAAAGTCCTCTTCCCGGAAGTCGTCCGAGAGCGGTTCGGGGCCCATGGCCAGCAGGGTGGGGTGCCCGGCGTACTGCCCGGCCGGCACCACCGCCATCTTGCCGAAGCGGCGCGGATCGTCGAAATACAGCTCGCCGCTGTCGGTGCGCAGGGTCACGCGGGTGTGCGGCCCCCGTTCCAGGCGAAAGCCCCCGGTCATCCCCAGATGCACCAGCAGTTCGAGGTCGTGGGCGTCGTCGTGGGCGGCACTCTGCTCGACCAGATGCAGCAGCAGGTACTTGCCCCGGCGGCTGAGGCCCGCAATGCGGCGCCCGCTGGCCCGGTGGGTATCGCGGTAGCGGTGCGGGGCGTCATGCAGCACCTCCAGAATCGTGCGGCCCGACAGCAGCGGCTCGATCTTGCGGCGGGTGGTTTCCACTTCCGGCAGTTCCGGCATGGGGGCAGCATAGCCCTGCCGGTGGGCGCACAACTGCGGCGCAGGGGACGGTCAGGGGCCGCAGACGGTCAGGGCGCAGACGATCAGGGAAAGTACACCTGGCTGACCTTCAGCACCCGTGTGCCGTCCAGGCGCAGGCGCACCACCTCGCCGGCAAAGGGCCAGCAGGCGCCGGGCTGACCCTTCCACGACGCCACAAAGCGCGTCAGCGATACCGGCTTGGGGACAATGTTGGCGGTGTCCACCCCGGGCTTCTCGGCGCAGGACAGCTCGAAGACGGTGCGGGCATCGGTCTTCAGGGTGCGCAGCTGCGGGTTCACGTTGCGGGTCAGCAGGCCGCTGGGCGGCAGGGCGGCCTGAAAGGCGCGGGTATCCGGGTAGTACCCCAGCCTCACGGCGCGGGCGGCGTCCTCTGGGGCACCGGAGAACACCTCGATGTAGTCCAGGGTCATGGTCATCAGGCCCCCCTGCACCTTCGCGGCCTTGAGCAGGGCATACTGCGTGACTGGCGCGGCCAGGGCAGACGGCGCCAGGACGGCCAGGGCGAGGGCCAGCAGATGGTTCATGCCCCGAGCGTACCCTGCACCCCGGACAGCCCGCTATCCTCCGGCTGTGCCCACCCTTTTGCTGACGGGCTTTGAGCCCTTTCACACCCACCCGGACAACCCCAGTGCCCGCGCGGCGCGTGAGCTGCATGGCCTTCAGGTGGGCAGCTATCGCATTGAATCGGCGCTGTTGCCGGTCGAGCCACACGCGGCCGGCGCGCAGGTGGCCGGCCTGCTGGACCGCGTGCGCCCCCAGGCCGTGCTGCTGACCGGGCTGGCGGCCGGGCGGCCCCAGGTGACCCTGGAACGGGTGGCGGTGAACGTCATGGATTTCGCCATTCCCGACAACGCCGGGCACACCTACCGTGACCAGCCGGCCGGGCCCGCCGGGGCGCCCGCCGCCTATCTGAGCACATGGCCGCTGCGCGCCACCCTGGCCGCGTGGCGCGCAGCCGGCATTCCGGGCCACATCTCCAACACGGCGGGCCTGTACGTGTGCAACTTTGTGCTGTACCGCGCGCTGCACCATCTGGCGACAGGCGGGCGCGGAGGGATTCCGTGCGCGTTTGTGCATGTGCCGGCCAACCCGGCCGTGGCCCTGGCGTGGCCGGAGGACCGCCCGCCCCTGCCCTACCTGCCCGACGCCGAGATTGTGCGGGCTGTGCGGGTGGCGGCCGAAGCCCTTGCCCTGGGTGAGGGGACCTGAGCCCCCTCAGGGAAACGGCGCGCGGCCCGGCACCCAGGCGCCCTGTTCGCCGCCGGTCCAGTGCCACTCGCCCCCCGGGGGGCGGGCGGCCAGCGCCGCTTCCACGGCGGCCAGGGGCACGCGGCGGGCAAAACGGGTGCGGGCGTGCCACGCCCCCAGCGCGGCGCCAGGCTGGGCCGGACGCAGGCCCCGCAGCGCCGCCCAGGCGCGGTTGACTGCCAGATCGAACAGCGCGGGCGGCGCTGCGCCGGCCGGGGCCACGCCGTCCGGACTGGGGTCGGTCAGAAAGGGGCGATCTGGGGGCATCTCAGACCACGAGGGGGCGGCGGGCCAGGGCGGCGATCTGCCCGGCGTGCCACACCGTGTGGCGGGCCAGGGCCATGAGGGCGTCCTGCACGGTGGGGCCAGCGGGCACCAGCGCGCGCAGAAGAAGTTCGGGGGGCAGGGCGCGGGCGGCAGCCACCTCCCAGGCCATCAGGCGCGTGAGGCCCGCGTCTTCCGGGGGGACCGGGCCACCCACGGCGGCCACACGCGCCCAGCCGTCGTATTTCACGGCGCGCAGGTGGGCGCTCAGCGCAGCCACCCGGGGATGCGGCTGGCCGTCCACCCGCACCAGCGCCGCGCGCACGCTGTGGGTGGGGGCGTGGTTGGCGGCGTCCAGCAGGGTGGCCAGCAGGTCCGGGGTCATGGGCGGGCCTCAGGCGAGGCGAAAGGCGTCGCCGTCGCGCACCAGTCGCCCCAGGTCCAGCATGCGCGCGGTCACGGCCTGGGCCTGGGCCTCGTTCAGGGGGCTGCCGGCGCGCAGGTCGTCCAGGGTAAAACGCCCGCCCCGGCGGTGGGCCAGCCGGTACACCATGCGCTCCTGCACGTCCAGGCGCGGGGTGGCGCTGAGGCGGCGGCCAAAGCTGCGCCACACCAGGACCCCCACGACCAGCCCGATGAGCAGCGCCAGGGGAATCAGGCTCTCGGCCAGGGCCGGGTCACCCACCTGCCGCCCCAGGGCCTGCAACTGGCGCTGGGCCTCTTCGGTCTGTGCCTGGGTGCCGCTCTCGCGCAGGCGCCGCAGAGCCCCGCGCGCCCGCAGGTAGGCGAACACGCCCCCCAGGTCGCCGCGCACAAAGACGGCGCCGTAGGCGATCAGGGCGGCCGAGCACCCGGCAATGAAGGTCAGGGCAAGTCGCTGCACGTTCACGGCTCCATGCTACGGGAGGCGCGGCCCACCCAACAGGGCCCGGCGCCCTTTCGGCAGTGGTGGGCCTACAAGCGGGAGGCCCGGCGCAAAGTCAGGGGTGAACACCCTGAAGAGTGCCCAGGCCCTACCGGCGCCCCTGGCCCAGGCGACGCACCCGGCGCACGGCTGCGCGCAACTCGGCCAGGGGGCCTGCGGGGTCGCCCGGGGCGTAGCGCGCGGCGTGGTAGGCCCGCAACACGGCCTGCAGGGCGGGCGCCTGTTCGGGGGCCAGGGCACTTAAGCGGGCCACGTAGGCGGCGGCCGTCTCGCCCGGCGCCCGGGGCAGGCCGGCGCGGCCGGTCAGGTCGTGCAGCAGGCGGGCGGCCGGGTCCGCCGGCGCGGCGCGGCGGCGCAGCAGGGCCAGGGCCGGCAGCAGGGTCAGGGCCACCACCACCGGCAGCAGCAGCAGGTAGGCAGGCTGGCCCACCCCCCCCAGGCCGGCGCGGGCCAGCAGGCCAGCCTGCCGCTCGCCGTCGTAGTCCACCACGAGTTCGTTCCAGCGGTTCTGCAGGGCGTCCAGGCGCAGCCGCAGCCGCGACAGGGCGCTGGGGGCCAGCGGCGTGGTGGCGTCCGGGCGGGTCAGGGCTGTCTGCAGCCCGGCCTGCACCCGCGCCGGGGCAATGGCCGCCGTGGGGTCCACGCGCACCCAGCCCTGAGCGGGCAGCCACACCTCGGTCCAGGCGTGGGCGTCGCGCTGGCGCACGATCAGGTAGTCGCCCTGGGGGTTCAGTTCGCCGCCCTGGTAGCCGCCCACCACGCGGGCACTCAGGCCAGCGGCGCGCATGAGAAAGGCAAAGGCGCTGGCGTAGTGCTCGCAAAAGCCGGTGCGGGCACTGAACAAAAAGGCGTCTATGCGGTCCTGGGCGGGCAGTGTGGGCGGCGAGAGGGTATAGGTAAAGCCCCCCTCACGCAGGTACTTCAGGCCTGCCTGCACCCGCGCCCCGGGGGCCAGCCCCTGCCAGGAGCGGCCCAGCGCCGCCGCGCGCGGGCTCTGGGCCTGGGGCAGAAAGAGGTTGAAGTTCAGCCGCTCGGCGTCTTCCTGGCGGCCCAGACGGGCCGGTCGGCTTTCCAGGTCCAGGCGCCGCCGGGCGGTGACCGGGCGAAAAGTTACGGCCTGAAAGGCAGTGGATAAAAAGGCCCCGTCCGGCACGCGGGTGGGCACATCCAGCGCCAGCAGCCACGGCGTGCCGCTGGGTTCCAGGGTCAGGGTGTAGCGCTGCGCCGGGCCGGTGGGCTCCACGCTGGGGCTGATCCGGCCGCCGCGCACCTGCCGCCACGTCTGGCCGTCATAGGCTTCGTAAACGGGGCCGCGCCAGTACAGGGCCTGCTGCGGGGGCGGGGCCCCGTCAAAGTCGGCGCGAAAGGCCACAGCGTCACTCTGGGCCAGGTTGCTGAACTCGCCGGCGCGGATCTCGCTGGACAGGCCGGACACCGCCTGTCCCTGCACCGGCAACTGCCACAGCGGCGCTTCGGGGCGCGGAAACAGCACGAACAGGGCCAGGGCCAGCGGCGCGGCCAGCCCCAGCAGGGTGGTGGCCCGGCCCAGGGCGGCGCGGTCCAGCCCCAGGCGGCCCCGCCCCGCGCCGGGCACGCGCCACGCGGGCACCGCGGCCAGCAGCAGCGCCGCCGACAGCACGGTGTGCGCGGCTGTCAGCGGCCCCTGGCTGAAGAAATAGTGCGTGCTGGTGGTAAACAGCCCCAGCAGCACCAGCAGCTGGCCGTCGCGGCGGGTGCGGCTCTCGGCCACTTTCAGGGCCAGCAACAAGGCCAGAAAGGCGGTGCCCGCGTCGCGCCCCAGCAGGGTGCCGTACACGGCGTTCAGGGCCGCGCCGCCGCCCACGGCCAGCAGCCCCAGCACCCAGGTGGGCAGGGGCGGCCGGGGCGCGGCCGGGCGGGTGCGCCATGCGGCGTGCAGCAGCAGGGCCGCGACCACCGCGCTCAGCCACACGGGCGCGCGCAGGGCGGTGGGGGCCAGGGTCAGGGCCAGGGCCAGCAGGGTGCCGCGCAGGGCGGCCGGGCTGGGGGCCCCGGGGGTGGGGGCCGCCTTGGCCGGCTCTTCGGCGGGCAGCGGGGCGTGCAGGGCCAGGGTGCGCCCGGCCGCCAGGGCGTGGGCCTCGCCCTGGCCCGCAGGCAGCTGGGCCCCCGGCAGTTGCAGGGCAAACGGCACGCCCTGGCGCCCCAGTTCCGCCACCCAGGCGCTCAGGCGCGACAGCCGGGCTTCGGGGGGGCCGGCCGTGTCGGCCCAGTCCAGCAGGCGGGCGCGGCCCTGCGCGGCGTCGGTTTCACGGGTCAGCAGGGCGCCGGTGCGCGCCACGTGCCGCCACGACACCTGCCGGGGCGAGTCGCCCGGGGCGTAGGGCCGCAGCCCCGCAAACTCCTCGTCGCCCTTCGTGCGGCCTCCGCCCTCGCCTGCCCCGGGCAGGGTGCGCGCCGGGGCGGGCGGGGCCCCCACCTCGGGGGCCGGGTGGACCAGCAGGGTCAGGGGCGCGGGAGCCGGCAGCGGCACGCGCCAGAGCCCCAGGCGGTCATACACCTGCGCGGCGGCGCTCACGGTCAGTGGGCCCCGGCGCGGGGTGGGCAGGGCCAGCGTGAGGGGCCCCGCCTCCCCCACCAGGGCCCAGGTGCCTGCCGCACGCTGCTGCCCGCCGCGCAGGCTCAGGCCCAGGGCGCCGTCGCCGCCGCCACTGACCGTCACCTGCACGGCAACCTCGCCCCCGGCGGTGGCGCTGGGCGGCGGGTGCAGGGTGAGGGCCACGCCACGCGCGGCGCGCAGGGCCTGGGTGGCGCTCATGACCCACACGCCGCCCAGCAGAAAGGTCAGGCCGTAGCCCAGGCTCAGGCCATAGTTCACGCAGCCGATCAGGGTGAGCAGAATGACCAGCAAAAAGGCCACGCCAAAGCCGGTGGGCCGCAGGGTCAGGGGCGGGGCAGCCACGGCGGGGCCCTTCAAGGAATGGGCGTGTCGGCCAGCAGCCGCTCCAGCACGCGGGGCAGCGGCGTGGCCGGATCGCGCAGGGTCAGGCGGTGGGCGGCCAGCGGCACAAAGACTGCCTGCACGTCCTCGGGCAGCACCATGCTGCGCCCGGCCAGATACGCCCACCCTCTGGCCGCCGCCAGCAGCGCCAGCAGGCCGCGCGGGCTCAGGCCGCCGGCCAGCGCCGGGTGCTCGCGGGTGGCGCGGGCCAGCACCTGCAGGTAATCCAGCAGCGGGCCCGCCGCGTGAACCCGGTCCACCTCGGCCTGCATGGCCAGCAGCACGGGCGCGCTGAGCACGGCCGGCAGATCGCGCACGGCGAGGCTGCGCCCGCCGGTTTCCAGCAGCAGCCGCTCGGCGCGCACGTCCGGGTAGCCCAGGGTCACGGTCATCAGAAAGCGGTCCAGTTGTGCTTCGGGCAGCGGACTGGTGCCCACAAAGGCGGCCGGGTTCTGGGTGGCAATCACGAAAAAGGGCTGCGGCAGGGGCCGGGTCACGCCGCCTTCCGAGACCTGACGTTCCTCCATGGCTTCCAGCAGCGCTCCCTGGGTGCGGGGGGTGGCGCGGTTGATCTCGTCGGCCAGCAGCAGTTCGCTGAACACCGGCCCCTCGATAAAGCGGAACGACGCACTGGGCGCGTCCCACACCGACACGCCGGTCAGGTCGGCGGGCAGCAGGTCAGCCGTGAACTGCACCCGGCGAAAGTGCAGGCCGCAGGTGCGCGCCAGCGCCTGGGCCAGCGTGGTCTTGCCCACCCCGGGCTGGTCCTCGATCAGCAGGTGGCCGCGCGCCAGCAGGCAGCTCAGGGCCAGGCGAATCTGGGGGCCCTTGCCCAGAATCACGCCTTCAAGCTGGGTCAGGGCGGCCTGCAGCGCCGCCGCGTGGCGGGCAGGCGCGGGCGGGGCCAGAGGCAGGGTGGTCATAGGCCCGCAGCGTAGCGGGCAGGGTCTGACAAAACTGCAACCCTGCGCTCAGGCTTCAGGAGAGGTGAAAGGGGGTGCAGGGTGTGGACTGTAGGGAGCCGGGGCGGCTGGCCACGGGCCCTATGCTGGGGCGATGAAGCTGCTGCCGCACACCCTGAGCTGGTCCGCCCTGCTCAGGGGCTGGCCCGACCACTGGCTGAGCACGCCAGAGCTGCAAGCCTTTGCACAGGAGCGCCTGCTCCTGGCGACTGGCGAGGAGTTGATGCTGGTGTCCGAGCTGATCTCCGGCCACCCACAGACCCCCAGGGCAGACCTGCAGGCCACCTTACAGCGCCTGGCCGACCGGGAAGACTGGCCTGAATTTTTTGCCCTCAGGGAGTGGCAGGTGGTGCGGCTGAAGTGGACGCTGGCGCAGCTTGACAGCATCACAGGCGAGGAGGACTTAGAGGTCTACAACCAGCTGCGCGCCCTGCACGACGTCTGGGAGCACACCGGCACACCGCTGGACCTGCCGCTCCTTGAACCTTTCCTCGCCTCTGACGACGAGATGGCCGATGAACACGGCGGACTGAACCTCACCCGCCGCCAGCTGGACGAGTGGGCGGCGGCGCAGGAAAAACTGCTGGAAACCGCGCGGCAGCTGCGGGACGCGGGCCATCTGCCTGCCCTTCACACCCAGGCCCAGGCCCTGGCGGACGTTCAGCGTGGAGCGCAGCAGCGCCTTGATCTGCTGCAGATGGAAAGAGGGTTGCTGAGGCGCCCCCAGGACTGGCAAGCCCGCGTGGCCCAGTTCAATGCAGAACAGCTCAGGAGGCGGGTCCAGGAAGCGCTGCGGCTTCCCAGCAGACCCTGAGCGCCGCTCCTAACCACGCGGAGTCGCCGGGGCCCCCGCGTTCTCTTCCTCGCCCCTACTTGCCGGCGCCGCCACCCGGCCCCCCAGCCACGCCCCGGCCACATCAAACAGCCAGTCGGTGACCCCGGCCTCCCGGGGCGGCACAAACGCCTGATGCACCTCGTCCAGCGCGCCAAACCAGGCGGCCAGCACCAGGGCGACCCCCCGGCGCCCGGTGGCCCGCGTCAGGCAGAAGCCCAGCGCCAGGTAGGTCAGAAAATGCGCGCCCCAGTCCAGGGGATGCACCAGCCGGGGCCCCGGCGTCTGCGGCTGCCCGCTGAAATACCAGATGGCCGCCATCAGGCCCAGCGCGGGCACCCACCACAGGGGCCGGGGGCGGCTCAATCGTGCCTCCCGCCCTGCGGATGTTCCACCAGCTCAATCAGGGTGCCCTGGCCCCATCTGGGGTGCAGGAACGCCACGCGCGACCCGGCGCGGCCTGGCACCGGGGCCGCTTGCAGAAAGCGTGCGCCCTCGGCAGTCAGGCGCGCCATCTCGGCGTCCAGGTCAGCCACGCGGTAGGCGGTGTGATGCAGGCCCGGGCCCCTTTTCTCCAGGAAAGTGGCAATAGGGCTGTCGGGCCGGGTGGGCGAGAGCAGCTCAATCAGGGTGTCCCCCACCACATAGGCCCGCACGCGCACGCCCTGGCCCGGCACCTCTTCATCCGGTCCTTCAACCTTTATGCCCAGCGCCACATACGGCGCGGCGCCGGTGTCCAGATCGGGAGTGGCAATGGCAACATGATCCAGCAGCAGCACAGACATGCGCGCAGGCTAATACGAATTGGCGGCGGGGCGCCCAGGCGAGCATGCTTGAGGCGGGCAGAAGAGGGCGCAGACCCTTTCCCCACGCCCACTCCCCTTACTGCGGCCGGGCGCGAATGTACCAGTGGGCCACGGCGCGCATGACTTCCTTGTCCTCACCGTCCTGCACGCTGACATTCAGCACCAGCCGGGCCTTGCCGTCACGGGCAAAGTCGGCGTGGGCCTGGGCAATGGCGCCCGCGTCAGCGGCCTCGGCGCGGGCACGCACATCGCCCTGCGCGCGGTTCACGTAATGGGTTTCCAGCTTCTCGATGAGGGGCACCGCCGACATCAGCTGCGCGGCAAAGGCGCCCGCGAAGGCCGCGCCACTGACCGCCTCGGCCAGCAGAAACTGCGCGCCCGCATGAATGGTGCCCAGGTGGTTGCGAAAGGGCGCCGTGTCGGGCGCCTGGCCGGTGGCCCAGCCCACGCCGACCTCGGTAATCTGCACGCCCACAGTGGCGTTCATGGGAATGTCGTGCAGGGCTTTTTTCACGGCGGCAGCGGCAAAGGCGGGCAGGGTGGCAGCTTGGGTCATGGGAAAACCTCCTGGGGGGAGTACGGGTTTTTGAACTCGGTTCAAGTATAGGGCCCGCGTGCCCTGGGCGCAGCCACTTTGAACGCAAGAAACGGATAGCCCGCGCTGGGCCGCTCCCGCTACGCTGCGGCCAAAGGAAGGAGCCCCCATGACCCATACCAACGCCCCAACCGATCTGCAGTGGCAGGCGGTGCAGAGCCGCAGCGCCGCGCACGACGGCCAGTTTTATTACGGCGTGCGCTCGACAGGTATTTTCTGCCGGCCATCGTGCCCGTCACGACGACCCAAACGCGAGAACGTCGCCATCTTCCCCTCACTGGAGGATGCGGCCGCCGCTGGATTCCGGGCCTGTCGCCGGTGCACCCCGGCGCACATCAGCGCGGCGCAGCAGGCGGTGGCCCACGCGCAACATCTGCTGGACACGGCTGAACCCACCCCCTCGCTGGTAGGGTTGGCCGCCGCCGTGGGCCTCAGCCCGTTTCACCTGCAACGGGTGTTTAAAGCCGCCACCGGCGTCAGTCTCAAGCAGTACGCCATCGCCCAGCGCGCGGCGCGCACCAAGGCGCACCTGCAGGCGGGGGCCAGCGTGACGGCGGCGCTGTATGACGGCGGCCACGCCTCACCACGCACCCTGTATGACCCCGCCACCGACCAGCTGGGCATGTCACCGGGCCAGTACCGCGCCGGAGGTGAAGGGCAGACCATCACGTTTGCCGTCACCCAGAGCGTGTTGGGGCCGCTGCTGGTGGCGGCCACCCAGCGGGGCCTGGTGGCGGTGCGGTTTGGCGAGGTGAGCACTCTAGAAGCCGAATTGCGCACCGAATACCCGAAGGCCACGCTCAAGCAGGATGAGGCGGCGCTGGCCCCCTACGTAGACGCCTTGGCGACCCACCTTGTGGGGGCCAGGCCCGAACTGGCGTTGCCCCTGGAACCAGCAGGCACGGCCTTTCAGCAGCGGGTCTGGGCGGCGCTGAAGACCATTCCCTACGGTCAGACCCGCTCGTATGCCCAGGTGGCCCAGATAATCGGGCAGCCCCAGGCGGTGCGGGCCGTGGCGCAGGCGTGCGCGGCCAACCCAGTGGGGCTGGTGGTGCCGTGCCACCGCGTTCTGCGCAGCAGCGGCGCGCTGGGCGGCTACCGCTGGGGCACCGACCGCAAACGCGCCCTGCTGGACCGGGAAGCGGCTGGCCCCGTGGCCTGAGACGCCTGGGGCTGGAAAGCGCTGGACCTCCCGGAAATCTTGCCCCTCAGCGCTGCTGCGCCGCCCTCCAAGCCTGCCCGGAATGAATCGCTGGTGCGGCCGATTCATTGGCCAGCGGGCAGCCAACCCCTGAGCCACCCTACTCTCTCTACACGCCCTTCCCCGGTGCGGAGGTGTCCCTGTGTCTGTTCGTGACCTGAGCGCCCTGCTGCTGCTGTCGGCCCTGTGGGGCGGTTCATTTCTGTTGATGCGGGTGGCAGCCCCGGTGCTTGGCCCTGTTCTGCTGATTGAATTGCGGGTGCTGCTGGCGGGGCTCGCACTGCTCGCCTTTGCCCTGCTGACGCGCCGGGTGCCCACATTCCGCGCCCAGTGGCGGCATTTCCTGGCCATTGGGGCACTGAACTCGGCGCTGCCCTTCCTGCTCATCGCTAGCGCCACCGTGCATCTGCCTGCGTCGCTGGCCGCCACGCCAAGTGCCTCGCACCTCCCATTCCAACGTTTCAGAAGGGCGCAGAAACGTTTCCATTCCCGGTGCGAGGCACTTTTCTCGCCACTCGCTCCGCTCGGTTGATCGGGGGCTTGGCAGCGAGTTACTTCAATGCCACCACGCCGCTGTTCGGGGCACTGGTCGCCGCACTCTGGCTGCGCGAACGCCTGACCTGGGGCCAGGGGGCAGGCCTGCTGCTGGGCCTGTATGGCGTGGCAGTCCTGGTGGGGCTGGGGCCCGTCGCAGCGTCGCCCGCTGTGCCGCTGGCTGTGGGGGCCTCACTGCTGGGGGCGCTGCTGTACGGGGTGGCGGCCGTGTACACCAAAGTCCATATGACGGGCACGTCTCCACTGGCCCTGGCCCTGTACAGCCAGCTGTGCGCAGCGGCATTGCTGCTGCCCGCGCTGCCGTTTGCTCCGCCCCAGGCGGCGCCGTCCGGCACAGTGATCGCGGCGGTGCTGGCCCTGGCGCTACTGTCCACGGCTGCCGCCTCCCTGCTGTCCTTCGGTCTGATTCAGCGCGTGGGGCCGACCAGGGCCATGATGGTCACGTACCTCTCGCCCGCTTTTGGCCTGGTGTGGGGCGCGTGGCTGCTGAACGAACCGCTGACGGTCTGGAGCTTGACAGGCTCCGGGCTGATTCTGGCCAGCGTCAGCCTGGTGACTGGCGTGGTGACGCTCAAGCGCTGGGGAATGACCGCCAGGGCCTGAACAGAGGGTGCCCCGCAGACGAGATTCTCTGACGGGGCACCACGAATTTTTGCTGTTCAGACGGACTTGGAGTGAACCCTTTTGCGAACGATTCATTCCAGGCGGAACGAGTGGAAGAAAACGGCTTCCGGGCGTGAGGTTGACAGAGCAGCTGTGTCGTGGTGTGTCAACAAAACAGAGGGCATCTGGATCAGGTATACGGGTCTTCCAGGTAGCGCCGCAGCACGGCCAGGGGCGGGTAGGTGCCCGCCAGCAACCCGGCCTGAATCTCCCGGGCGTGCGCCCAGGTGGCCTCGGCCTGCGAGGGGCTGACCAGGCCAGCCGCCACCGCTTCCTCCAGATCCTCGCCGTCAATGATGTGCGCCTCAGTCACCGTGCCGTGCCCGGCCTCCCCCACCACCCAGTTGCCAATCACGTCCAGGTAGAGGTCGTCATGCCAGGGCAGACCGTCCTCGCCCAGCCCTTCGCCGCCGTGCAGGTCCACGTACAGCTGCCGGGGTAAACCCGTTTCATCCAGCATGGCGCTCAGGGCGCTGCCCGGCCGCCCTTCGCCGCTGCCCGCAGGATGAACGCGCACCCAGCGAAAGCCGTGGTCGAGAATGCGGATGGTCTGGTCGCCAAAGGACACGTCCTTGGGTTTTGCGACCTCGTGGGCCGTGAAGTCCACGATGACGTGCCCCGGCACCCGCACCACACTCTGGCTGCTGCGCACGGCGCGCGACCAGGGCCGCAGGTCGAAGACCTTCCGCTTCATGTCGCTGCCGCCCTCTGAGCCGCCAGCTCCTGCACGGCGCGCAGCATCAGGTCGCCTTCCACCGCCTGCACGCGGGCCTTCAGGGTGTCCAGGGTATCGCCCGGCAACACCGGCACACGCGCCTGGGCCAGCATCGGCCCCTCGTCAATGCCCGCCGTGACCAGATGCACGGTCGCCCCGCTTTCCGTGTCGCCAGACGCGAGCACACTTTCGTGTACGCGGTCGCCGTACATGCCCCGCCCACCGTGGCGCGGCAGCAGGCTGGGGTGAATGTTCAGCAGCCGCCCCGCAAAGTGGGTCAGCACCTGCGGGCCGATTTCCCGCATATACCCGCTCAGGACCAGTGTGTCGGCCCCGGCGTCCACCAGAAAGGCCAGAATCGCCGCGTCCAGCTCATCGGGGTCCGGGTGGCGGGCGCTGCTGAGGTGCGCCGTGCGCAGCCCGGCCTCGCGTGCCCACCCCAGCGCCGGGCTGCGGCTGTTGTTGCTGACCAGCGCGACGGGCGTGGCGCTCAACCGCCCCTCCCGACACGCCGCCGTCAGGTGCCGCGCCGCGCTGCCGCCGTGCGAAGCGAGAAAGGCGAGGTTCATGGGCGCTCCAGGGGCTGTGGGCTGTGGGTTGTCGGTTGTAGGAACCCCCGCACAGCCCACGACCGACAACCCACAACCCTCACTGGCCTAACTCCTGCAACAGATACGCACTCGTCAGAATGCCGTTATGGTAGTCCTGCACGGCAAAGCTCTCGTTGGGGCTGTGGGGGGCATCCTCGTTCAGGCCCATATCCACGAACAGGACGGGTGCGCGCAGGATGTCGGCAAAGGCGGCCACAATCGGAATGCTGCCGCCGGTGCGGGCGAACACGGCTTCGCGGCCATAGACGCGCTTCAGGGCGCGGTTGGCCGCCTGGTTGTAGGGACTGTTCAGGTCAAACTTGAAGGGCCGTCCGCCGTGATGAGGCACCACCTTGGCGGTGACGCCCGCTGGGGCGATGGTGGGCACGTAGTCCGTAATGAGTTGAGTGATGCGCTCGGGGTCCTGCCCAGGCACCAGGCGCATGCTGACCTTGGCGCCCGCCTTGGCGGCAATCACGGTCTTGCTGCCTTCGCCCTGGTAGCCGCCCCAGATGCCGTTCACGTCCAGCGTGGGGCGGCCCCACAGGCGCTCCAGGGTGGAATACCCGGCCTCGCCGGGCAGCGCGGGCACGCCGATGCTGGCGGCAAACTCGTCGTCGCTGTGGGGCAGGCTGCTCCACATCCCGCGCTCTTCCTCGGTCAGTTCATCAATGCCGTCATAGAAGCCGGGAATGGTCACGCGGCCCTGGTCGTCTTTGAGCTTCGCAATAATCTCGGCCAGCGCGTTGATGGGGTTGGGCGCCGCGCCGCCGTAAGAGCCGCTGTGCAGGTCGCGGTTGGCGCCCTGGACGTGGATTTCCACGTAGCTCAGGCCGCGCACCCCATACGTGATGGTGGGAATCTCCGGCGCAAAGCGGCTGCCGTCGCTGATGACAATGACGTCGGCTTTCAGCTCGGCCTCGTGCTCTCGCAGGTAGGCTTCGAGGTTGGGGCTGCCAATCTCCTCCTCGCCTTCCAGCAGGAATTTCACGTTCACCGGCAGCTCGCCCTGGGCCAGCAGCAGCTCGGCACCCTTGACGTGCGCATAGGCCTGGCCCTTGTCATCGGTGCTGCCGCGCGCGTAGATACGGCCGTTGCGCACTGTCGGCTCAAAGGGGGGCGTCACCCATTCTTCCAGCGGGGCTTCGGGCTGCACGTCGTAGTGGCCGTAAATCAGGACCGTGGGCTTGCCGGGGGCCTTGAGGTGCTCGGCGTACACGACCGGGTGCCCGGCGGTGGCGTCTACGCGGGCGCTGAAGCCCAGGCCCGAGAGCTTGGCGCGCAGAAACTCGGCGGCCTGGCCCATCTCGGCCCTCCGGGTCGGGTCAGCGCTGACGCTGGGAATGCGCAGCAGGTCAAACAGTTCGGCGTCGGCTTGCTCACGGTTCAGCAGGGCGCTGAGGTCGGCGGTGGTCATGGGGCGATGATACGGGCTATGGGCAGGGGGACGTCCAGCCGGGGGCCGGCACTGGGAGCCGGCGCTGTCAAAAACACTGCTTCCGGTATACTCAAGGGAGGTTATGCCCTCTGACGCCAAACATCGGCCCGTATACGTGATTTCCGTGGCGGCGGAACTGGTGGATATGCACCCCCAGACCCTGCGGCTGTACGAGCGCAAGGGTCTGATTCGTCCCGGGCGCAGCAGTGGCAAAACCCGGCTGTACAGCGAGCGCGACATTGAGCACCTGCGCGAGATTCGCCGCCTGACCCAGGAACTGGGCGTGAATCTGGCGGGCGTGGAAGAGGTCATGCGCCTGCAACACGAGCTGGACGACCTGCAGGGCGAATTCGAGGCCGAGATTGAGCGCCTTGAGGGCGAGTTGCGCCAGCAGGCCGCCCGCCCCGGCGCCCTGCCCGCCCCCGACGGGCGACTGGACCCGCGCGACCGCCCCGTCTACGTGATTTCCATTGCGGCGGAACTGGTGGACATGCACCCCCAGACCCTGCGGCTGTACGAGCGCAAGCAGCTGATCCGCCCCGGGCGCAGCAGCGGCAAGACGCGGCTGTACAGCGAGCGCGACATTGAACACCTGCGCGAGATTCGCCGCCTGACCCAGGAACTGGGCGTGAATCTGGCGGGCGTGGAAGAAATCATGCGCCTGCGCCACCAGCTGGACGCGGCGCGTTCGGGGCTGGAAACGAACGTCCGGCGCATTCAGGACGACATCACCGAGCGCATGACCAAGTGGCGCACGCTGCCGCAGGGCCAGGACGCCGATGAGACGCTGCAGGGCGGCTCCCCCGCCAGCGACCCCGATCCCCATGAGCCCGGTGCGGACGACCCCACATGAAACGGCCCGGAGAAGTGGGGGGCCGCGCCACACCCGGGCGCCCTGGCGGGTACACTTCGGCATGTGCAGAGCGGCGTTCAGCGTGAACCGAAGCGGTCAGACCGGGGGGCCGGCATGACCCCGCGCGCCCCTGGGAGCGCCGTATGAGACCCCTGTGGGTGGTGGGCGATATTCACGGCGCCTACGACAAGGTGCGCGCCCTGCTGCTGCGCGCGGGCCTGATTGACTTTGGCGGGCAGTGGACCGGCGGCGACACCCACCTCGTCTTTCTGGGCGATTACGTGGACCGGGGTGCCAACGGCGTGGGGGTCATCCGCCTGATCCGGGGGCTGGAGGGACAGGCGCGCGCGGCAGGCGGGCAGGTGAGCGCACTGCTGGGCAACCACGAGGTGATGTTCCTGGCCGCGCTGGTGTTCAAGCAGGGCGATCCCCACGACCGCCTGGGGTTCCGTGAATACTGGATGGAAAACGGCGGCCAGCCCAGAGACGCCGACCAGATTGAACCCGCCGAACTGGGCTGGCTGGCCGAGCGCCCCGCCATGCTGCGGGTGGGCGACTGGCTGCTGGTGCACGCCGATTCCATGGTGTACCTGAAGATGGGCGGCACCATTGAGGACGTGAACGCCAGCGTGCAGGCCGTGCTGGCCCACGCCAACCCCGACGACTGGGGCGTGTTTCTGAACGCCTTTACCGAGCGCTTTGCCTTTGTGCTGGGCGGCGGCGACACCAAGGCCCGGCGCATGCTGAGCACCTTTGGCGGCCAGCGCATCGTGCACGGGCACACGCCGGTGTACGTGCTGCTGGATGAACACCTGCACGGCCCCACCCTGGGCGCCGGCGCGCCCATTCCCTACGCCGGGCGCCTGTGTCTGGCCGTGGACAGCGGCATGGCCTACCGCGAGGACGCCGGGTTTATCGTGCGCCTGGACGCCGACGGCCTGGCCGACGTGGTGACTTTCCCCAGCGGCACCCCGGTGTACTGAGACGGGGCGCCCGGGGGCTGCCCCCTGCCTGACCCGGACGTGACCCGCCCAGGACCGCTGTGACAGGATGGCGGGCGTGAGCCTGCCCCCTGCCCCGCCCCCACCTGACCCTGGCCCGCCCGCCCTGCACCTGCGCGGGGTGACCAAGCGCTTTCCCGGCGTGGTGGCCAACGACCGTGTGGACCTGACCGTGGCCCCGGGTGAGGTGCTGGCCCTGCTGGGTGAGAACGGCGCGGGCAAAAGCACCCTGATTTCCATGCTGTATGGCCTGTACCAGCCCGATGAGGGCACCCTGGAAGTGGCGGGGCGCGCCGTGCAGATTGGCAGCCCGGCGCAGGCGCGGCGCCTGGGCATTGGGCTGGTGCCGCAGCACCCGCTGCTGGTGGCCCGGCATACGGTGGCCGAGAATCTGGCGCTGGGGGCGGGCGGCGGCCTGTTTCCGGCGCGGCGGGTGGCCGCGCGCGTGGCGGACCTTGCGGCGCGCTACGGCCTGGAAGTCAATCCAGCGGCGCGCGTGGCCGACCTCTCGCCCGGGGAAAAGCAGCGGGTGGAAATCCTGCGCGCCCTGCTGGGCGGCGCCCGCGTGCTGATTCTGGACGAGCCCACAAGCGTGCTGACCCCCCAGGAAGCCAACGCCCTGTTTGCGGTGATGCGCGAACTGCGCGCTTCGGGGCACAGCCTCATTTTCATCTCTCACAAGCTGGACGAGGTGCTGGCCGTGGCCGACCGCGTGACGGTGCTGCGCCGGGGCCGGGTGGTGGGCGGCCAGAGCACGGCGGGCGCCACCCGCGAAGCCCTGGCCGAGCTGATGGTGGGCCGCAGCGTGGATTTCGCCCGCAAGCGGGAGGCCAGCGCGGTGCCAGACGCGGCCCCGATCCTGCTGAGCGTGCAGGGGCTGCGCGCGGCTGGGGGCCGGGGCCTGGAGGTGCTGCGCGGCGTGTCCTTTGACCTGCGCGCGGGTGAGGTGCTGGGCATTGCCGGAATTGCTGGCAACGGCCAGAGCGAACTGGTGGAGGTGCTGGCCGGCCTGCACCCGGCGAGCGGCACCGTCACGCTCGGCGGCCAGCCCCTGGGCGGCGGCGCCGCCGAGCGCTTCCGGGCGGGCGTGGCCCACATTCCCGAAGACCGCCTGCACAGCGGCACCGTACCGGGCATGACCGTCACCGAGAACCTGTCGTTGCGCGACTACGACCGCCCGCCCATGAGCCGGGGGCTGGCCCGCGACCTGGCAGCGGCCAACGAGCGGGCGCGGCGCGAGATCGGAACCTACGCTGTGGCCACCCCGGGCCTGCACACCCCGGTGCGGCTGCTCAGCGGCGGCAACATTCAGAAGCTCATTCTGGCGCGCGAACTGGCCGGGGCCCCCCGCCTGATTCTGGCGGTGCATCCCACGTACGGCCTGGACATTGGCGCCACCGATCAGGTGCACCGCACGCTGCTCTCGCGCACCGGGGAGGGAGCCGGGGTGCTGCTGGTCAGTGAAGATCTGGATGAGCTGCTCAGCCTCTCGGACCGGGTGGCGGTGATGGTGGGCGGCGAGTTGCGCGGGCCTTTTGCCGTGCACGAGGTCAGCCGTGAGTCGCTGGGGCTGCTGATGGGTGGGGCCCACCCCCACAGCCTGCCCGGGGCGGGCGCGGCGGTGGGCGCATGAGGCTGGTGCCCCTGAGCCGCCCCTCGCCGGGGCGCGCCGCGCTGGTCACGCTGGCCTCGGTGACGGCAGCGCTGCTGGTGTGCGCGCTGGTGTTTGCCCTGGCGGGGCAGGCGCCGGGCACGGTGTACAGCACCATGCTGCGCGGCACGCTGGGCGACGCGATTGGGCTGGCCGAGGTGGCGCGCCGGACCATTCCCCTGCTGCTGATCGGCGCGGGGCTGGCGCTGGCCTTCCGGGCACAGTTCTTCAACATTGGCGCCGAGGGCCAGCTGCTGCTGGGCGCGGTGTTTGCCGCCGGCACGGCCCTGTTTCTGCCGCTGCCCGCTGTGGTGCTGCTGCCGGCCATGTTCCTGGCGGGGTTCCTGGGCGGCGGGCTGTGGGCGCTGCTGGCCGCCGCGCTGCGCCGGGCCAGCGTCAACGAGATTCTGTCCACCCTGATGCTCAACTACGTGGCCGTGGCCCTGGTCACCTACCTGATCGCCGGGCCCTGGAAAGGCCGGAACGTGCAGGGCTACATTCGCACCGACGACTTTCCGGCGGCTGGCTGGCTGCCCACCCTGGGCGGCACCCAGGTGCACTGGCCCACGCTGGGGCTGGGCATCGTGCTGGCGCTGGGGCTGCAGTGGCTGCTCACGCGCTCGACTTTCGGCTACGCCCTGCGGGTGGTGGGCGAGAACCCGGGCGCCGCGCGCTACGCGGGCCTGAATGCGGCGCGCATAGCGACCCTGGTGGCCCTGCTGACCGGCGGACTGGCGGGGCTGGCTGGCGCGGGCGAGGTGGCAGGCATTCACCACCGCCTGCTGGAAGCCGGGCAGATCAGCCTGGGCTACGGCTTTACCGCCGTCATCGTGGCGTGGCTGGCGCGCGGGCACCCCGCCCTGTGCCTGCTGACTGCGCCCCTGATGGGCGTCATCCTGGCGGGCGGCGACCTGCTGAAAATCGACCTGAACCTGCCGTTTCGCGTGGTGGACATCTTCAGCGGCGTGATTCTGCTGTGCCTGATCTCGGGCGAGGTTTTTGTGCGCCACCGCGTGGTGTGGGGCCGGGGATAGGTGCCTCGCCCCTCCCCCAGTCCAACGTTTCAGAAGGGCGCAGAAACGTTTCCATTCCCGGTGCGAGGCACTTTTTTCGCTTCTCGCTCTGCTGCGCAGCTGTTCCAGTCCGCTTGGTTGATCTAAAGATCAACTGCGAGCTACTTAGGTGGGGTGGCCAGATGGCAGATGGCAGATGGCAGATGGCAGATGGCAGATGGCAGATGGCAGTGAAACCGCCTGACGCGGCCCAGTGGGCCTGTCAAGCCCCGCTCTTTGCGCGCCCCGCCTCCTGCGCCCCGCACCCCCCTGTGTTCCCACGGCCCACACCCCACACTCCCCCACCTGGAGCCCCCCATGGACACCCTGATCATTGAAGCTTTTGCCCGCGCCCTGGCGGTGGGCACGCCGCTGCTGCTCGCCTGCCTGGGCGCCATCGTGAATGAACGCGCCGGGGTGGTGAATCTGGGCGTGGAGGGCCTGATGGCCGTGGGGGCGCTGGCCGCCTTTGCGGTGGCCGCCAGCGCCCCGGACGCCAATCTGTGGCTGGCGGTGGGCGCGGCCATGGCAGCGGGCGCCGGGCTCTCGGCGCTGCATGCGCTGGCCACGGTGACGCTGCGGGCCAACCAGTTTGTCAGCGGCCTGGCACTGGCCCTGATCGGCACCGGAGCGGCGGGCCTGCTGGGCAAGCGCTTTGAGGGGCTGCCCCTGTTCAACAAGGTGCCCGACTGGTCGCTGGGCGGCTTCGCCCTGAGCCCCTTCACGGCGGCGGCCCTGCTGCTGGCGGCGGGCCTGGCCTTCTGGCTGGCGGCCACAAGGTCAGGCCTGACGCTGCGCTCGGTGGGTGAGAACCCAGCGGCGGCCGATGTGCTGGGCGTGAACGTGGGCCTGGTGCGCACGCTGGCAGTGCTGGGCGGCGGCGCCCTGGCGGGGCTGGCCGGGGCCTTTCTGGCGCTGGCCTACCGCTCCTCGTGGGCCGACAACATGACAGCCGGGCTGGGCTGGATTGCCGTGGCGCTGGTGATTTTTGTGGGCTGGCGGCCGCTGCGGGCCGTGGCGGGCGCTCTGTTTTTCGGGCTGCTGTACTACCTGCAGTTTCGCCTCCAGGGCAACAGCCCCATTCCCACCGAGGTTTTCAGCGCCATGCCCTTCGTGCTGGTGCTGGTGGTGCTGGCGCTGGCGGGCCTGCGCGGTCAGGCGGGCGACGCTCCAGCCGCCCTGGGCCGCCCCTACGTGCGCGGCGAACGCTAAGTCGTTCGCTGTTGATCTTTAGATCAACCGAGCGAAGCGAGTCTCGAAAAAAGTACGTTGCACCGGGAGTGGAGACTTTTCGGTACTCTCCTGAAAATTCGCACCATGAGGGGCAACGTCCTTAAGTCCCTCGCCCCTCCCCCAGGCCAACGGTTCAGGACAGCGCAGCAACGGTTGCATGCCCGGTGCGAGGCCCTGTGTTCACCACTCGCGCTGCGGCGCCGCTGTCCCCGCCCGCTCGGTTCATCGGGGGCTTGGCAGCGAGGGACTTATACGGATTCCGAAAAATTCCGGAACATATTACGGAATTTTTCCGACCGGAGGGAGGAGGAAAAGAGACGGATGTCCGGAAATTGGAGGAACATCCGGCTCTTTCCCGGATGTGACGGAAATGGACGGCAGTCCGTATTAGGCGGCTCTAAGGCTGCCAGCCCTGCGGCGCCGCATTGAAGGCGACCACCAGTGCCCGGCCCGGCGTCAGCAGCACGCGGCGGGTCTGCTCCTGCACGGTGCACAGGCCCCGCGCCTTGTCGCACAGAAAGAGGCGCAGGCGCACCGTGGCCGGGCCGCGCGTGCCTGCCGGCAGGGTCAGGCGGGCGGGCAAAAGCCGGGTGTAGGCATCCGGGGTGCTGGGATCGGGCACGCCGCGCAGGGGCCTGACGTGGTCACGGCCTCCCACGTTCACGGTCACGGTGGAGGGCGCCAGCGCGCTGAAGGTGGTGCCGGGCTGGGCGCTCACCCGCACGTCCAGGGTGGGGGCGCCCAGGGCCAGGGTCAGCAGGAGGGCACTGGGGATCATTCGGGGCCCATGCTACCGCCGGGGGCGCCGGAAGGGAGGGGCAGGTGCGCACCCATGGGCGAATATCAGGGGCCAGCCCGGGACGACCGGGCCCCGCGCCCCCGGGGCCGCCCCCACCAGCGCGCCAGAAAAAGGCCCGCCAGGATGGCCGCCGCCACCAGCGGGGGCGTGTGGTCCCGCTTCACACCCCAGTAGTAATGCAGCGTGGCCAGCCCCACCGAGACGTACACCAGCTGGTGCAGCCGCGTCCAGCGGGCAAAGCCCAGGCGCCGCACCGCGCGGGGCGTGCTGGTCAGGGCCAGGGGCACCAGCAGCAGCAGCGCCGTGAAGCCCGCCGTGATAAAGGGCCGCTCCAGCACGTCCTCGGCCATCTGGGCAGGGGAAAAGCCGTGGTCCAGCAGGTAGATCAGCAGGTGCAGCGCGGCGTAGCCGAAGGCCAGCAGCCCCAGGCTCTTGCGCACCCGGGCCGGCCACGTCCAGCCGCTCAGGCGCCGCAGCGGGGTGCAGGCCAGCGACAGCAGGAGCAGCGCCAGGGCCAGCAGACCACTTTGCTGCGTGGCGCGCTGAATGGGGTTGGCCCCCAGGGCACCCGTGAAGGCGTCCAGCACCAGCATGGCGGCCGGCAGCAGCCCGCCCGTGACCACCGCCGGCACCAGCCACCCCAGGGGCGCGCGGGGACGGGTCAGAACAGTCTCCGCAGGTCCATGCCCCGGTACAGCCCCGCCACCTGCTCGGCGTAGCCGTTGAACGGCAGGGTCTTGCGCCGCCCCAGCTCACCAATGCGCCGCTCGGTGGCCTGGCTCCAGCGGGGGTGCGGCACAGCCGGGTTCACGTTGGCGTAAAAGCCGTATTCCTGCGGGGCGGCCAGCGCCCAGGTGGTCTGCGGCTGTTTCTCGGTCAGGGTAATGCGCACGATGCTCTTGATGCTTTTGAAGCCGTATTTCCAGGGCACCGCCAGCCGCAGCGGCGCGCCGTTCTGGCCGGGCAGCACGCGTCCGTGCAGCCCCACGGCCATAAAGGCCAGGGGATGCAGCGCCTCGTCCAGCCGCAGCCCCTCCACGTAGGGCCATTTCAGAATGGGCTGGCGCTGACCCGGCAGCTGCTTGGGGTCCAGCAGGGCCGTGAACTGCACATATTTCGCCTTGCCCGTGGGCTCCATGCGCCGGATCAGGGCGGCCAGCGGAAAGCCCAGCCACGGCATCACCATGCTCCAGCCCTCCACACAGCGCATGCGGTAGATGCGGTCTTCCAGGGGAAACCACGACTGCAGGGTGTCTATATCCACGGTCTGGGGTTTGCGCACCTCGCCGTCAATGCGCACGGTCCAGGGCCGGGGCTTCAGGCTGCCGGCCAGCCGGGCCGGGTCAGCCTTGTCGGTGCCCAGTTCATAGAAGTTGTTGTAGGTGGTGGCCTGCCGGTAGGGCGTCACCGGCTCGGCAGTGTCGTAGGGACCCAGAGGCCGGGCCGGGCGGGCAAAGGGGTCAGCGCCCTGCGCCTCGGCGCTGCCGGCACCGGGGCGGCGGGTCAGCAGTTCCAGACCGCCTCCCAGGGCCCCGGCCGTCACGGTAAACAGGGCCGCGCTGCGCAGAAATTCCCGGCGGGGGTTGGGCGCCCCTTCGGGCAGCAGGCGGGGCTCGGTGGGCGGGGTCTCGGGTTCGTGGGGATCAGTCATGGGGGGCCTCCTGAGAGGGCTCGCGTCTGTTGCACTTTTCAACCCGGAACAGCACTGAGGGGCCCCGGCACGCCCGGGAGGCGCCGCGCGCCTTGCCGCCTCGTTGGGTCTGAACCGCAGGGCAAAACGGCGCCACCGGCGTCTACCTGACAGGCGATATGCATGGTGGCGTGTTCTGGATCAGGCCACCGTCACCCGGGGCACCGAACAGGGGATCAGGGCGGCCAGACAGCCCCTGGTATCTGCCCAGGCATGAAGGCACAATGAAGCGTTCGCCCGGCGTCCGGCCGCGTTTCTCCTGCCCCTGCCGCTTTGCCCCTGCTTGTTCGGAGGTTCCCCATGAAACACCTGCTGCTTGCCGCCCCCCTGACCCTGGCCCTGATGACCACCGCTGCCAGCCCCGCCGCGCAGGCCCAGCAAACGGGCAAACTCAAAGCCTGCTTTATCTACGTGGGCCCGGTGGGCGACATCGGCTGGAGCTACGCCCACGACGAGGCGCGCAAGAAAACAGAAAAGGCTCTGCCCTGGCTGGAAACGAAGTATGTGGAAAGCGTGCCCGAGGGTCAGGCCGCGCCGGTGATTGACCGGCTGGTGCGCGACAAGTGCCAGGTGATCTTCACCACGTCCTTTGGCTTCATGGACCAGACGCTGGACGCCGCCAGGAAATACCCCAACGTCATTTTCGCCCACGCCAGCGGCTTCAAGCGCGCGCCGAACATGGCCACCTACATGGCTGACTTCTACCAGATCTATTACCTGAACGGCCTGATGGCGGCGGCGGTCAGCAAGAGCGACAAGCTGGGCTACGTGGCCGCCTTTCCGGTCCCGGAACTCAAGCGCCACATCAGCGCTTTTGCCCTGGGCGCGCGTGCCGTGAACCCCAGGGCCACGGTCAGCGTGAAGTGGATCAACGCGTGGTTTGACCCCAACAAGGCCCGCGAGGCTGCCGAGGCCCTGATCAGCGAGGGGGCCGGCGCCCTGGCCTTTACCGAGGACACCGCCACCGTGGTGCAGACGGCCGCCAGCCGCAAGATTCCCAGCTTTGCCCACTACTCGCCCATGTACAAGTTTGCCCCCGACTACGTGGTCAGCGGCCAGCTGGTGCACTGGGAGAAGATCTACATCGACTTCCTGACCAAGGTGCGCAGCGGCACCTATACCACCAAGAACCTGCAGAAGGTGGACTACTGGAACCTTCTGAAGGGCGGCAGCGTGGAACTGGGCGCGCAGGACGGCATGGCCATCAACCCCAGGTGGATTCCCGCCCTGAAGGCCAAAACCATGACCGTGAATGGCAAGAAGATCAGCGTCTATGACCGCGTGATGGCCCTGAAAGCCGAGATGGAACGGGGCGGCAAGTTCGATCCCTTCACCGGGCCCCTCAAGGACCGCAACGGCATCCTGCGCGTGAAGGCCGGCAAGGTGGCCACCGTGGCCGAGCTGAACAACATGGCCTGGGTGGCCCCCGGTGTGACGGGGCAGGTGGCCGACGAACCCAAGAAGTAAATGGGTGATGGTTGAAGGGGGATGGTGGGGCCGGTAAGGCCCAGCGCACCCAAAGACAAGCGGCGGCAAGGAAGATTCCCTGCCGCCGCTCTCTTTTTTCCATCAACGATCACCCTTCAACCATCAGCGCGCTCCGCCCGTGCGCGCACCTGCGCCGGGCGGAGCATGCCGCCGTGACCCGGCCAGATCTCGCGCAGGTCCATGTCGGCCATACGCTTCAGGGTGGCCAGGGCCTGGGCATGGTCGTGGTTGTAGGCGGCGCGGGGCAGGTGCGCGCCGTCTCCGGCACCCACCACGGCGTCGGCGGCAATCAGCACTCCATCCCGCAGCACGCCCACTTGCCCGGGGGTGTGGCCGGGCAGGGCCACCACCTCCCAGCCCAGCAGGTCCTGACCGGGCAGGGCAGGGCGCAGCGCCCGGGCCGGCACCTTGGGGTGCAGGCGCGAGATCAGCGGGCCCAGTTCCGGGCGCCGGGCCGGATACGGCAGGTCGTGCACCTGTCCGGTGAGGGCCGGGTGTTCCAGCGGGTGCGCCAGCAGCGGCACCCCGGCGTGGGCGGCCACGAAAGCGCCGCCTGCGTGGTCCACATGGGCGTGGGTCAGCAGCAGAGCGCCTGGGGCAAAGGTCCGCAGCAGCCGGGCCAGCGCCGGGGCATAGGGCAGTGCCCCACTGTCCACCATCAGGCGGCCCTGGGGGCTGGTCAGCAGAAACACGTTGGCATACAGCCGCCTCACCCTCACCGTCACGCGCCCGATGATGCCACGTGTTGGGGGGACAGGGTGCGTGCGCCCCTGTCCCCCCGCGTGCTGGGCGGCTCAGTTCTGGCGGTAGCCCGTGGGCACCCAGCCGCAGCCGTCGCGCACCAGCGTCACGGTGCCGGTATAGGTGTCGCTGGTCTGCGTGTTCGAGCCGCGTGCCACAAGGGTGATGGTCACGCTGCCGCTGACCTGGGCCGTGTTGCCACTGATCGCCGCACTGCCGATATTCACCTTGTACGAAAAGCTGGAAAAGCCCGCCGAATACGCGCTGGCCGCGGCCGACAGCGCGGCTTCCGCCGCCGACTGGGCGGTGGCGCGCGCGGCGGCGGCGTCCTGATCGGGGGTCAGCTTGCACTCGGCGGGGGCGGGGGCCGGGGTGCTGTCACCCGTGGCGGCGCCCGTGGCCGGCAGGGTGCCCTGCAGGTTCGCCACGTTCACCTTGTAGTTCACGCCCAGCGCCAGCCGGGGCCCCACGATGGGCTGCAGCACGGTGCTGATGCGCTGCACGCCCGCCTCGATATAGCCTTCGACGGGAATCAGGGGAATGCCGTAACGCAGGCCCAGCCCCGCATGCAGCGCCGAGTTGCCATTCAGCAGGTCGGCCCCGGCCAGAGCGTAGGTGGTCAGGCCACCGCTGCGGAACAGATCAAACGACACGGCGGCCCCCACGGCCACGCCGCCGGCCCGGCCCTGCACGCCGCTCAGGCAGTAGGCGCCCTGGGCATGCACGCCCACACGCCCTTCCTGCACGCCCGCGCGCACGCCCACCACCTGGCAGCCCAGACCCAGGCTGCTGTTCAGGCCCAGGCGCACGTCGGCGGCGCCCGCGGCCCCGCTCAGGCCCAGGGCAGTCAGCGCCGCCCCCATCATCCACTTGATCTTCTTCATTGGCCCCTGTTCTAACACAGCAGCGGCGGGCCGCCACACACAGACCCGTCTCCAGCGCAGAACAGCGCGGCCCGTGGAGCATTGCCCGGCCCGCGCTGGGTTAAGTCGCTCGCTGCCAGGCCCCCGATCAACCGAGCGGGCTGGAACAGCGGCGCTGCAGAGCGAGAAGCGAACACAGTGCCTCGCACCGGGAATGGACACGTTGCTGCGCCCTTCTGAACCGTTGCCATGGGAGGGGCGAGATCCTTAGAGAGAAGACCCCTGTTCTTGGCGCTGCCCAGAGGAAAGGTCGCCCCATGCACCCGGGCAGCGCCGCCGCCTTCAGTACGTGTAGAAGCCCTGCCCGCTCTTGCGGCCCAGTTGCCCGGCCTGCACCATCTTGCGCAGCAGCGGGCTGGGGCGGTACTTGTCGTCGCCCAGGCCCCTATGCAGCACTTCCATGATGGCCAGGCAGGTGTCCAGGCCGATAAAGTCCGCCAGGGTCAGCGGGCCCATCGGGTGATTCATGCCCAGCTTCATGATGCCGTCAATGGCTTCAGGCTCGGCCACGCCCTCCATCACGCACTGAATGGCCTCGTTCAGCATGGGCATCAGGATGCGGTTGGACACGAAGCCGGGGAAATCGTTGCAGGGCAGCGGCGTCTTGCCCATTTGCTGAGCCGTTTCGGTAACGATGCGGGCCGTTTCGTCGCTGGTCTGGTGGCCGCGAATGACCTCCACCAACTGCATCAGCGGCACCGGATTCATGAAGTGCATCCCGATAAAACGCTCGGGGCGCCCAGAAGCGGTGGCGAGGCTGGTGATGGGAATGGAGCTGGTGTTGCTGGCCAGGATGCCGCCTGGCTTGACGATCTGCCCCAGTTGCCGGAACAGATCGGCCTTGACCGCCTCGTTTTCCACGATGGCTTCCACGACCAGATCGCACTCGGCCATGTCCTGCAGGCTGGTGGTGAACTGAATCCGGCCCATGACCTCGGCGGGGGTACCCTCCAGGCGGCCTTTTTCATGCAGCTTGGTCAGGCTCTTCTCCATGACGGTCTGCCCACGCGCCAGGAACTCCTGCTTAACGTCCTGCACCACCACTGTAAAACCGCTTTGCGCCGCGACCTGCGCGATGCCGCCGCCCATCTGGCCGGCGCCGATAACTCCGAATTTCATAGGATTCCTCACTGAGATTGAATAAAGCGGGCGACCTGCTCAAGATGCTGAAGCAAAGCTGGCGTTCCCATTGCGCCCCGCTCTGCCTCAATGTTCTCCCTCAGGGCCAGCACGTGGGCTCCCAGCTCTTGCCTCTGCTGACCACTGAACTCAGCGAGGTCTAGCAAATAGTTCCACTGAGCGATTTCAACTTTTTCCCGCAGCAGGGCATCAGCCGTCTGATTTGTCACCCATTCGCTCAGCGCACCGTAGAGACTGTTTGACAGCGAAAGATGCTCTCGGTCCGCCACATCCAGGATGACGACAGCCACTGTCCCTCACTCCACCACAGGCACGCCTTCCAGCTCCACCATGCGGCTGCGCTTAACCGGCGTAAAGGCGGTGTAGCGGTAGCGCGCGCAGCCCTTTTGCACGAAGGGGTCCTGGTCGAACAGGTCCACCAGTTCCTGCAGGGTGTCCGCGTGGGCCAGGATGACGCCGCCCGTGCGGTCCACCTTGCGGCCACTGACCAGAAAGAGGCCACTCTTGTAGTGCTGCTCCAGCCATTCCCGGTGGGCGGGAGTCACGGCGGCCAGTTCCTCGCCCATCTTCAGGTAGGTGCTTTCCACGATCCACAGCGGCTTGATCTGCAGGGTCATGCGCCTAGCCTACCCGTTTCACGGCCAGCGCGAGGCCATTGCCGCCGCCCATGCACAGGGTGGCCACACCAGTTTCTTTGTCCTGCTGCTTCAGGGCGTGCAGCAGGGTCACCAGAATGCGCGCCCCACTGGCCCCAATGGGGTGCCCCAGGGCTACCGCGCCGCCGTTCACGTTCACCCGCGTGGGGTCCAGGCCCAGTTCACGGCTGACGGCAAGGCTCTGCACACTGAAGGCTTCGTTGAGTTCCCACAGGTCCACGTCGTCAGCGGTCATGCCCAGCCCCCGGAGCAGCTTCTGGGTGGCGGGCACCGGGGTCATCATCACCCATTCCGGGGCCAGCCCGCCGGTGGCGTAGCCGGTAATTTCCGCCATCACCTTCAGGCCGTGCGCCTGGGCGAAGGCCTCAGAGACGACCAGCAGGCTGGCAGCGCCGTCGTTCAGGCCCGGGGCGTTGCCGGCGGTCACCGAGCCGTCTTTCTTGAAGGCGGGCTTCAATCGGCCCAGCGTGTCCAGGCTGGTGTCGGCGCGGGGCCCCTCGTCGGTGTCCACGGTCACGTCGCCCTTGCGGCCCTTGACGGTCACCGGCACGATCTCGTCGGTGAAGCGCCCGCCCTGCTGCGCGGCAATGGCCTTCTGGTGACTGGCGGTCGCGTAGGTGTCCTGTTCTTCACGGCCAATGCTGTACTTCTCGGCCACACGCTCGCCGGTCAGGCCCATGCCCTCGTCGTTGATCGAGCACCACAGGCCGTCGTGGGTGTTGGCGTCCAGCACCTGCGCGTGGCCCAGGCGGTAGCCCTTGCGGGCCCCGGGCAGCAGATGGGGCGAGTTGCTCATGGATTCCATGCCGCCCGCCAGCACCGCCTGCTGGTCCCCGGCGCGGATGCTCTGGGCCGCCAGAATGACCGCTTTCAGGCCACTGCCGCAGACCTTGTTGATGGTGAGCGCGCCCACCTCGTGGGTCAGGCCCGCGCGCAGGGCGGCCTGCCGGGCCGGATTCTGCCCGCTGCCCGCCTGCACCACCTGTCCCATGATGACCTCTTGCACCAGTTCGGCGCCCAGACCCGCGCGCCGCAGGGTGTCACGCAGGGTCAGGCTGCCCAGTTCCACCGCAGGCACATCGGCCAGGGCGCCCAGGAACTTCCCGGTGGGCGTGCGGCTGGCCGCCACAATCACAGCTTTGGTCATGGGGGCAGTGTAGCGCGCGCTGCCTAACGCCCGTTAGGTGGGTGTCCACCACAGCCGACGGCTGAAGGCGCCGCGGGCCTGAGCCTTTGCGGAACGCTGCTCTTCCAGGGCCGTTGAGCTCAGGCCGTCCAGCCCAGCCAGCGCGTAGACGACTTCCAGCACATCGGCCAGTTCCTCCGCTTCGCCGCTCTCCAGGTACTCCGCGACCTCTTCCTGCAATTTCTCGCGCAGGGCGGCGCGGAAAGCTGCCTCCTCCAGCGGCGTGGCCTGCCCGCCAAACCGTTCGGGAATGCGGTCGCGTACCAGTTTGGGCATGCGGTCACCCTAGCGGATGCTCAGGGGCTGCGGCGGAAAGGTGAGGTTGAGTTCCTGTTTGGCCGCCAACACGCCCTTCATGCGGACGGTGACGGTGTATTCCCCGGGCGGCAGCGGCAACCAGCGATTGAACTGGTTCAAGGGCGCGTCCAGCTGAAGACGGTCCCACTGACATGGGCCAACCGGACAGAGGTGGCTGCTTTGCAGCCAAGGATCAAAAGCGGGGGTGTACCAGCGCACCGCTTCGCCGCGTTCGTTGCGAAGAACGGCGTCAAGTGGGTACATTCCAGAGACCAGCTCGACCGAAAGCCCCGTTTCGTTGTGCAACACGGCGGCGAGGGTCAGCGTCTCCCCCACCTGCGCGGTTCTGGGGACCTGCACCTCGGCGCGCAGCGGTCCTGTCTGTGCCTGCAGAGCTGGAAACGTAGGCGCACGGGTGAGCTCAAAACCACCCGGTGGCACAGGCAGCCCGGCCAGACGCAGCGCCGCCCCCAACTGGGCCTCAGTGGCGGTGCCCCGCCCATACACCCGAGTCACTCCGCAGACCGTCTTTGCATCACACGGCGTTTCCTCCAGTCCTATCATCTCAAAGGCCAGCGGCTCAAATGCCTTCAGGTACGCCTGCCGCTGCGCCTCCCTCTGCCCAGACACAGCCGCCCACGCCGCCTGCTCCTCCGCCTCTCTGTCAGGCAACAACGTGCAGGCGCTCAGGGCCAGAATCAGCAGTCCCAATCCCACCCTGTGCCACATGGCCCCAGCCTATCCCGCACGGCGGCGGCACCTTTCCCCACTTGCCCTGCGTGGTAGCCTCGCAACATGTTTGAGTCGCTGGGCAACAAGTTACAGGACATCCTGGACCGGGTGGGCAAGGAACGCCAGCTGACCGAGGCGCAGGTGAAAACGGCCATGCGCGAGATCCGCATGGCGCTGCTGGAAGCCGACGTGAACTTCGGCGTGGCCAAGGATTTCGTGGCGAAGGTCAGCGAAAAGGCCGTGGGCCAGGAAGTCCTGGGCAGCCTGAACGCTGGCCAGACGGTGGTGAAACTGGTTCACGACGAGCTGATTGAAACGCTGGGCGGCAAGAGCGTGCAGCCCGAGCTGAAAACCGAGGGCAACGTGTGGTTCATGGTGGGCCTCCAGGGGGCCGGCAAGACCACCAGCACCGGCAAACTGGCGGCGCACTACAAGAGCAAGGGCCGCCGCGTGCTGCTGGTGGCCGCCGACACGCAGCGCCCGGCGGCGCGCGACCAGCTGGAGGTGCTGGCCCGGCAGGTGGGGGTGCCCATTCTGAAGGTGGCCGACGGCGAAAGCCCCGCTGAAACCCGGCGCCGCGTGGACGAACACCTGAAAACCGATTTCCGCGACCTTGTGATTGTGGATACGGCGGGCCGCCTGCAGATTGACGAGGCGCTGATGGACCAGCTGGCCGAGCTGCAGGTGGCCATGCAGCCCACCGAATCGCTGCTGGTGGTGGACGCCATGACCGGGCAGGAAGCCCTGAACGTGGCCCAGACCTTCGACCAGCGCGTGACGGTCACGGGACTGGTGATCACCAAGATGGACGGCGACGCCCGCGGCGGGGCGGCCCTCTCGGCGCGCAGCGTGACCGGCAAACCCATTTACTTTGCGGGCACCAGCGAGAAGCTGGCCGGACTGGAACCTTTCTACCCCGACCGGGTGGCGGGGCGCATTCTGGGCATGGGTGACGTGCTGGGCCTGATCGAGCGCGCCCAGCAGGCGGACCTGAAGGCGATGGAGGTCAAGAAGCCCGGCGAGTTTGACCTTGAAGACCTGCTGACCCAGCTGCGCCAGATTCGCAAGATGGGCCCGCTGGGCGACCTCCTGAAGCTGATTCCCGGCATGAGCCGCGCGCTGCCCGAGGGCTTTAACGTGGACGAGAAGCAGATTCAGCGCATTGACGCCATGATTTCCAGCATGACCCTCAAAGAGCGGCGCAACCCCAAGATCATTGACGGGCGCCGCCGTAAGCGCATTGCCGCTGGCAGCGGCCACAGCGTACAGGACATCAACAAGCTGCTGAAAATGCACGAGCAGATGAAAGACATGATGAAGATGCTGCAGCGCATGACCGGCCCCGGGGCCAAGGGCATGAAACCACCCCGCATGCCGAACCTGCCGCCCAATCTCAAGCGCTGAGCCCCGGCCGTTGACAGCTCCGGGTTGCCTCCGTATACTCACTGCCGCTGAAGACCGCACCTGAGCCGGTGCCCAGCGGCAAGGGACGTTAGCTCAATCGGTAGAGCAGCTGACTTTTAATCAGCGGGTTGTAGGTTCAAGTCCTACACGTCCCACCAGAAAAACCCCCGTCCTAGGCGGGGGTTTCTGCTTTTGCCCCGGCCCGCTGACGTGGCCCACTGGGGCCCGTGTGGCCCAAACGTGGCCCATTTGATTCTGGGGCCCTGGCCTGTCCCCACCCCCACCGGGCGCGGTCCACTTCGCAGAAAAAACACGCGAAAAAATAACCCAGCCGTATATACCCTAAAAATCTGGGGACTTTGGGGACACAGCCCGGTTTATGCTGTCCAGCACGAAAAAAACATGCGTCCCCACAGAAAAGAGGTGTGGGGACGCAGTTCCCAAAAATGCCGTGTGGGCCGTGCTTTTCCCGTGTCCCCACTTTTGGCCCCTTCGGTCCCCACTTTGGGGACTTGGCCCCCCCAGGCGTGGGGACCGGGCCCCCGGCGCTACCCCTTCCGGCGGGGCCCGGCCTTGCGGGTCTTCCGGCGCAGCGGCAGCGGGCGCCCCCCGTCTTTCTCTTCGCCGTCTGGGCCTGCCCCCGGCTTCGCCTGCCCCTGGCCCTGCAGGTCTGCCAGCCCGTAGACCATGCCGCGCATCTTGCCCGGCAGCGCGTGGGCGTAAATGTTCAGGGTGGTACTCACCTGGGCGTGCCCCAGCAGCGCGGCCACGCTCACCGGGTCTTCGCCCCTCGAAATCAGAAAGGTGCCCGTGCTGTGCCGCAGCGCGTGGGGGGACAGCAGGGGCACGCCCGCCGCTTCGCAGGTCCGGCGCATGACATCCCGCAGCACGTCTTGCCGCATGGGCCGCCCGTCTACCGCCGGGAAGAGGGGGGCCGCGTCTGCCGTGCCCTGGCCCCGGTAGCGCGTGGCCCGCGCTTCCACACTCACCCTTCGCCGCAGGTCTTCCACGATGCCCAGCGCGTCCCTTGAGAGGTAGACCCGGCGCACGCCGCCGTCTTCGGGCTGCCCGTGTAGTAGGCCCCTTCAAACTCACTGCGGGTCTTCGAGACGGTCACGAAGGGGGCCCCGGTGTCATCCCGGCCCACGTCCCCCCAGGTCAGGGCCAGGGCTTCGCCTATGCGAAGGCCAGTCAAGGCCAGGAAGGCCAGGGGCAGGGCCAAACGGTCAGCCTGGGCCGCCGGAATGAAGCGCCCCAGCTCTTCGGGGGTGAAGTGCTTCACCTTCGCCGCGCGCACCGTCCCGCCCTTCGAGGGGGACAGGGGCCGGGCGTGCTGCGCCGGATTTTCCCTTAGCAGGCCGTCCCCTATGGCCCGTTTATAGGCCCCCAGCAAGAGGACGTGTATCTGCCGCTGCCCGGAGTAGCCCAGGGGCGGGCGCATCTTTTCGCCGTCCCCAGCGGGGCGCTTCTCGCTCAGCAGCTCGAAGTACGCGCGCAGCCGCCGGGGGTCTACGCCTGCCGCCTTCAGGTGGGCCAGATGCGGGGCCACGTGCCGGGTGTACAGGGCTTCGTTGTTCCAGGCCGTGCGGTCTGACCATGTGGCCCGCTTCGCCCGCATGTACTCCGTCACCATCTCCCCCACCGTCAGCGTGTGCGACACGGGCCGCTGTCCGGCCTGGGCTTCTCGCTGGGCCGCAATAATGGCGTGCTGCGCTTCGGTGCGCGTGCGCGTGGTCCCGCTCAAGCGTTCTCTCGTGCCGTCCGGGTACTGGACCCGCACGCGCCACCGGAAGCGCCCAGACGGTAATTCTTCAATGGTGCCCTTGTGCCAGCCCTGCGCGGTCTTGCGCCCCCCTGTCATGGGCCTCAGGGTAAAGCCGCAAACGTGGGCCTACTGCCGGACGTGCCCGAACAATGTAGGCCCAGTCAGGAAACTGTGCGGCGTGTTATGACATGGTGTAACACCAATTGTCACTGTCATTTACAGTGCCACAGCGACGCTAGGGGGAAACATGACCGCACAGCTCAGCACAGACGAACGGGGCCGGGTTCACTTCGGACGCCTGACCGTGCGCCCCTCACCCGTAGACCGCGCCCTGTCTGCCCTGGGGGAAGCTGTACCGCGCCTTGAGGTCGCGCTAGGCTTTCCGGTCAGCGTGACCGCACAGCCCATGCCAGACGGCACCCTCACAGCAGAAGTCATCATGCCAGACGCTCACTACGCCTTCGATCAGGCTATGGAGATCTGCGCCACCCTGCAGGACGCGGTGCGGCCATTCAGCGTTGACCTAAACGTGGAAGTTGACTCTGACTTTCAACATGGCGAGTAAACACGCCCACGTAGAGAAAGCCCAGCGTAACGAAGCGGCCTTGAGCCGCTTCGACTTTGAATCAGACCTGTACGAGTGGTACATCACTGTCAGCTTCTACGCGGCTGTTCACTGGATGCGTGCCTTTTTGGCCGTAGGTGGGCGGGGGATCTGGGAAGAAATTCCTTACGAACAGTTTCCGCATCAGGTAAGAGAGGTATACCGCGCACACTTTGGCCAGAATGCCCAGCCAGCAGAAACGGCCCTGAACGCCTTTCAGATCATCAAGCGTCTATCTCAGCGGGCGCGGTATGGGTGCGAGTCTCCCGCATGGTACGCCCGTGAAACGGGAAAGGCAGACGCCGCCCTAAAAACGGTCCGTGACTTCGTGACCGGGCATGGAGTCACGCTCTAACCCGAGTGCTTTCAGCCGCCCGCCCTCTTTTAGTAGGGGATAAAAGCCCAGTGTGTGACGCCGTCAGCCGGATTTAAACTGTGCGGGAACATATTCCCGGCGGCAGATAGAGGACAGAACCGACGAAGGGGAAGCACAGGCCACGCGCCCACGCTTCCCCTTCCGCCGGTTTCCCAGCGGTCTAGGCCCCCGGCTTAGGTCTTCCGCTTCCCCCGCCACAGCTTCACCGCGCCCCAGGTGGACAACCCAGCGCCTACCGCTGCCCCCAGGGCCACCACACCAGTATGGGCGGGGTCAGTGCCGAACGAAGGTCCGTAGACCGTCCAGGCCAGGGCGTACAGCGCAAACAGCAATAGCCCCAGCGCGCACAGGCCCAGCAGAACGGCCAGCACGCGCCGCACGATTGCCCTTCGCCGGTCAAGGTTCACCGCATCCCGGCCCATAACACCCCCGCGCCGATCAGGGCCAGCACACCCGCCACGGCCAGCACCCAGCGCGCCCAGGGGACGCGGCGAAAGAGGAACGCCAGGACCAGCAGCGCGCAGGCCAGGGCGAAGACTTGCCACGGAAAGGCCGGGCCATACGACACGATCAGGTCAGCCCTTGAGGTGTAGCCGGTGGGCACGGTGGGCGCCCCGCTCACGGCCTGCCCCGCAGGAAGGCCCGGACGCGCCGCGCCGCCCGCACGATCACGCGCACGGGCCACGGCAGAGGTGGGCCGTGGAATGTGGGGCCAAGTCTCACGGCGGCCTCAGTCCCTCGCAGCTTCCTGCACACGGCTTACTTCCCCCCTTCGCCGGTCCTACGCCTGGGCCGCCTGGAGCGCAGCAACCATGTCCCGAAACCCAGCAACACCAGCAGCGCGAGGCCATACCCGAGGACAGGAAAAATTCCCAGGTAGTTCAGCAGGTCTGCACCTGGACTTCGTATGGACGCCCGCAGGTCTGAAAGCGCGCGCCACCCATCCCGCGCCAGCGTGAGACATACCAGACACAGCAGGGCCAGCACCGGCCAGCGAAGCGCCCCCATGCTGTCTTTCTCACTGCTCATGTTTTCCCTTCTTCGGACTGGGGAGTCCGCAACGCTGCCCGGGCCAGCACCCATGCACAGGGCAGGGATAGGGCGATTACCACCACGGCTGTCCAAAAGATAGGCCCCGTTCCGCTGCTCTCTATTGCCTGCCAAATGCCAAGAAGTGCCATAAGCACACACAAGGCGCAAAAAAGCCAGAGGAAAGCTGTCCACAGTCCCTTGTCGCTCCCTTTCTTCCAAATCACGAAGGCCAGGAGTATGAGGGCCGCCGCTAGCGCGGCCTGTTCGACCTTCTGCCCTATCAGGGCCCTAAACAGCAACGACACACCGAGGCTCGAAACAGCCCCCACCAAGAACCCTTTCACGTGTCCTTTTTTCCTTCACCGGACTTCCACAGAAGCGCGCCAATTAAGAACAGCACAGGGGGCACCAAGAGAAGGGGTGTTACTGACGTGTCTTGATCTTGCCATTGCTCCAGAACAGGCCACAGGAACGCGCCCAGGCAGCACAGAATCAGCCCTCCCCACCGCTTGCCGCTCACGTCTTCCCTTCGCCGTCCAGATCACCCACGGGCCTCATCCCACCATTCAGATAGAACCCTTTCGCTTCGCACCAATCCACCATGAGGTTTAGAAGCTCATCCGTCACGGCGTCCTGTTGCTCCTGGGTCAGTTCCTGCCAGTCTGAGCGGGTCAGCAGGAAGTCTAGAGCATAGCCTCGCACGGTCACGCTTTCCCCCCTTCGCCGAACTGCCCCGGTTCCACCGTCAGGCGCAGGTCTAGGGCTTCGAGGATGGCGGCCCACAGGTCAGGTATTTTTCCCCCCCTGCCGCCTGTGTTGTTTATGGCCCGGCTGATCTCTTCCGGTGTGCGTGATACAGCCCGGGCCAAATCAGCCCGCGTCATGCCCTTTTCTTCCAGGCGCGCACTTACAGCGGCGCGGATGTCTTCATTCATGTAGCCAACTTAGCACATTTGGACAGTTAGCCAAAGTTGACAGCATTAGCCAAAAAGGCTATTATCGTCTCAGCAGAAAGAGACGCCTCAACCGCCAAGTTTCCGCGTCCCTGACTGACTCCCCCGTTTCAAAGGAAGCACCATGAACGATAGCACCGCCCCCCGCGCCACTTCCCGCACGTGGGCGGCCACCGTGACTGACCGTGAATGCGGCGTGACTGTGGCCCGCACGGTCTACACCGTGACCCTGACCCGCACGCCCGCCGGGATTGAAGCCACCGTGAACGGCGAAGCGTGCGAAGTGGCCCGCGCCGTGGGCATCCTGCAGGCCGCCCACACCGTCACCCTGACCGCCGAAGTCCTGGCCCCCGCACCTATCGGCAAGCCCCGCGCGGCCAAACTGCACCGCCTCATGGCCCACGCAGGCGTCCCCAGTGGTGAGCATTACGGCTTCGCCGGGGCCGCGCTGGACCGCCCGGTGTACTCCCTGGCCGGACTGACCGAAGACGAAGCCCGGCAGGTCTGGGGCTTCCTGCGCGCCACCTTCCCCAGCGCCGCCCGCGCCGCCTGACCCATCCGGGGGGCCACACCCGGCCCCCCACCCCCAGCGCCGCCCGAAGCCCTGACCGCGTATCCCCTGCCCCCGGCGAAGAGAAGACGCCCCGCGCGCCCTCCCGCCCCGCTTCGGGCCCCCCACACCACTGCCCCCTACAAAGGACGTGCGCCCTATGGCCCGCCTCTTCCTGGCCCTGTACCTGGGCGCCCTGAGCGCCCTGCACGTGGCCCCCGCCCCCCACACCCCCACCCTGGCCGCCTGCACCGTGTTCGCGGGCTTCCTGGCCCTGGCCTTCGCCCTTCGCCGGTTGACCCTAAAGGACGTGACCCTGTGACCCACCCCGCCCCCCTCGAAGACCCGCGCACCCCGGCCCGGCTGGCCGCTAACTGCCGCGCCGCTGACCTCACTTCGTTTGAACGCCTCGAAGCCCTGCGGAATATTGCGCTGCGCCGGGCTGTGCTGGCCCGTGAACTGGCCCAGCTCGAAGCCCTGGAAGGCGCGCACCGCGCCGCGCTGGCCGGGGGCCGGGCATGACCCGCGCCGCCCCTGCGCCCCTGTGGGCCCCCTGTGAACTGTCCAGCAAGCCCCGCGCCGCGCTGCCGGTGCCTGCCCTGGACAGCGTGCTGTCCCCCGCCTGGGCCGCCCGGCTCATCCTGAAAGACGCGGCCCAAGATCATCTGCGCGATCTGGCCGGGCCCACCGTGGGCGCCTGGGCCGCGTACTGGCAGGGCGCGGGCCTGTCCCTGGCTGACCTGCACGAAGCCTGCGACATGCTCACCGGGGCCTGGATGAATGAGCGCGCCCAGCGGGCCCACACCCGCGCCCACCTGCGCCGCCTTGCCCAGCAGCACCGGGCCCCCGCCTAGGTGGAAGCCCGCGCCCCGCTGCGCGTGGCCTCCACGCTGGCCGCCCTGCCGGTCCTGGCCGCCTACCGGACGGGCAGCCCGGCGTGCCCGTGGCCGCACTTCACCGACACCGCCGGGCGCGTGCATACCCTCTTGCCCGGTCTGGACGTGGCCGCGCTGACCCTGCCGGACGGCGCGCGGGCCGTGCTGTACGTGGCCCAGGGGGGCGAAGCCTACACGCCCCAGGGTCAGGACCGGCAGGGCTTCGTGTGCCCCGCCCGCCTGTGGCCCCAGGTGGCCCGCGCCCTGGGCCTGACCGGCGAAGAGGAAACGGCGTGAAGCGGCGCAGGCCCCAGCCGGTGCGCCCGGCAGCGCCGCGCCCGCCCCGCCCTGTCTTTCCCTTCGCCGTGACCCTGCGCGCCTGCGCCCTGATCTTCGAGGGGGACGGCAGCCCGGCCCTGTACGTGTGTGCAGACGATCACGGCGGCGTGCCCCGCCTGTACCGTGTGCCTAACGGCGTGCGGGTCACGGTGAAGGCCCCCCACCCCCTGCCGGACAGCGCGCGGCGCGTCTTCCTGCCCCACGGCAGCGCCGCCACCTTCCAGGCCGCAGACGGGCGCGTGTCGGTCCTGTCCCTGCACACCGTCCGCCTGTGCCGGGAAGTCCTCGAAGCCCTGGAAGCGCACGCCCAGGCCGTGCGGACACGCGGCGAAGAGAAAGGCCAGGGGGCCGCGTGAAGCGTGCCCGCAGACGCCCCCACCGCCCCAGCCTCAGGCTGCACCCACACCAGCCGCCGTAGTGGCCGCCAGTGCGGGCAGGGTAGCCAGGATCCCACCGAAAGACCGGGTGAGGGCGTTCCCGCCCTGCCGCCCAGCCCGATCTGCCCCGTCCTGTATCCCTCGTTCCAGGTCACACAGGCTGCGTTCGCTCTGATCAGTACGCACGCGTACATCTATCCACGCGGTATCAACCTGCCCTTCAACGTCTGTCATATCTCACCTGCCTTCCCCAATGAAAATGGCGGCCACTGGCCGCCAAAAGCTGGACAAGAGATTCGATTAAAAAGGACTACCCATAGCAAGGATGACATTGGTTGCTGGCAGAATTCTATATGTCATTTCGCTACCCTTTCCTTCCGTAAAGGTATAGTGAGATTGTATAAAATTCCACCCACCCTTCAAACTGAGATCGTAATCCCGTGTCATTCCACCATAATTATCTTTACAAAAAGCCTTAGACTTTATTGTGCCCGACCTATCAGCATAAATGAAGCTATTGGGCCCAGAGTCAGGATATGCGGTATGTGAGTGAGGATTACTTCCATCTGGATTGAAAACAGTCAATGGAAATTCACCACTTTGCGCATTGCCAAGACCACTTATATCCATCGCCAAATGCTTCATCAAGAAGATCTTCATTTCAGGCGTGCTCAGCTCAATTGTACCGGTGCAATTTTCAGGCAAAGTAGTTGGAAAAGGCTTCAGAATTGGAGCAATCTTCTCTGGCGCGATTGGTGCAAGAGCAATGGTATAGTCATCTTTCACGACGCCAGTTGTCAAGACGGTTTTTTGATTCCAATCGCCAGAAAAGTCAATACCGTAAGCAGTGACCGTGCGTCCCTTCGCCGACGCATCTTGGTATCTCCCCAAGCCTCGGGACAACCGCACTGTCAGCACAGGCAGCGCAGCAGGTGCCGCAGGCGTGACCGTGACCGTCACAGCTTTTTCGGTGATGTTTCCAGCAGCATCTGCCGCCACAACTCGATATTGCACCGCCATGTCTGACGTGGGCTCAGCAAACGTTTCTTCCACTTCATAGGGCGCTGTTACGTCCTTGCTCATCAGCGTGTTGCCTTTATAGAAGGACACGCTGGTCACCGCGACGTTGTCTGAAGCCGTGGCTGTCAGTTTGACAGTTCCGCCGCCAGCCAGCGTGTTGGCGTTCGATGCGATCATCAGAGAAGGCGCCACCGTGTCAGCGGGCTCAGGGGTCTGTGGCGGATCACAGGCGGTGATAAGGGCAGCAGTTAATGCGAGGGCAGGAAGAAACAAACGGGGCACACTCATAACATACACACTCGTTTTTGCGTCAGCGTGACAAACCACCCCTCACCCCCCCAGCGCCGCAGCGCGTTTGATATCGACGTTCAGGCCCAGGTTCTGGACCCACTCCGATACCCGGCCAGCGCGCAGCGCGGTCATGTGCTCGCGCGCGGCCTGCTGCGGGATGCTGCTGCCCTCCCCTTCGCCCCTGAACTGAGGGGCCCACCCTTTCCAGCAGTTGCCACCCGAAAAAGCGCCCTAGGTCTTTCCTTCGCCGGAAGCCTGGGGCGCGTGCTGGGGGGCCCCCGTCCCCTTTGACCCGGCCCCCCACCCTTCCCCTGCAGGACGGGGCTTCTCTTTTCACCCCCCAGCTTCCCCACGTGAGGGGGCCCGCGTTTCAAACGCGACCGTCTGCCCCGGCCCTGCATCGCTTCTCTTCGCCGGTCTGGAATGTCTGAACTGTCCGGCCCCCACGCTTGGGCGAACTGCACGAAACGCACGGCCCCCACGCGCCCATGAATTGCCCCCCAGCAGGCCACCTGCATCCCCACGGGCACGGCTTCCCTGCCCCTGTGGCGCTTTCTGCGGGGGCACGCGCGCAGGCCAGGGGGGCGCTTCCCTTCACCCCGCGCGCAGGCCCTATAGGGCTTCCAGCAGCAAAAGCGAGCCTACGTTCTTGGGGGAACGTCGCTTTCTCTCATTACACCCTCTAGGAAAGTGTCGTCCGGCCTGCCCGAGTATTCGGCGTGGGTGTACATCATCAGGAGATGTATCTGACACGCGGCCTCCTCGATGGCATACATGATGCGGCCCTTCTGAGCTGCACCACGCGCATAGGGGAAGTTCAGGTATGCCTTCCAAAACTCCCAGCCCTCCAAGCTGTATACCATTCGTCGCGCCCCGGCCAACGTTCCGCCGGGCCAAGGCTCAGGCTCCATCTTCTCCAGACCGGCCATGGCTTGCCCCCGCATCTGGCGGGGGCTAACGGTTAACTCCTGCAAGACAGCCCCAAACAACTCGAGGGCTGCCTCTTTATCCCGCTTGGCAAGCCCTTTGAGGTATGCCTTGAGCGTACGCTCGAACTGCGGCCCTCGAATTAAGCTATACGAGGGACTTAAGCCAGTCATCAATTTCAGCGCGAGTTTGGATGGGAGGCGTAGGCTCAGCCTCCACTGCAGCAGATACAGCCTGTCGCATGTCTGCGCAGAATGCCTCGTGCTCGTCCTCAGACAGAGAAAGGACATCATCCATCAGCAGGGAAAGTGTGCGGGTGTAATCCACAAAATCCCCAAGCTGTCCCGTTTGTTGGAGCTGAAGCATCATCTTCATGGCGTGAGGGGTTGCTTTGAACATCTGCCACCGGGAAGGGCGAAATGTGGCGGCTCCAAGTGCCCAGTTGTAGATTTCTGCCTTCTGAACAGCAGGCATTTCTACCCAAGTTCGCCGAAGCGTAGCCCTAAGGAGCGTGGCTTTCGCGGACAGGGCGCGGTAGTTGACGCCCTCTACAGGCTTGCGCGCCTGCGGAAGTTGTCCTATCTCGCCTAATGTGACCGTCGCCATAACCATATCTTGCCTGTTCCCCCTTCCAGCATTCTTACCGGACGTTCCCGGACAATTTAGGGCATCTTAGGACAAGAGAGGGTGTCGCGTGCGCCGATTTGAGGAACGTGGAACCTCTACAGGGCTTCCAGCAGCAACCGGCGAAAAGAAGAGGCAAAGCGCCGCCCCATCACCTGCGCCGTGACACCCTGCCGGTCTTCGTTCCAGACCTGCGCCCAGGTCTGCCGGGCGGCGGCCACGTCTTCCGGCAACCCCCACCGCTTGCCCCGTGCGCCGTAGCCCAGGCAGGCCACCTGCCCGTGCGCCTGCAGGCTTCGCAGCGCCCGGCGCGTGCTGCCCACGCTGGCCCCGGCGTGAAGGGTCAGCGTGGGCGCGTCCAGCAGCCCACCGGCCAGCGCGGCCAGAATGCGGCGCTGCAGCCGTCCCGGTCCCCGGCTCATGCCCCCAGTGTGGCAGACCCCATGAAAGATGCACTGGCCAGCAGCAACAGCACACTTACGGCTTTCCCTTCGCCGGGCCGGTGGGGCGCAGGGTGGGTCTTACTCCAACAGGTCCAGGGCCATGAAGACAGTCTTTCCGTCCGGCTGATATTTCGTACGCTCGAAGCCCAGCCGCTCATAAAAAGGCACCCTGGGCGGCAAACTATCCAGCACCAAGAACCGCACGCCCATCAGCTCCGCGCCGCGCCGGGCAAGTTCCACTGCCGCCAGGACAAGCCATCGCCCGAGGCCCCGCCCCTGCGCCCGCTCGTCCACGGCAATCAGCTCCAGCAGCACTCCAGGGACATTGCGAGCGCTTAGGGCGTATCTCTCGCGGTCTATCGAATCTGATAACTCGAAAGACTCCGCACGTAGAGCGATAAACCCTAAACACGTTCCGTTCTCTTCCACGTAATACGCGCGAGAGCGCCCCTCTCGTATGGCGCTCAGCAATTCGCCACGTAGCGCGTCGTTCATGGAAGGCTCGCCACAGTCAAACGCCCCACAACGGTAGGTATGGGGCATAACAGTTAAGTTAAACGCTTCGTCAGGCAAAAGGCACTCGGTCAGGTTCTGGGCGAAGGTGTAGGGGCCGGTTTAATAACCAGCGTCTTTCCAAGCTCTCTTGCTGCCTGCAGGGTGGCTTTCCGTGCCGCTTCGTCTTCCGGGCTCCGCTTGCTTGGGTCAAGCAAGCGCTCTAGAACAGCGGTTTCAAAGACTAATCGCATGGCTCACACCCCTTTCTGGCCGGACGTTCCCGTAAGTAGCCGAGCCATGTTGACAGTTTAAGGCAACGGCATGACAGGTGTCTGAATCCCCCCCCTCGGGTGAACATTCGCGCAGCGCCCCCGATGGTGGGCGTTTGTCCACGCCAACAAAAGACGACATTTTGCGCCGCACAGCCCCGCCACTTGAAAGGACTTGGAAGCCTAAAAAGCCCGGCCCGGACAGCAACCCCGCCCCTGCAGGGCCAGCGCCATTAAAAGCCCAGACCGGCGAAGGAAGAGCCCACAGGTGGGCGCTATTTCCACCTGACAAAACCTGACATTCTGAAGAGACACGCCCAAGCTTAGGCCACGAAAGACGCCCACCTGTGCGGCATTTTCTCCGCATGGTGGGCGCTTGTTCCCCCTCAGAAAAGCTAAGGTGTTCGCATATTCTCTTCGCCCACTTCGAGGGCCAGCAGCTCCCCCACGCCCACCGGCTGCCCGGTCAGGGTATGCAGGATGCCCGCCACGGTTGCCAGGGTGCCCAGGTCAATGCGTGACGTGTCCCCACGGGCCAGCCGGTAGACCGTGCCGGGGTCGAGCGTGCCCTGGGCATAGCCGGACATGGCGACCTGATACACGCTCAGGCCCCGCGCTTCGCAGGCTTCCCGCACCGTCACGCGGGCCACGTAGGGCGCCGGGCCGGGCGTGCCGTAGCCCAGGTGCGTCATGGGGTGCCCGTTGCTGTAGTGGCCGCGCACGCCCACCGGCTGCCGCGTCATGCCCCGCCCCCCAGCACGCGGCACAGGGCCGCTTCAAAGCGCCACAGGGCCGCGCCCCAGCGGGCCAGCCGGTGAACGTCTGCACTCAGGGGCACGCGCACCGCTTCACCGTCACACCACGCGGCGCACGCCTCGAAGTAGGCGGCGAAGGAAGACGCCCGGCCTGCCGGTGGGGGCGTCATGGGCACACCGTCCGGCAGGTCTGGGCCGTCTGCCCAGGCCTGGGCCTCTTCTCTGGCCGGGTGGGCCACCTGGGGCAGCCCTTCGGGCAGGTGGGCACAGGCCACGCTCAGGCGGGCCAGCAGGCCGGGGGCTGCGCCGTGTTCTGTCACCTGCCCCGCGTCTTTCCAGGCCGCCCGGTCTGCCGCGCTCAGGCGGGACAGGGCCGCTTCGAGGTGCGCCCAGTTCTGCGCCCGCACCTCTTCCACTCTGGCCGCGTGGGCCCGTTCCAGCACGTCCAGGCGGGCCAGCTTGCCCCCCGCTTTTCTCTTCGCCGTCATGGTGTCCCCCTTCCTTCGCAGCGGTCAATGAGGGCCCGCAGCTCTTCGGTGCTCATGGCCTGCACCCGTGCCCGTGTCCTGGCTGCTTCCCCTTCGGGGTCCGGGTGCCCCTGAGCCAGTAGCAGCGCCGCGTGAAGTTCGTCTAGTTCCCGGTCACTCAGCCCGTCCAGATACGCCCGGCGGGCCGCCCAGACTTGCCGCATCCGCCCCGCGTGGGCCACTTCCAGAGCTTCGAGGCGCTTTCTCTTCGCCGTCACCCGTCCCCCTCACTGCACAGAAAGGCCCACAGGCTCAGGGCCCGCACGTCCCCCCGCAGGCTGTCCGGTGCTTCGAGTGCGGCCCGGTTCAGGGCGTCCGGCGTGACCTGGGCGCGCAGGTCTTCCGGCAGCGCGTCCCACAGGGCCACCGCCTGCCCCCGGCGCGCTTCCAGGCGGGCCACGCGGCCCCGCTTGCCCCCAGTCACGCCCGCCCCCTGGCCGCTTGCACTTCGCCGGGGGTCAGGGCCCGCGCAGGCAGGCGCACCACGTAGGCCGCGCCGGTCATCTGGGCCGGGTTGCCGTAGGCGTCCCGCAGGCCGTCCGGCCACACGATCACCACGCCGCGCAAGGCGGCCTGCCGGGCTTCCAGCTTCGCCAGCCGGGCCCGCGTCCCGGACTTCACGCGGCCCCCCGGCCCAGACGCGGGCCACCTGTGGGCAGGTCTTCGCCTTCGCCTTGCCCGGCTTCCAGGGCCGTTATGCGGGCTTCCAATTCGCCCACTTCCACGATGCGGGCATACGCCGCCGCGCCCTGTGAAATGGCGTGAACGGCCTTCAGGGCGTGCGCCGGGTCTGCCTCTTCCAGCAGCTCACCGGCCCGCGTCAGGGCCCGCCACAGCAGCGCGCGGGCGTCTTCGAGGGTGCCGGGCTGGCCGCGCCGCTTTGCGCGCTTCGCCGTCCGGGCCGCTCTGGGGTCAGGATTTGCCATGTGTCACCACCGGCCCCACGGGGGGCACGTATAGAACGGGGGGGGACTGTGCGCCCCCCAGGACTTCGAGGGCCGCCCGCACGCCGCTGCCGGTCAGCCGCCCGGCGCGCATCTGGCCGCGTTCGTGGGCTTCGAGGGCCCCCCGGCGCACCGCTGCCGGGCAAGGCTCAGACCGGCGAAGGAAAGACGCCCAGACGGCCCGCACGCTCAGGGGCGCCGCGTCTTCGCAGCGGGTCAGGGCCCAGGCCAGGGCGTAGGCGTGGCCGCTCAGGGCCTTCTCTTCGCCGCTCACTGCAGGCCCCCCAGGCCCAGGCGGGGCAGGTAAGCGCGGGCCGCACAGGTGCCAAACTCTGTGAGCCTGCCGCGTTCCATCATCCCCGCCGCTTCGGCCAGGGTCAGGCCCACCCGCTGCCGGTGGGGCTGGGGGGCGTGCTGGCCGGTCACGTCTTCGAGGGCCGCGCGCAGGGCCCCAGGGGGCAGCAGGACCGCGTAGGCGCTCAGCACCGCCCACTGCAAAGGGGACAGCGCCCCCCCACTCACGCGGCCCCCCGGTCAGGCTGGGGACGGGGCGCAGGCGGGCCCCAGGTCTTCAGACTGGCGTGTGACCGCCACCCGCGCCCTACCTCTTCGCCGGGCATCAGGTAGGCCCCGCAGCGCGTGGCCGGGTGCAGGGCGAAGGGGGGCGGCAGGGGCCACCATGCCACCGGGTCACAGGTGCAGGCCACCATGCCCGCCCCCCAGTCCGGGGCGCTCACAGCCCGCGCGCAACTGCCGCAGTGTCCGGGCTGCGCCGCCTAGGCCTGCAGGGCCAGCACACGGGCCGCGCGCCGGTTGTCGGGCAAAGCGACACCCTCACCCGGCGAAGGGGCAACGGGCCCAGCGGGCGGGGGCAGGTTGTCGCAATTTGTAACAACCTCACCCCCAGCGGCCAGGAAGGCCAGCACGGCCCCTTTCCTGGCCCGCAGCTCTTCCAGCAGCGGCGCAGGCGGGCGCTTGCCGCTCAGGGTCAGCGCGCCCCCTTCCCCGGCCCCCACCGTGGCCCCGCAGGCGGTCAGCCGGGCCAGCAGCCCGCCCACGTCTGCCCCCCTCACAGGGTCACCACGCCCGGCAGGTCTGCACCTTCGGGCAAGCCTTCCAGGTCTTCCAGGGTCAGCGCGCGAAGGGAGGGCGGCGAAGGGAAAGACGGGGCGTCCTTCTCTAGAGTCCCCAAAGTCCCCAAGTCCTCAGAGAAATAGTTTAAGTTGGGGACACAGACAGACGCCGTGCCTGACGTGCTTTCTTCGCCGTGTGTCCCCAAAGTCCCCAGAGTCCCCACAGATTCATAGGCCCCCTCTAGGGGAAGGCGCAGCATGACCAAGTGCCGCCGCTGGCCGTCCGGGGTCTTTCGCTTCGCCGTGGCCCGGACCCGGCCCCCGGCTTCCGCCTCGCACCGCATCAGGCCCGCCGGGTGCAGCCGGTCCCGCATGTTGCCCCACAGCTTCGCCGCGTCCGGCAGCACCGCCCCGGCCTGCCCCTGGACGGCCCGCTGCAGGGCTTCATGCAGGGCGTCCGGCAGAAAGGCCGCCCAGTCCTGGCCCCCTTCGTGCAGGTGGTAACCCACCATGACGGCCCCCGGCTTCGTGCTCCATGTTTCCTCTTCGCCGGTCTGCCCCGGCAACGTGCGCCGCTGCCAGCCGCACAGGGGCGCCGCGTCCGGGTCCGGCTGGCCGCCCCGGCGCAGGTCTTCGAGGGACACGCGCCCCTGGGCCAGCAGCCCGCCCAGCACGGCCAGCGCGCGGGCCACCGGGTCCGCGTCCTGTAAGTGCTGCGCCTGCCCCTGGGCCGTGTCCTGCAGGGCGGCTGTCACGCGGTCCCACAGCCCCAGGGCTTCGCCCTCTTCGGCGGCGCCCACCTTCACGGCGAAGGACAGAAAGACTTCCCAGCCGTAGGCCAGTTCTGCCGCCGCGTCCCCGGTGCGCCCGTGTGCGCCTTCGAACTGCGGGGCCAGGGCGCGCACCCGGGCCCGGTGGGCCACGCTGTCCACCCGCACGCCCCCGGCTTGGCCCGCCACGCCCTGCACGTAAGCGGCCAGGGCCAGGGCGTACACGCCTGCCCCGGCCTTCTCTTCGCCGGACAGGTAGGCTGCAGATTTGGCCCGGCTGTCAATCAGGGGCCGCGCCACGTCCACCACAACCAGGCGCGCCCGGTTGCTGTGCCCGCGCGGCAGGTCTTCGGCAGATGTGGCGATCAGGCCGCGCGGGTACAGGGCCGCCCGCGTGCGCCGGTCTGCCGTCAGCGTGCCGCGCCCCGCCCCGTCTGCCGCGCCTTGAATGACCCGGCTGGCCGCGCCGTCCAGCTTCGCCCGGTCCCCGGCGCTGCCCGAGGGCTTGAAATCGTCAATCACAAAGAGGGCGTCCTTCACCCGGAAGGCGTTGCTTTCGAGGGCATTTGCAGACGTGTTCCTGCCGGACGGCAGGAACTTCCGCCCCCAGCGCGCCCCGTAGTGGGCCATGACCAGACCCATGAAGGCGGTCTTATGCCGCCCCGTTTCGCCCACGGTCCACACCACGAAGTCGGCAGGCCCCAGGGGCGCGCGCCACACAGCCCCCAGCAGGGGCACCGCCACCGCGTCCGGGGCCAGGGCCAGCAGGTCAAGGGACGCCCGCACCGCCGCGCGCACCTCTTCGGGCGGGCGGGGCTGCCCGTCTTCCCGCCGGGTGGGGTCCGGCAGGGTGTAGGCGGCCAGCCTGCCGCCCAGTTCCACCGCCACGCCGTCCACGCCCCCAGCGGCCCCGATGACCGCGCCCGCAGACAGGTACAGCGGCCCGTGTTCCGGGTGCTCAATCCAGCCCGTGTGCTGGTAGACCGTGCGCTGGGGGTAGCCGCGTGCGTTGCTCAGGACTTGCACGGCGTCCCGCGCCTTGTCTTTCTTGCCCTGGCCTGCAGGCAGGCGCGCTTCACCGCCCCACTTCGCCACCGGCCACGCCATGCCGGAAAACTCCGCCGTGCTGACCGTGACCGTGGGCGGGTACAGGGGCGCGCCGTCTGGCCGGTGGCCCTCGATCTGGAAGACGCGCCGGGCGTCCCCGCTGCCGTCTTCCTCAATCACTTCCGCTGTGATGAAGGCGGCGAAGTCGGCCAGCACCTCAGCCTGTTCCCGGTCTTCCCCGCTGTCTTCGTCTTTCTTGACCGTCAGGGCGCACAGCTTCCCACCCCGGATGCCGTAGCCCCGGCGCTTCGTTTCCCACACGTCCCCGCCCCTGCCCGCGTCTTCGCCTTCGCCGTCTGCCTGGGGGGTGTGCCACGGCACCGCCTGGGCGGCCACGTCCAGCAGCTTCCCGCCCAGGAAGGCCGCGTGTAGGTCCGGGGCGCTGTGTTTGGGCGGCGTGCCCAGGGCGTCACAGGCGTCTGTGTCGGTGTCCACCCCGCCCCCGTCCCGGAAGACGGCGAAGGGGAAGGTAAAGCCGGTGGGGGTCTGCCCCAGTTGGAAGACCTGGGCCCCCTGCGCGGCCAGCAGATGCGCCCACTTCACGCGGGCCGCTTCGCCCGCTTTATCCGCGTCCGCGTACAGGTAGACCCGCGCGCCCGCCGGGATGTGGGCCACATGGGGGAGGGCCACGGCAGACGCCACGCCCTGCACTTCCCAGCTCTGGGCGTCTGGGCGGGCCGCCAGATGCCCGGCCCCCTGGGCAGCGGCCCCCAGCATCCGGGCGCAGGCCACCGCGTTCAGTTCCCCTTCCACGATCAGCACGCGCGGCCCGTCTTCCGCTTCGCCAGGGATGCGGGCCACGAAGGCGGGCGTGCTCTGGCCTGCCGTGACGTACACGTACCGCTGCGCGCCTGTGGCCGTCAGGTCTTCCGCGCTGCCGGGGTTCCGGGCTTTCACCGCCCAGGGCGTGCCGTCTGGGCCGGTCACCTCGAAGGCCACCGCGCCGGGCCGCACGTGCCCCGGTAGGGCGCGGCGCTTGCCGCCTTCCCCTTCGCCGGTCCAGCGGTAGGCCGTCAGCAGCCCCGCCCCCAGGGCCGGGCCCAGGCCGCGCCGGTTCAGTTCCAGGGCTTCGGGGCTGTCTTCGCCAGGTTGCAGCTTCACCCAGCCGCGCAGGGCGTGGCCCAGCTTGCCGCCGTCCACCGCCCGCAGCTTCGCCAGCTTGCCGCGTATCCTGTCCACCGCTGCCGCCGCCTTGCCCACCCTGGGGGCGGGGCGGGGCGTGTGGGGCTGGGGCCGGTCTTCATCCTGCAGGCCCGCCCAGTCAATCAGCAGCCGGGCCGCTTCGCCCTTCGGGATGCCTGCAGACGCCACGAAGGCCAGCGCGCCGCCCTCGAAGTCATCCGCCCCGAAGCGTTTAAAGACCGGCCCCGCGTCCCCGGCGCGGTAGGACAGGGACGGGTTGTCTTCCTCGCAGCCGGGGCGAAAGTCGCACGTCTCGCCGCCCGCTTCGCTGTGCAGGTGGGGGGGCGCTTTGCCCAGGTGGGCGGCGAAGCGGCGCAGGACTTCGCCGGGGGTCAGGCGCTCCAGGGCGCGCGTGAGGGCGCTCACTCGGCACCCCCAGCAGGGGCGCGGCGCGTGGCCTGCGGCTGGCCGTTAAGATGACCCCGAAGCCCCCCCGCTTCCCGCCCGGTCTGCTCACCGGGCGCTTTCATTGGCGCACCCGCAGCGATTCGCGCCAGTGCAGGAAGTCGCCCCAGCGCACGAAGTAGCGGGGCCGCTCACCGCGCCCGGCGTTGTAGGCCGGAAGCTGGCCGGAGTGTATGGCCGTGCGGATAAGGTCACGCGGCAGCCGTGAACGGGTCCACAGTTCAGCGGGCGTATACACCGCTTCGAGGTCATCCGGGCTGTGAAGCTGGGGCACGTCCTGGGGGCGTGCGGTGGCATGAAGGTCTACACCTTGCGTCATGTTGTCCCCTGCCCCTGACCGGGCCTCTTTCTTTCGCCGGTCAGGGGGCTATGTCTGAGGGCCGCGCCTTCCTGCAGGAAGGGGGCGCGCGTCAGGCAGGGCCGGGCCTACCGCTTACCGCTGGACTGTTCCAGCGGCCCGGCGATCAGGCCACAGGGGGAGCAGTGGGGCAGGTGGGGGGTCTGGGCCGCGCGTACAGGGGCCGGGGGGCACGGGGACGGCGCGAGACAGGTTTAACGCGCCGGGCAAGGTGGGCCCGGTAGGCGGCAGCTTCGAGGAAGCGCAGGGCGTGGGTAAGGTCTACTCGATTATTTAGCTCTAATCGAAGATACCTTGAAAAAAGATCAGGAAACAGACCTATAACAAGAAGCCATTGCTCCTTATTCATGTCAGTAAGTATAGTGCGCCCCGTGTTACAGCTCATCCCTATCGCTTGGTCAGGAAGCCTACTAAATCTTTCAAAATACTCCAGCGCCCTGAATGCCTCTTCTTTGAGATGCTCATCAGATCCTTCAGATAAGGCGATCTTTTCCGCGACTAAGTAACGGTAGTGGGCGGCCATATGTTTACGTCGCAAATAACGACCTTCTAAACGGCGATAGAATGGATAATTTTTTAGAAATCTGAACAGCTCCTGTATCTCGCGCCTTCTTACTCGCGCGCTCGTCTTCCACCTTACAGACGCCCGGACCTTGCCACGTGCTGCCCGCACGAAGGCCAGGAAGTGCGCCCGCGTGTTCAGCCGGGCCGCTTCCATGTCAAGCGGCGAAGGCGTGGGCGTTTCAGGAAGGCGGGCCAGCACGTCCCGCACAAAGTCCAGAAAGGGCCGCCTGCCGGTCTTCGCCTGTCCCCAGACGATCACCGGCCCGTTTTTCGCCTGGGCTTCCACATGGCCCGCTTCGCTCAGGGCATATTCGCCCCAGGTCACGCCTGACACCACCCGCGCCCACCGTGGGGGCGTAAAGGCGTTCAGGACGGGGGCCGGGCTCATGCCGTGAAGTTTACCCCATTCCGCGCGCGCCCGAATGAAGCCGGAAGACGTGGCCCATTTGTGGCCCATTTGCCCCCGCTCACGGCCCGTTCTGGCCGGACATTCCCGGCGAAGAGAAGAGGGCTTTATACTGTCCAGCACGCACGCGCCCGCACTTTCCCGGCAAAGGCCAGAATGCCCCCGAAGTGGCCCCCCGCCCTCTTTTAATCAGCGGGTTGTAGATTCAAGTCCTACACGTCCCACCAGAAAAACCCTCGTCCAGGACGGGGGTTTCTGCTTTTGCCTTACAGGTTCACACATAGGTTTGGACCCCTGTGGCACAACTGCGTTACAACCGGGCATCCCTGCGCTCTATAGACCTTCGCCTGGACGTCGAAAACGCAGGCCAACCGCCAGAGCCAGTGCAGAGATCCTCACCCGCCGCCATCAGGCCTGCGGCCCCCGGTCCTTAGTGAACAACTCCCGCTCCAGGCGCTCACCAATCGGCCTTGCCCACTCATGGACCTTCCCGAAAATGGCCTGCTGGTCCTCCGGCCGCGTCTTATACCCGCGCGCTTTGAACTCGGTGGAGCCCATAAAGCAAAGGTGCGCCATGGGGGCATCTGGGGGCAGTCTCGTCTATGAGACGGGGCTGACGCAGCGCCGGGCGCCGCCGTGCTCTACGCTGGAGCCAACCATGCCTGAGGCCAGCGCGCGCCCATCCAACTTCACGGACCTGCAGTCTGTCGAGCCGCTCCTCGTTCACCTCGGCGGTCTGGCCGAGCGCTACCTGCACGACGACCCCAACACGTCGGTTCTCAAGCTCCGGCAATTCGCCGAGCTGCTCACACGCGTCATTGCCGCCCGGTCCGGCCAGCTTGGGGAGGGGGAGGAAACGCAGCAGGCACGACTGGCCCGGCTCCGGCGTCTGGACGTGCTGCCCCAGCAGGTGTGGGAACTGCTCACCGAGATTCGCCGGTCGGGCAACGCTGCCAACCACGAGTTCACCGGCAGCCTTGACCAGGCCCGGGACCTTCTGAAGTTCGCCTGGATTCTGGGCGTGTGGCTCATTCGCACCTTCGAAAACCCGGCCTACCAGCGCGCCGAGTTCATCGAACCTGCTCCACGGAATGAGGCCGACGAGTTGAGGGCGCTGCTGGCCCAGGCCGACGCCGCCCGCCTGGCAGCCGAGGGTCGGCTGACCGAGCAGCAGGCCGCCGCACCCAAGGACCCGGCACCCATCATCACGGCCGCCAGTCAGGCCGCCCATCACCTGGACCTCACCGAGGCGCAGACCCGTCAGCTCATTGACGCGCAGCTCCGCGCAGTGGGCTGGGAAGCCGACACAGTCAACCTGCGCTACGGGCAGGTCATGCCGGAAGCCGGGCGAAACCTGGCCATCGCCGAGTGGCCCACGGCCACGGGACCAGCCGATTACGCGCTGTTCGTGGGCCTCATCCCGGTCGCTGTCGTCGAAGCCAAGCGGATCAATATGGCCGTCATGGGCAGCCTGGCGCAGGCGGCGCGCTACAGCCGCGGGTTGACCCTGACCACCGGCCTGCAGCTTCCCCACGGCCCCTGGGGAGAAGGCATCACCGCCTACCGGGTGCCGTTCCTATACGCCACGAACGGCCGACCGTACCTCGCCCAGCTCAAGACCGAGAGCGGCATCTGGTTCCGCGACGCCCGGCGCAGCGTCAATCCCAGCCACCCCCTGCGCGGTTGGCACAGCCCCGCCGAGCTGCTGGCCATGCTTGAGCAGGACGCGGCTGCCGCCGACGAAGCCCTGAAGGCAGAACCCCTCGAGTACGCCGTCGGCCTGCGCCCCTATCAGAAGGCGGCGATCCAGGCGGTCGAAGCGCGCATTGGTGAGGGCCAGCGGGAAATCCTCCTGGCCATGGCCACAGGCACCGGCAAGACAAAGACCGCCATCGCGCTCATCTACCGTCTGCTCAAAGCCCGGCGCTTTCGCCGGGTGCTGTTTCTGGTGGACCGGGAGACCCTGGGCGAGCAGGCAGGCAACGACTTCAAAACCACCCGCCTGGAAGGCACGCGGACCTTTGCCGAGACCTTCAACCTGACGGCCATCGATGACGGCCCGATTGACACGGCCACCAGCGTTCACGTGACCACGGTGCAGGGCCTGGTCCGCCGCGTGCTGGGCGAGACTCCCCCCTCTGTGGGCACCTACGACCTGATCGTGGTGGATGAGGCGCACCGGGGCTATACCCTGGACCGCGACCTCGCGGACGCCGAGCTGGGCTGGCGAAGCGAGGCCGACTACGTCAGCAAGTACCGGCAGGTGCTTGAGCACTTCGACGCAGTGAAGGTGGCCCTGACCGCCACGCCCGCGCTGCACACCACGCAGATTTTCGGCAAACCCGTCTTCTCGTACTCCTACCGCGACGCGGTGCTGGACGGCGTGCTCATCGACCATGAGCCCCCCTACCTTATTCGCACGGAACTCAGTGATCAGGGCATTCACTGGAAGGCGGGCGAACAGATCGAGACCTACACGCCCGGCGAGAGTGAGGTGCGCCTCTTCGAGACGCCCGACGACATCGGCCTGGACGTGGAGGCCTTCAACCGGAAGGTGGTCGCGCAGGGCTTCAATCAGGCAGTGGCGACCCAGCTCGCGGCGCTCATCAACCCGTTCGGGCCGGAAAAAACACTGGTGTTCTGCGCCACGGACCGCCACGCCGACGAGATGGTCATGCGCCTTAAAGACGCCTTCCGCGCCCAGTACGGCGAGCTGGACGACGACGCGGTCGTGAAGATCACAGGCGCAAGCGACAAGCCCCTGGTCCTCACCCGCCGCTACAAGAACGAACTGAGCCCGACCGTGGCCGTCACCGTGGACCTGCTCACCACCGGCATCGACGTGCCGGCCATCACCAATCTGGTGTTCCTGCGCCAGGTGGGCAGCCGCATTCTGTTCGAACAGATGCTGGGCCGCGCCACCCGGCGCTGTGACGACATCGGCAAGACCACCTTCCGCATCTACGACGCGGTGCGGGCCTACGAAGCGGCGTCGAAGTTCACCACCATGCGGGCGGTGGTTCCGCAACCCGGGAAAACCTTCCAGGCCCTCCTGGATGAGGTGCAGCAGGCCCCTACCACGGCGGCGCGGTCCCTGCTGCGCGACGAACTGGTGGCCAAACTGCAGCGGGTGAAAGGCCGACTGACCCCAGCGGCCCGCGACACCTTCGAAGGCGCGACAGGCCAGACGCCCGAAGCGTTCATCCAGACGCTGCGGAACACTGCGCCTGACGAGCTGCCCGCCCGGCTCGCCGGGCAGGAGACCCTGATGGCCCTGCTCGACACTGGCCGCACCAAAGGCGGGCAACCCGTGTTTATCAGCAGTCATCAGGACATCGTGACCAGTGTGGTCCAGGCGTACCCGGGCGGCCAGAAGGCAGAGGACTACCTCAGTGCGTTCGAAGCCTACATTGCCCAGCACAAGGATGAAGTGCCGGCCCTGCTGACCGTGCTGACCCGGCCCAAAGACCTGACCCGCGCGCAGCTGCTGTCACTGCGCCGTGAGCTGGACCAGGCGGGATTCAGCGAGACCTTCCTGCAACGGGCCTACGCGAGCGTGAAGCAGGTGGACGCCGCAGCCAGCATCATCGGCTTCATCCGGGCGGCGGCGCAGCAGGAAGCGCCACAGCCATTTGAGGCGCGTGTCGATGCAGCGCTGGCGCGGCTGCTCGGTTCGAAGGCCTGGACCCCTCCACAGCAGGCGTGGCTCAAGCGTCTCGCCGCTCAGCTCAAAGCCAACGGCGTCATCGACCAGGAAAGCCTGGACCTCCCGACCAGCCCGGTCCGGCAGCAGATGGGCGGCTTTGCACGGCTGGACAACAGCATCTTCGCGGGCGAACTGCCGCTGATCCTCACGCGCCTGCAGGACGAAGTCTGGGCGCGCGGCGCCTGATACGGGTTCCGAAAAATTCCGTAACATGTTACGGAATTTTTTCGACCAGAGGGAGAGGGAAAAGAGACGGATTTCCGGGAATTGGAGGAACATCCGGCGCTGTCCCGGATGTTACGGAAATGGACGGAATCCGTATGAGGCAACGCGGAAGCGAGCGGCCCGCTAAGCTGCCCCCATGCTGCTGAAAACCGCCGGCGCTGTCCTTGCCCTTGCCGGGGCGGGACTTGCCTCTGCCCAGTCACGCGTGGTGTACGACAGCCGCGTCACCACCCCGGAACCCCGCATCACGGAAAGCGAGCGGGGCCGGGTGAAGTACCTCGCTAAGGACGTTGCACCTCACGTTACGACTTTGCAGGAGAGCACCGCAAAGTCTCCACTCCCGGTGCAACGTCCTTTTTTCGATACTCGCTCCGCTCGGTTGATCTAAAGATCAACAGCGAGCGACTTAACCAGGCCATGCAGGCCGGCCTGTGGGGCACAGGTGAGTTCAGCCGCTTTGAAGGCTGCGCTGGCGAGGATTTTCAGATCAACGGGGTGGCTCCCGGCTCGTTCACGGTCAAGGGCGCACAGCAGACCGCCTACCTGTACATGTACTGCTATGCCCGGACCGGCTGGAGTCAGGGCCTGATCATCACCCAGGGCAACACGGTCGTCGCGCACTACGTGTTCATCGGCATGGCCTCGACCATGTACGCCCTGAAAGACATCAACCAGAATGGCTTTACCGAGCTGGTGCTGGAAGGCGGCTTTACCGGCCAGGGGTACACCGAGGGCTTCCTCGAGATCGCTGAACTGCGGCCCCAGCGGCGCCTGCTGGGCAAACTCAACTACGAGTTCGGCCAACCCTACGATGACGACTGTGGCGTGCGCAGCAACGGTGGCGTCTGGTCCAGCCGGGTCATCCGCGTCACGCCGGGCCCCACGCCGAAGTTCACGCAGCAACTGATTCAGGGCCGCTGCGGCAACTTCAAGGTGGCGACCTCCACGGGGCCAGTTCAGCCCCTCAAGCTGACGCCCGCGCCCACCGGCTGGACCCCCGCCCCCACCCGTTGACCGAAGGGCGTTCCCACCGGATTTCTGCGCCGCCCTGCGGCACAATGATGGGCAATGACCCGCACCACCGACATCGTCCAGAAGCTCTGGAACCTGTGCAATGACCTGCGCGACGACGGCGTGACGTACCACCAGTACGTCACGGAGCTGACCTACCTGCTGTTCCTGAAGATGGCCAAGGAAACCAGCCAGGAAGCGCAGATCCCGGCCGAGAACCGCTGGGACGCGTTGAAGGCCCGCTCGGCCCCGGACCGTCTCGACCATTACCGGCAGACCCTGCTGGACCTGGGGAAAGCGCCTGCGCCGCTGGTTCGCATGATCTACGCCGACGCGAGCAGCTTCATCCGCAAGCCCGCGACCCTCAGCAAGCTGGTCACGGACATCGACGCACTGGACTGGTACTCCGCGAAGGAAGAAGGCCTGGGGGACCTGTACGAAGGGCTGCTGGCCAAGAACGCCAACGAGAAGAAGTCCGGCGCAGGCCAGTACTTCACGCCCCGGCCCCTTATTGACGCCATCGTGGCCGTGATGAAGCCCACCAGCGAGGACATCATGCAGGACCCCGCCGCAGGAACAGGCGGCTTCCTGATCGCGGCGCATCACTACATCACGCAGCACGAGGACGTGTGGAACTGGCCGGAGGCCAAGCAGCAGCAGTTCTTCGAGAACGCCTTCCACGGCATGGAACTGGTGCCAGACACCCAGCGCCTCGCCCTGATGAACCTGATGCTGCACGGCCTGGCGAACGACCCCGAGCGCAGTGGCATCCGCCTGGGCGACACGCTGTCGAACGACCACCAGAAGCTGCCCAAGTCCACGCTGATCCTGAGCAACCCGCCCTTCGGCACCAAGAAGGGGGGTGGCACGCCCACGCGCGACGACCTGACCTTCGTGACCAGCAACAAGCAGTTTGCCTTCCTGCAGCACATCTACCGGGCGCTGAAGACCCATGGGCGTGCAGCGGTCGTGCTGCCCGACAACGTGCTGTTCGAGAGCGGGATAGGCAAAGCAATTCGTGCAGACCTGATGGACAAGTGCACCCTGCACACGATCTTGCGACTGCCCACCGGCATCTTCTACGCGCAGGGCGTGAAAACGAACGTCCTGTTCTTCACCCGTGGCCAGAGCGAGAAGGGCAACACGAAGGAAGTCTGGGTGTACGACATGCGGGCGAACATGCCGCAGTTTGGCAAGCGCACACCCTTTACCCGCGAGCACTTTGCGGGGTTCGAGGCCGCGTTCGGGGACGACCCCTACGGTGGCCCGGAGGCGCTGGCCGCCCGCGTAGACACCGGGCCGGAGGGCCGCTTTCGGCGCTTCATGCGCGAGGAAATAGCGGCGCGGGGCGACAGCCTGGACATCAGCTGGCTCAAGGACGACAGCGCCACGCAGGGCGAGTTGCCCGAACCGGCCCAACTGGCCGAGGAAGCCCTGACCGAGCTGGCAGGCGCCATGGAGGAGTTGCGCGCCATCCTGCTGGAACTGGGCGAGGATGAGGCAACGTTGGAAGAGGCCGGGGTGCTTGCATGAGCGTTGATAAGCATGAAGACCTGCCTTCAGGGTGGGCTACAGCCACGATTCCCGACCTGACCCATTCGCAAGGGTTTTTCTCTGATGGGGACTGGGTCGAAAGCAAAGACCAGAATCCGCAGGGCAACATTCGCCTTTTACAGCTGGCAGATGTGGGTGATGGATTTTTTGTTGATAAATCCCAACGTTTCATTGACGAGGACGCTTTTAAGCGACTGAGGTGCAAAGAGGTGAAATCTGGAGACGTACTTCTTGCGCGCATGCCAGAGCCCCTTGGAAGGGCCTGTACGGTTCCTGAACTTTCACAAAAATCAATCACAGTCGTTGATGTTTCGATTATTCGTCCATCACGGCAGGCTGCATATTCCAGATGGTTGATGCATACACTGAATGCTGCACCCATCCGCAATGAAATTCAGGCTCTTTCATCAGGTACTACCAGAAAACGGATTTCGCGAGGCAACCTAGCAACGATCGAACTTCCACTTCCTCCCCTCCCTGAGCAAATCCGCATTGCCGAAAAGCTTGACGCCGTCCTCGCCCGCGTAAAGTCAGGCCGTGAGCGGCTGGAGCGCGTGCCGAAGCTGGTTAAGCAGTTCAGGCAAGCGGTGCTGAGCGCGGCCGTGAGTGGGGAGTTGACGCGGGAGTGGAGAGAGCAGAATCCTCAGCAGCGGGCAGAGATAGCTTCTTCTGACGCGGTTGCTCGCGGTCGGCTGTGGGGATCCGGGATAGTACCGGAACTGACACCAGAAGAAAGGGAATCTATCCCCAGCGAGTGGGATTGGGTCAAGTTGGGAGCACTAGGACCGGATGGAGTGCCAGCCGTGCAGATCGGTCCAATGTCCATGAAGTCCAATGAGTTTAGCTCGACGGGACAACCTGTCCTCAATGTTGGCACTGTTCAAACCGGTTATTTTGACCACAGTAAACTTAACTTCTTGCCTCATGAGCTAACCGGCTCTTTCAAAAGATATGTCATTCGAACTGGAGACATTCTATTTACTCGGTCCGGTACTATAGGAAGATGTGCGGTGGCAACGGAAAAAGAAGATGGGTTTCTAATGACATTCCATCTTTTGAGAGCTAGGGTTAGCCAAAACGTTTGTCTTACGAAGTACGCTTTCTACGCCCTGCAGGGCGGATCAACCGTGCTGCGGCAAGTTGCAGAGAGCGCCATTGGCGCTACACGGGCAGGTTTTAACACCAGCCTACTGGAGGGGCTGGATATTCCCCTCCCTCCCCTCCCCGAACAACTCGAAATCGTCCGCAGAGTTGAAGCCCTCTTCGCCATCGCGGATCGCCTTGAAGCTCGGTACCAAGGGGCCCTCACCTCCTTCGAACGCCTGACGCCGGCGCTGCTGGCCAAGGCGTTTCGGGGTGAACTGGTGCCGCAGGACCCTAACGATGAGCCTGCCAGTGTGCTACTTGAACGCATTCGAGCTCTAAGAGCCTCAGAAGGCACAAAATCCGGCCGCGGGCGGAAAGCGGCTCCCAAGCCAACGGGTCAGGAGTCACTCTCCTCAGCACATCCGCCGAAGGCTCACATTGAGGACACCAATGGTCCGTCTGAGCCCAAGCGTCGAGGTCGCCCACCCAAGGCGCAGGCCATCCCCAGTGTCATGAATGAAGAGGAAGCCATCCGGCTTCTTGAGCAACGCCGCCAAGCGCGTTCAACGGGTACACGTCAGGTGAGTCTGTTCGAGCCTGAGCTTCAGGAGGACTGAAAGGTGACCGAAGCGATCAGCGTGAGTGCACTTCAGGAGCTCATTGCCCGGCTCCCCACGCGGCAACCGATCACTGATGCCTTTGAGGGGAGCATACCGCGGCCAAGCTCAGCCTGGTATTCCTCGCAGAAATCGCATTTGATCGGCTGGCTGGGAGAATTTAACACTCCTGGGGCATACAACCGCGCCCAGCTCAACCGCGGCGCCCGCTCGTTCTACACCCACTTTCAGTGTGCGCCGGGCCTGCTGTGGCTCGCGGAAGCTTTGGGGGAAACGCCGGAAGTGCTTGAGCAGGCCGTGCAGGCCATTCGCGCTGCAGGTCCAAAGGGCGCGGCCCAGTGCGGTGCGTTTCGAAAAATCGTTCCCTGGTCCCGCGTTGAGGGGTTGTTGGCTCAGCGCCTTGCGTAGTCAGGGGCTCAAGGCAACCCGGCCTTGTTGAAGGGTTCGTCTCAGGGGTTGCACCTGCATAACGACGGCAGAGCGCTCCCAGCGGAGAGAATCTGGGCGTGTCGAGTGAGCCGGGCAACGGCACATGGGTCTTCAGCGTGTACAGCACGACGCTGCGGGCTTGCATCCTGGCCCAAGATCATGGCGGCCAGCACCTCAAGACGGCGGGCGAGGGTGGGAAACGCAGCCCTTTCAGGGCGGTCTGCAAGGTAGCGTGTGGGTGTCGGCTCCGGGTTTTCATCGCAGAAACACCCTACAGGCGCCGACTTTTCCATGGCTGTCAGGAGTTTTGCCTGGTGGTCAGGGGCCGAAGGTGGCCTGAGCCTCCGCTGGGCCTCTTTCACGTCAATTGGCCTCTGGTTGAATCATGGGCACAGTGGTACAGACATGAGCGAAGCGGGCAGAAGCGAAACGTCCCGCCGGGCACGGAGTCAACAGGCCGGTTCTGTGCTGGCCTGTTGGCAGACCAGACGGCAGTCCATCAGCCGCAGCGGAAGGGGATGGGCACCGGGCCGCAGCAGCACACGCCCCGCACCGAGCCGCCTGTGGCCTGCGCCGCACCCGAGAGGTGGCGGTACGCCTGGGCACAGGCCTGAAAGCGGGCAGCAATGCCGGGCCGGGCCGCCAGCACCCCACCTTCGGCCACCAGCTGGCGCACGGCGGCCGAGCAGGACTCGCCGCCATACAGGGCCGCGTGGGCACAGCGGAACCCCTTCAGAGGCGACAGCCAGCGCTGATACAGGTCAATAGACGAGAGCACGGCGGTATTCAGGGCCGGCGTGTTCAGGGACGACAGGGGCAGAGATCGCATAGGTGGGTCCTTTCAGGCGGGCGGCCAGCACACGGGGCGGCGCAGGCCAGCACAACAGAGCGGGCGACCCCCAGGGGCCGCCCGATTCGTGCTTCACGCCCGGCTTAGCGCGGCGTCTGGTTGGTGGTGGTCGTGGTGTGCACGGCCGTGTGCTTGGGGCGCGACAGCCCGGCCAGCCCCGCCAGACCCAGCAGGCCCAGCCAGCCCCAGTCCATGCCGTCCTGGTCGCGGGTTTCGGTGGTGGTCGTCGTGGTGGTGGTATCGGTGCTGGCGGTATCGGTGGTGTCCTGCGCCAGGGCGGGGACGGGCGCCAGGGCCAGGGTCAGAACCAGCAGGGCCGTTTTGGCGTCTCGCTTCATAACAACCTCCTTGGGCACTGTATGTGCTTGTGCACTGTGTGCGTCGGTACGAAGAGAACGATGGCACGCGCAGCCGGTCAGCACCGAACAGAAAGTCTTGGCCGGCCCTTGGGCATTTCTTGAGGCAGCAGCTGCCCGGGGCCCGCACCGGCGCCCACGCCACACCGAAGGCACTTCTCTAAACAGCGTCACAAGCCGGGGCAGCCATGGTGTGCCCAGCGCTTGTTTATAACGTCAGGTATGAGGCGCTTCTGGACAAACAACGCCCTGTCCATCGTCCTGGTGGTCCTGTTTCTGGTGTTCTGGCTGGCCCAGGCCCTGACAGGCTGGGCAGTTCACAACGAGGAACTGCAGACGCTGGGGCAGCGCCCGCTGGGCTGGGGGCCGTATCTGGCCTCGGCACATTTCTGGTCGGCCACTGCCGAGAACTGGGAGAGCGAGTTTCTGCAGATGGCGGCGTTTGTTACCCTGACGGTCTATCTGCGCCAGCGCGGCTCGGCCGAGTCCAACCCCTACCCAGACGAGCAGACACCTGAACAGCGTCAGAAAGACGCCCAGGACAAAGCCCAGCGCGGCTTCTGGCGCCGCAACAGTCTGTCGGTGGTGCTGACAGGGCTGTTTCTGGGCTCCCTGGCGCTGCACCTGCTGAGTTCCTGGACCGATAACAACCACGAGAAGCAGGCCCGGGGGCAAGAGGCCCTGAACCTGGGCGCCTTCATGGGCCAGCCGGAATTCTGGTTCGAGTCGTTCCAGAACTGGCAAAGCGAATTTCTGGCGGTGGTGGCCATCGTGGTGCTGACGATCTTCCTGCGGCAGGTGGGCTCCTCACAGTCCAAGGCGCTGACGGATCCCAACCACAAAACCGGAGACGCCTGAGCATGCCGGACCTGCGACCAGAATCGTGGTCAGCGCTGCTGGACGCCCTGCAGCACAACACCTGGAACGCGCAGTTGCGGCGCTTCCGCTCGCCCTACGTGTTCCGGGGCCAGGGCACCACGGCGCCCCTGAGCACCTCGCTGCAGCGGCTGGCGGGCGCACCGCGCGACATTGAGCGGCATCTGGTGCGCGCCTTTCGCAAGTACGCGCTGGCCACCGTGCCCCCCCAGGACGACCTGTGGACCTGGCTGACCATCGGGCAGCATCACGGGCTGCCCACCCGGCTGCTGGACTGGAGCTATTCGCCCCTCGTGGCCCTGCACTTTGCCACCAGCGACGAGCGCCACGACGATGAGGACGGCATGGTGTGGCTGCTGGACGCCCCGGCCAGCGCCGCCGGGCTGCCCACCGACCTGCGCGAGCTGCTCTCACGCGAGGGTGGCAACGTCTTTACCACCGAGATGCTGAGCACCTTCAGCCACGCGGCCTCTGAAACGCCGCTGCCCTACGACGCCGAGATCGGGTGGCTCGACGGGCTGGAAGCGCAGCACGGCCAGCCTTTCTTACTGCTGCTGGAACCGCCGTCCATTGACCAGCGCATCGTGCAGCAGTCGGCGCTGTTTGCGCTGCTCTCCAACCCCGATCTGCGCCCTGAAGACTGGCTGCGCCGCCAGCCGGAGCTGGCGCGGCGCGTGGTGGTGGCCCACGAACTGAAATGGGAAATCCGTGACCGGCTGGATCAGTTCAACATCAACGAGCGGACCCTGTTTCCCGACCTGAGTGGCCTGAGCCAGTGGCTGCGCCGCTATTACCGCCAGCGGCCAGCGGCCCCCGCCGACTCCAATGCCGGCAGCCCCAGTTCAGACCCGCCAGAAACGCGCACCCCGGAAGACGAGCGCGACCAGGCCCGCTGAGGCCCGCTTCCCCCTTCCCGGTCTTTGCCGACCGCTACCAGGCTTCAGGATCGCTGTCGGGCTCCTCCACCAGCAGCCACAGGGCCCGGCCCTGCTGGGCCGCGTGGCGCTGGGCGTCCAGCAGCACCGCTTCCAGGTCCCGGCCCAGGTGAGGATGGCGGCGGCGAAACCCGGCGTAGTCGCGCAGCAGCAGGGCCAGGCGGGGCGGCGTGCGCCCGGGGTCAGTCAGCACGTCGTACAGGGCGTCCCAGTTGTGCCCGAAGGCGCCGGGCAGGGCCAGCCCGCGCAGCAGGGCCAGCATCAGCTCGGCCTTGTCCGAGACGTGGGTGAACTCGACTTCCCGCAGCCCGATCTGGTGCCCGGCTGCCAGAATCCGGGGTTCGTGGGGCGCGGCCTGCAGACCGCTGGGGGGCTCGTTAAACACCTGAATCATGGCGCGATCCTCCGGAAGCTGGCGTAGTGGTCGGCGGTGTAATAGCACTCGGCGGTGCGGGTGACCGGCTGCCCCCCGCACACGATGCGCCGCGCGCCCCGGTCGGCCTCGCCGGGGGTGGGCACGGTGTATTCGCGGTAATAGCTGCCCGGTTGCCGGGGCAGCAGGCGCTCGCGGTTACCGAAAGGCGCGCCGTCTTTGCGGTATGGAAAGGGGCCGCCCTGGGCGATGCGGGCCAGAACCTGCCGCCCCTGCGGGGGCAGGTCCGCGCGGCTGATCCACGGTCGCCCGCTCAGGGAATCGCGTGCCGGGGCGGTGGGCGCGGGCCCGGCCTGGGCCCCGGGCGTGGGCTGCGCTGCCGTAGGCTGCACCGGCGCCGGCTCGCAGGCCACCAGGCCGCAGACAGCCAGCCACGCGGCCAGCAGCGTCATTCGGAAAGGGGGCCTCATAGCCCCGAGTGTAGAAGGCGCGTGTCCAGCCAGGTCAGCAGGTCCGGCAGCAGCGGGGTTAATCCTTTGTAGACCACCTGTTCAGGCGTCATGGTGCGCAGTGCGGCGGCCAGGGCGCGGGCGTGCGCCGGGGTCTGCACCGCCCCCCGCAGCGGGTACGTGAAGGGCCGGATGGTAAACAGCGCGCCGTGGGCCCCCGGAAAGCCGGTAAGAGTCTGGCGCTCCACGCGCAGAAAGGCGGCGTCCGGGTCAAAGGCTGTGCCTGGGGCGCGGTCGGCGTCGGCCGGGGCAGCGGGATGATGGTCCAGGCGACCCGTCATGCTGATGCCCCAGGCAAAGCGCACAAACGGCCCCCGGCTGACGACCGCGTCCACCAGCTTCGGAGCCGTGGCGTTCATGGGGCCGCTGCCCGCCACCGGAGTATGCACCGCCACGAAGTCGCGCCCCAGCTTGTCGCGCGGGTCCCAGTGCTGGGGGCTCAGGACATGCGCGGCGGCCAGCCAGTCGCGCCCGCTGGCCGGGTCCCGGGCCACGATGGCCAGGTCCTCGGGGGCATTCAGGCCCAGGAAATCCAGGGCGTGCAGGGGGGTCAGGTCCTGCACCAGCGCTGCCAGCGGAGCCTCGAAGCGCTGCAGGTCCTCCACCGCGTTCCAGCGCAGGTTCAGCGTGGCCTGCCAGCCCAGGGCCGCATTGCGCAGCGTCTGGCCGTCCCAGGTCACCCGGCCGCCGCTGTCGGCCGCCAGGGTGCGGGCCACGTGGGTCAGTGCCGCTTCGCGCAGCGCCGGGCTCAGGGCCGCCTCGCCCAGGTATTCCCAGGCGGCGCGGCGATGGGCGGCGGCCTTGCTGGCGATGAACGCCGCATACGTGTCATCGAAGGCGAAGGTGTGGTGCTCGGGTGCAGGGGTGTCCAGCCAGGGAAGAGCCTGCGCCCCCAGCCGGTACAGGCCCGCCGAGACGGCATAAACGCCATTCAGAAAGGGGCGGTAGACGGTGGGAGGCGCCACGGGGCCCATTGTGGCAGACCGGGCCCCAGGGTTACGCCAGATTGCCGTTGGTCATCACGCCTGTGGCGATCAGCACCAGAATCAGCGCGCCCACCACCACGCGGTAGACCGCAAAGCCCTTGAAGGTGTTGGTGGAGACGAAACGCAGCAGCCAGCCAATGGCGAGGTAGGCGGTCACGAAGCTCACGCCCGCGCCCAGCAGCACGTTGGCCAGCCCAATTTCACGGAAAATCAGCTCGCGTTCCTGAATCAGGTTCAGCAGGGCGGCGCCGCCCAGGGTGGGCACCCCCAGGTAAAAGCTGAAGCGGGTGGCGGTGGCGCGGTCCAGGCCCAGCACCATGCCGCCCAGAATGGAACTGGCGCTGCGCGAGAAGCCCGGCCACAGCAGCGCGAGGCACTGCAGCGCGCCAATCAGGAACGAGCGGCGCACCCCGATCTTTTCAATGGCGTCCACCGTGGGGGTGACCTTGCGGCTCTCAATCAGCCACATCAGCACGCCGCCCACAATCAGGGCCCAGGCCACCACGCTGGGCCGGAACAGGGTGGCCTTGATGGCGTCACCGAACAGCAGCCCCAGCACCACCGCCGGAATACACGCCACCAGCACGCCTAGCCACAGGGTCCGCTCGGTCTGGTCGCGGCCGATGTGCCGGATCTTCAGGAAATCGCGCCAGTAGTACACCAGCACGCTCAGAATCGCCCCGCCCTGAATGACCACTTCAAAGGCGTCCTTGACCTCCTTGGTCCAGGGCACGCCCATCAGGTTGCCGGTCAGGATCAGGTGCCCGGTGGAGCTGATGGGCAGGAATTCGGTGATCCCCTCGACGATGCCGTAAACGATGGCGTACAACCAGTCCATAAGGCGCCAGTGTACGGCCTGACAGGTGGGCAGGGGCGTCCCCCATTCGGCGCAGACTGAGGGAATGAGGGCACAGACCTATCTCCGACGTTGGGCACTGGAACAGGACGGCGAAGCCTTTTCCACCCCCAGCAGCGACCTGTGTCCGGTGCGCTGGCAGGGCAAAAAAGCCATGCTGAAGGTGGCGAGGAATGAGGAGGAGAAGCGGGGAAACCTCCTGATGGTCTGGCTCTCGGGCCAGGGCACAGCCGAGGTGTACCACCACGGTGGGCGCGCGGTTGTGCTGGAACGGATTGAAGGCGAACACGAGTTGGTGGCGATGGTGGTGGCGGCGGGCCAGGACGATGACGCCAGCCGGATACTGTGCCGGGCCGCTGCGCAGGTGCATCTCCCCCGCCCTGATCCGCCGCCACTTCTCCCACTGGACTGCTGGTTTGAGGCGCTCTTTGAAGCCTCGGCTCAGGGCGGTCTTTTTGCCCAGTGCTGGCACGTGGCCCAGACCCTCCTGGGCTCGCCCCAGGACGTGCGCCCGCTGCACGGCGACCTGCACCACGGCAATGTCCTGCACAGCGCGGCGCGCGGCTGGCTGGTCATTGACCCCAAGGGGCTGCTGGGCGAGCGAACCTTCGACTTTGCCAACCTCCTGTGTAACCCCTCGCTGGCGGTGGCCCGGCAACCCGGTCGGCTGGCGCGGCAGGCGGGCGTGGTGGCGGGGGCGGCCGGCGTGAACCGGGCCCGGCTGCTGGCCTGGGTGGCGGCCTACGCGGGCTTATCGGCGGCGTGGCACCGGGAAGATGGACAGGCCGCAGAGGCCCAGGCCACGCTGGAGATCGCGCAGCAGGCCCTGGCCCTCTCCTCAGAGACCTGAAAGTGGTCTATACTCTTCGTTTGGGTGCCCCCGTGATCCGACGGCCCTGCGCGCTCGAGCGTCGCGCGTGGCCCTGGCCCTGAACAGCGCGCTTGACGCTGGGCTGGCACGAGGACGGCAAACTTTTTCCCGACCAACGCTCCGGAGTTTTCATGTCGTACATCTCCATGAAGCAGTTGCTCGAAGCCGGAGTTCACTTCGGTCACGAAACCAAGCGCTGGAACCCCAAGTTCAAGCGCTTCATCTTTGCCGAGCGCAACGGCATTTTCATCATTGACCTGCAAAAGACCCTGAAGCAGGTGGACCGCTCCTTCGACTTCATCAAGGAGCTGGCCGAGCGCGGCGGCGTCATCCTGTTCGTGGGCACCAAGAAACAGGCCCAGGAAATCGTGGAACTGGAAGCCCGCCGCACCGGCATGCCCTTTGTCACCAGCCGCTGGCTGGGCGGCATGCTCACCAACTTCAAGACCATGCGCACCCGCATTGACCGCCTGAACGAACTGGACGACATGTTCGAATCGGGCCGCATCAACGACCGCCTGAAGGCCGAGCGCATCAAGCTGGCCGCCGAGCGCGAGCGCCTGCAGCGCTTCGTGGGTGGCATCCGCAAGATGAGCCGCCTGCCCGACGCGATCTTCGTGGTGGACCCCACCAAGGAAGTCATCGCCGTGCAGGAAGCCAACCGCCTGGGGATTCCCGTGATTGCCCTGGCCGACACCGACTCTGATCCCGATGTCATTGACTACATCGTGCCCGGCAACGACGACGCCATCCGCTCCATCCAGCTGATCACCCACCGCATCGGCGACCTGCTGGTCGAGGCGCGCGGCGGCGGCGAGGACGTGGGCGCGGCCGAGGGCGCCGCCGAGCAGACCGACGGCGGCGCGGCCGAGAGCGCCGAAGCCTAAACCTGAGCGGCAGGGGGCTGTCCGGCGAAGGTGCTTTGCCCGGACCGCCCCCTTTCCAAGCCCTCTCCACTTTCTTTCCCAGGAGGAACACCCATGCTGGAATCGATCAAGAAACTCCGTGAACTGACGGGCGCAGGCATGATGGACGTGAAAAAGGCCCTGGCCGACGCCGGCAACGACGAGGACAAGGCCATTGCCCTGCTGCGCGAGCGCGGCATTGCCAAGGCGGTGAAGAAGGGTGACCGCGAGGCCAAGGAAGGCATCGTGCGCTTCAAGGTGGACGGCAACCGCGCCGCCATCGTGGAAGTGAACAGCGAGACCGACTTTGTGGCCCGCAACTCTGACTTCCAGGCCGTGGTGGAGCAGCTGGCCCAGGCCGCGCTGGACGCGAAGACCAGCGACATTGAAGAGTTCAAGAACTTCAGCGTGAACGGCGAAACCGTGGCCACCCTGGTGGCCGCCACCGCCGGCAAGATTGGCGAGAACATCGTGCTCAACCGCGTGGCCTACCTGGAAGGCAGCACCGTGGCTGGCTACGTGCACAGCAACGGCAAGATTGGCGTGCTGGTGGACGTGGACGGCGGCAGCGAGGCCCAGGCCAAGGACGTGGCCCTGCACGTGGCCGCCGAGCGCCCCCAGTTCCTGAGCCGCGATGAGGTGAACAGCTCCGACATCGAGAAGGAGCGCGAGATCCTGACGAACAAGGCGCTGAACGAGGGCAAGCCCCAGCAGATCGTCGAGAAGATCGTCGAGGGCCAGATCGGCAAGTTCTACTCCGAGAAGGTGCTGCCCGAGCAGGCCTTCGTGAAGGACAACAGCCTGACGGTGGCCAAGTACCTGGGCGAGGCCAAGGTCAAGCGCTTCGTGCGCTTCGAGATCGGCGCATAAAATCGTGAACAGGGCCCCTCAAAAGGGGCCTTTTTCCTGACGCGGCCCCGCAACTGTTTTCTCTGTTCCCGGCGGCCGCGTGTTCTGGCTGCCGGCGTTTCGTTTCCCCTCCTCAGCGAGGTACACATGTTCAAGCGCGTCTTACTCAAGCTTTCGGGCGAGTTTCTGGCCGGGGAATCCGGTTTTGGCATCAGCCCCGAGACCACGGCGGCACTGGCCCGGCGCCTCACGGCGGCGCTGGACGGCACGGGCGTGGAACTGGCGGTCGTGATTGGCGGCGGCAACTTCTGGCGCGGCGAACGCAACGGCAAGGGCATGGACCCGGCCACCGCCGATTACATCGGGATGCTGGGCACCGTGATGAACGCCATGGCCCTGCAAGACGCCATGGAAACGGCCGGGCGCCCCACCCGCGTCATGAGCGCCATTCAGATGGCGGCGGTGGCCGAGCCCTACATTCGCCGCCGCGCCATTCGCCACCTGGAAAAAGACCGCGTGGTGATTTTTGGCGGCGGCAACGGCGCGCCCTTTTTCACCACCGACACCACCAGCACCCTGCGCGCCCTGGAAATTGGCGCCGAGGTGGTGCTGATGGCCAAGAACAAGGTGGACGGCGTGTACGACAGCGATCCGCGCAAGAACCCGGACGCCAAGTTCATCGCGCAGGCCACGCACCTGGAAGTGGTGGAGCAGCGCCTGGAAGTGATGGACGCCACCGCCCTGACCCTGTGCATGGACCGTGGGCTGCCCATCGTGGTGTTCGACCTGTTCCAGGAAGACAACCTGCGCCGCCTGTTGCAGGGCGAGCGCGTGGGCACACTGATCCAGAGTTAAGTCGCTCGCTGTTGATCTTTAGATCAACCGAGCGGGCTGGAACAGCTGCGCCGCAGAGCGAGTCCCGAAAAAAGTACGTTGCCTCTCACGTTGCGACTTTGCAGGAGAGCACCGAACAGGCTCCACTCCCGGTGCAGCGTACTTCAGGCGCAGGAAGCGGGGCGCAGGCGGCAGGAAAGGCAAGCGGCGGGCGGGTCGGGCCGGGGCCTTACCCTCAAGGCATCCACAATGCGACTCCCTGCGCCCCGCGCCCTGCCACCCGCCTCCCATCCTTTACACTGACCCCACTTTCCCCAGAAAGGAGACTTCCCCACATGGCTGACATGAAATCCATTCAGGCCGACGCCCGAGAGAAGATGGGCAAGGCGATTGAAGCGCTGGAAAACAACCTCTCGGTGCTGCGCACGGGCCGTGCCAACCCCGGCATTCTGAAAAAGGTGCTGGTGGACTACTACGGCTCCACCATGCCCATTGATCAGGTGGCCAGCATCACCACGCCCGACGCCCGCACGCTGGTGATTACGCCCTGGGACCGGGGCGCACTGAACCCCATTGAAAAGGCCATCCGCGACAGCGATCTGGGCCTGAACCCCAACAACAAGGGCGACACCATCTTTATCTCGCTGCCCATGCTGACCGAGGAGCGCCGCCGCGACCTTGTGAAGAACGCCAAGAACTACGCCGAGGACGCCCGCATTGCCATTCGCAACATCCGCAAGCACGCGCTGGATGAAGTGAAGAAGGTCGAAGGCATGGGCGACGACGACATCAAACGCGGCGAGGCCGAGGTGCAGAAACTCACCGACGAGTACGTGGCCCGGGTGGAAACAACGTTCCAGAAGAAGGAGCAGGAAATCCTAGGGTGAGGCGCCTGGCGTTCGATTTCGGAACATCTGGCCCAGTACCAGATGTTCCTCCATCTTCCGCCAACCGCTTGATTTGTCACACGCTTCGCTCGGATGAACCTCGCGGTTCATCTGCACTTGTTTGGTCGCTGCGCGCCGGTTGTCGGGCGTGGGGTGTGAAGTGGGGGGCCGTGCCTCCCTCCTACACCCCACGTCCCACATCCTCTCTGGAGGGGCCACCATGGAGTCGCTGAGCTCGCGCATTCTCACCAGCGTGGTGGGCTTTGCCATCCTCAGTGTGGTGGTGTGGATCGGCTGGGGGGCGCTGCTGCCCGCGCTGATCGTGGTGGCGGTCATGGCGCTGCGCGAGTACATCCGCATGCTGGACCGCAACGACATTGACGTGCGGCGCATGAGCCTGGTGGTTTTCGCCGTGGCGCTGCTGGTGGCCAGCCTGCCCATGTGGCCGGGCACGCCGTGGCCCGGCGGCTCTTGGCGCGAGGCGGTGCTGACGGTGGCGGCCGGCTACTTTCTGGTGGTAGAGGTGATCCGCCCCGGCGAGCGGCCCCTGGAGCGCGTGGTGTACTCGCTGTTCGGGCTGCTGTACATTCCCTGGCTGCTGGGCTATTTTCTGCTGCTGCGCTACAGCCCCGACGGGCAAGATGGCCTGCTGTACTTTGCTCTGCCGCTGCTGGCCACCTTCGCAGCCGATATTGGCGGCTATTTCGTGGGCCATTTCTTCGGGCGGCGCAAGCTGGCCCCGGAAGTCAGCCCCGGCAAAACGGTGGAGGGCTCGATTGGCGGCCTGATTTTCAGTTTTCTGATGGTGCTGGGTCTGACCACGGTCACGCACATCTGGACCCCGTTCGAGGCGCTGCTGTATTCCATTCTGGTGGCCAGCGCCAGCCAGCTGGGCGACCTTGCCGAGAGCCTGCTCAAACGCGCCCTGAAAACCAAGGACAGCGGCACCAGCCTGCCCGGCCACGGCGGCTTTCTGGACCGGGTGGACAGCCTGCTCTTTGCCGTGCCCGCCACGTACCTGTTTCTGAACATCAGCGTCTTTACGCGGTAGAGGCGGACGGCGCGACAACAGACCGGGCGGCCTGTGTGGGCGGCCCGGTTGGCCGTTCCGGGGCCTTTGCCCACAGCTTTGGAGCGGGTCTTCCACTAGCATGGCGGCAATGACGCAGCTGGGGCAGAACAACCGCATCACCGTGCTGGGCAGCACCGGCAGCATCGGCACGCAGACACTGGACATCGCGCGGGAACGGGGCTGGCGGGTCACGGCGCTGGCCGCCGGAAAGAATCTGGACCTGCTGGCCGAGCAGGTGCGCGAATTTGGCCCGGCGGTGATCAGCGTGGACGAGGCCGTGTATGCCCAGGCCCGCGAGCGCTTTGCCGGGCGGACGGTGGTGGCCGACCCGAGCGCGCTGGCCGTGCTGGAGACCGACGTGGTGGTGAACGCCATGAGCGGTCTGATTGGGCTGGGCCCCACCCGCGCCGCACTGGAAGCCGGGCAAGCGGTGGCCCTGGCGACCAAGGAAGCGATGGTCACGGCCGCCCATCTGATGTGGGAGGCTGCGGCGAAAGGCGGCGGGCGCGTGGTGCCCATTGATTCGGAGCACACCGGCGTCTTTCAGTGCCTGACGGGCGAGCACCCGGACGACGTGGCCGAGGTGATCCTGACCGCCTCCGGGGGCCCCTTCCGCGAGGGCCCGGCCGACCTGGGCGGCGTGACCCCCGAGCAGGCCCTGAGGCACCCGTCGTGGCGCATGGGCCCCAAGGTCACCATTGACAGCGCCACCCTGATGAACAAGGGCCTGGAGGTCATGGAGTGCGCCAGCCTGTACGGCCTGCCGCTGTCGCAGGTGGGCGTGGTCATTCACCCGCAGAGCCTGATTCACGCGGCGGTGCGTTTCCGGGACGGCAGCCTGAAGGCGCAGTTTGGCCCCACCGACATGCGCCTGCCCATCGCCTACGCCATTGACGCCGCCCCCACCGGCATGACCCGCCCCGGCGACGTGCGCGGCGCGCGGCGCGGGCGCGAGGTGGGCAGCCACCTGGGCTGGCACATGCGCGGCGAGTGGTCGTTTAGCGCGCCCGACCTGGGCCGGTTTCCCTGCCTGGCCCTGGCCTACCGCGCGGGCGAGGCCGGCGGCCTGAACCCCGTGGCCCTGAACGCCGCCGATGAAGTGGCGGTGGACGCCTTTCTGGCCGGGCAGATTGGCTTTCTGGACATTCCCCGCCTGATTGAGCGGGTGCTGGATGAAACCCCGGCGGGCACCCTGACCTGGGCCGCCCTGGCCGACACCGACGCGTGGGCGCGCACCCGGGCCCGGGAACTGTGTGGGGTCGGGGTGCGCGCGTGAACGTGCTGGAAGGCATTGCCGCCGCCCTGACCCCGCTGGGGCTGCTGTGGACGCTGCTGATCATTGGCGTGGCCACCTTCATTCACGAACTGGCGCACTACGCGCTGGCGCGGCGCCAGGGCGTGGCGGTGCAGTCTTTCAGCATTGGCATGGGGCCGGTGCTGCTGCGCCGGGCCTGGCGCGGGACCGAATGGCGCCTGAGCCTGCTGCCCATCGGCGGCTACGTGGAAATTGACGGCATGGCCCCGGAAGACGACGGCCAGGGCGGCTACCGGCAGCCCACCCGGGGCTTTGCCGCGCTGCCCGCGTGGGGCAAGGTGGCCATTTTGCTGGCTGGACCGCTGGTGAACCTGCTGCTGGCCGTGGCGCTGATGACCCTCAACTTCAGCGCCCAGGGGGTGCCCGAAACCGCGCGCCAGGACCGGGCATACATCTCGGGCATCGTCTCGGGTTCGCGCGCCCAGCAACTGGGCTTACGGGCCGGTGACGTCATCACAGCTGTCGACGGGCAGCCGCTCCCGCAGACGTTCACCCAGGACGGCCAGACCCTTCCTGGCTGGCAACGCGTGCAGCGCGCCCTGGCAACCGACGGTCGGCGGACATTGACGGTAGAGCAGGCGGGCGTGGCACGCCAAATCACCTTCGATTGGGAGGCCCGCGTTGGCGGTACCCAGCAGAGGCTGGGGATTCAGTATGGCCCCCTCATCGAATACCGCCGCCTAAGCGTGCCCGCAGCATTCAGCAACTCGCTGCGCGTTACTGCCGAGGCGCTGCCGCAGGTGCTGCGCTCCTTTGCGGGCCTGTTCCAGCGCTTCTTTACGCTGGACCTCTCGCGCGATGAGAACGTGAGCGGGCCCATTGGCACCGCTGAGATTGTCAGCCGGGCGGCGGCCCTGAGCCCCTGGGCCCTGGTGCAGGTGGCCATTTTGCTGAACCTCTCGCTGGCATTTTTCAACCTGCTGCCCATTCCAGGCCTGGACGGCGGGCGCATTGTCCTGGTGCTGGTGGGCGCCCTGCGCGGCCGACCCCTGAGCTTTGGGCAGGAGCAGGCCATCACCTTTGCCGGCTTTGCCCTGGTGATGGCCCTGATGGTGTTTGTGGTGGTGCGGGACGTAACGCGGTTTTTTTAGGGAAGGCAGGAGGCAGAGAAATGGATATTGCCACGGCCCACGCCTGTCAACCTCTCAGCGCCGATCCCTCACCGCGCGTTCCCCTCTTGTTCCCGCGCACTGCCTCCCGCTTCCCGCCTCCTATTCCACTTCCCGCTCCACCCGCATCCCCACCCCCGTCAGCACCTCGTATTCCACAGTGCCGCCCCAGGCGGCCACATCGGTCACCGTGATGTCCTGGGGGCCCCACAGGGTCACCCAGTCGCCCACCTGCACGTTCAGGCCGCTCACGTCCACCATCAGCTGGTCCATGCAGATGCGGCCCAGGACCGGGCGGCGCTCGCCAGCCACCAGCACCTGGGCCTGCCCGGTGGCGCCCCTGGGGTAGCCGTCGCCGTAGCCCAGGCCCACAGTGGCCACCCGGGTGTCCTGCGCCGCGCGCCACAGGCCGCCGTAGCTGACCGTTTCGCCGGCGCGCGCGGTGTGCAGGTGCGTGACGCGGGCCTGCAGGGTCATGACCGGGGTCAGGGGGACGGCGGCGCGCAGGTGGGCGGGTGCAAAGCCGTAGGCGGCCAGTCCGGGGCGGGCCAGTCCCATGCCGGGCAGCGCCCCGAAGCTCAGCACCGCGCCCCCATTGGCGGCGTGCACCAGCAGCGGTTCCGGGGTGACGGGCAGGGCCGAGAGCACCCCCTGAAAGCGGCGCAGTTGCTCGTGGGCAAAACTGGGGTCGGGTTCGTCGGCAGTGGCAAAGTGGGTGTACACCCCCTCCAGCAGCCCCCGCTGGGCCAGGCGGCGGCCCACGGCCACGGCGTCCTCGGGCCGCGCGCCCAGGCGGTTCATACCGGTGTCCACCTTCAGGTGCGCGCGGGCATGACCGGGTAGGGCCTCGGCCTCGGCCAGCGAGGCCACGGGCAGGCGCACGCCTAGGTCAGCCAGGGGGCCCACCTCATGGGGCATGGGCGGGGTCAGCAGCACCACGGGGCGGCCCAGCCCCAGGGCGGCCAGGGCGGCGGCCTCCTGCGGGGTGGCCACCGCCAGCCCCCAGAGGGCCGGGTGCGGGGCGGCCACGCGGGCCACCTCGCTCAGACCGTGCCCGTAGGCATTGGCCTTGACTGGCAGCAGCAGCGGCGCGCCGGCCCGGGCCGAGAGGGCGCGCAGGTTGGCGCGCAGGGCCCCGGCGCCCAGCAGGGCGCGGGCGCGGGCGGCCAGGAGAGGCGGGGAGGCAGGGCGCATCTGGGCTGAATGCTAGCGCCAGAAGCCGGCAGTATGCTGGGCGGCAGCCCATGCCCACCCTCTGCCCTGCCCGCGCCCTGACCGCCGCCCTGGCCCTTGCCGGGGCCCTGCTGAGCCCCGCCGCCGCCGCCCAGACCGGGGGCATCCTGCCGCTGGTGTCGGTGGGAGAAAAATGGCCCCAGGCACAGGAAACCTATGAAATTCGCGTGTCGGCCCAGAATGCCGGGCGACCCCTGGGCCTGGAGGTGTACTCGCCGGGCTTTAACCTCGCGGACTACGTGGATGGCCGCCGGAGTGAGGGCTACTTTGGCGACGAGCTGTACAAGAAAAACGAGCCGTTTGAAACCACCTTCACCCTCAGCGGTCCAGGCGGCACCGTTACCGAGCGGCGCTTCGGCCTGGGGCGCGAGCACACCTGGGAGAGCCTGTTCTCGGGAGGCCTGCCTGCCGGCACCTACACCCTGAAGGTGACCAGCAGGGGCGACGGCAAGAACTCGTTTGCCCTGCGCGTGGCCGCGCCCTTTGCCCTGGAAACCAGCGACTTCAGCGTGAACGCCCGCAGCACCGACGCCGAGGGCCAGCTGCTGGCCGCACGGCTGAACGTGACCGCCGACTGGGCAGGCAAGACCCTGAACCTGCTGAACTACGACGTGGACGGCCCCCAGGAAGCCGAGCTGTGGGCCGTGCAGCCCGGCGGCGCCCGCGTGAATCTCACGCCCAGCGAGAACGGCCGCACGGTCACGGACAGCTTTGTCATCACCCCGGCGCTGGTGGGCGAGTGGGGGCTGTATATCCGGGTGCTGCCCACCACCAAGCAGTACAGCAACGCCATTCGCTACAGCTTCCGGCTGGGCGAGCAGGCGGTGCGCGCCAGCGTGGGCGGTTTTACCCTGCCCGAGACCGTGAAGATGAACAACCAGTTGCTGGTGGAGGTGGTGGACCCCCAGGGGCGCCCCATTCCGGGAGCCTCGTACACCCTGGTGGGCGACAGCGTGGTGCGCCCGGTGCTGCCCGCCGGCTACCTGCCGGTGGACGCCGCGCTGGTGACCGGCACGGGCAACCGGGTCTCCTCCACCGAGATTCGCTATCAGCCGGGCTTTACCAAGGTGCGCTTTGTGGCCCGCGCGCCGGAGGGGCAGCTGCAGGTGGAGGCGGTCGCGCTGTACGGCGGCCAGCGCCTGCCGCTGAGCGGCGTGCCTTTTGAGGTGGCGGGGCGGACCCTGACCACCCCGGCCACCGTGCCCCTGGCGCCCGGCGATTACCCGGTGACCCCCACACCCATTCCCGGCAGCGCGGTGACGCCGCCCCTGCCCGGGCGCGTGAGCGACGGCGCGGCGGGCCGCGTGACGATTGAGTACCGCGTGCGCACCGATCTCACGCTGGTAACGGCCCCGGACATCCTGAACGTGTGCGACGTGACGCAGCTGACCGCCCTGGCCAAGACGGAGTTTCCCTACCGCCTGCCAGGCCGCCTGAACCTGACCCTGCCGGGCGGCTGGACCAGTGATTACCCGCTGGAGGTGGCCGGGGAGTTCAACGCCGCACAGCCGCTGCGCCTGAAGGTGCCCGTGCGCGTGTGCCGCACTGACACGGCCGAGGCCACGCTGGACCCGGCTGGCCTGCGCGTGACCGGGCAGGCGCGGGTGCGCAACCCCGGCGGCGCCAACGTGACCCGCACCGTGGAAGGCGGCGCGCGGGCCAGCCTGCACAAGAGTGTGGAGGCCGCCGCGCAGGGCTATCAGGTGACGCTGGTGCTGACGGTGGACAGCACCCTGGAAAATGTGCGCCTGACTGACCCCCTGCCCACCGGCGGCGCGCAGCCGGCCGTGCGCGGGCCGCTGCAGGTCCAGGGGCCCAGTCTGGCCAACACCAATCCGCGTTTCGAGGGCGACGCGATTGTGCTGACCCGCGTGATTCCCGGCACCTATACCCTCAGCTACACCCTGTTCACCGACCAGCCGGCCGACCGCGTGGTGACTGCGCCGGACCTGGGCTGGTAGCCCCCGGTCTCCACCGAAAGGTTCACGCCTTCCAAACCGTTCTCAGGTAGGCTGGGGGTCATGAAGCGATTTGTGCCAGCCTTGCTGGGCCTGTGGCTTGCGGCCTGTGGCGCGCAGCCCGGCCCGCCGCAGGTGGGCGACCTGCTGAGCGCCCCCACTGCTCTGAACGTGAACGGCCAGATGGTGACGGTGGGGGCGGTGCCGGCCGCCAGTGCCCAGGGGTTTGGCGTGCGCGTGCAGCTGAATTCGGCGCGCCGTCCCCTGCCCCCGGTGCAGCTGGACGGCGTGTTCGTGGTGGGCGGCGAGGGCCTGTGGAAAGCCCCCATTCGCGGCGCGGGCACCCAGGCGGCGGTGTGGGGGCGCAACGCGGCGGGGCTGCAGGCCGGCGAGCCCGTGCAGGTGGTTGTGCGCCTGCGTGATGACCGGGGCCGGGTGCTGTGGCTGCGCGGCCCCCAGACCCGCGTGGGTCAGGCGCCCTGACGCTGGGCGCAGCGCGACCCTGTGCCCGGCCAGGACCAGAGAGGAAAGGCTGAATCCCAGCGCCGGTTCTCCCTGTTTTCCAGGCTGGATATAGGCCCCCGGTCAGGCCAGCTTCAGGCGAAATCCGCCCTCCACAGCCTCTACCGGCGCCTGCTGGCTGCGCAGGGTCAGTCCCTCTCCTTGCAGCAGCCGGCCCTCCTGGGACACGCGAAGGTCCGCGCCGCTCAGCATCACCACTTCCCCCAAGCCCGACATCAGGGGATGGTCACCCGCGCTGAGCGTCAGGCATGCGCGGCCAAAGACCTCTGCCTGTACGCTGTCGTGACCAAAGCGCAAGAAGCGCTGGTGCAGCACAAGGCCGTCGCCCAGCACAATCATGTTGAGCGGATCAAATCCTTGCAGGCTCAGAGGAGTTGTGGACTGAACCACCACCCGTGGCCCCTCGGCACGCGCAAAGGACTGCCGGGCCTCGGCCCGGTGGTTGGCGACGCGTTCCACCTCAGCCTGCACCCAGGCCCTCACCGCTGGCGTGACCGGATCTAGTTGCCTGGCGGGCACCTGCGCTGCCAGCAGCTCGTCGAGGGCCACCCGGTTGAGCACCGCTGCCGGCCAGCCGGGCCCCAGCCGGTCCAGCAGCGTGGCGTAGGCGGCGCCTGTCACGTAGGTTCGTGCCCGCACCGCCCCGGCAGACCAGTCGGCGGCAGGCAAGACAGGCGACTCGCCCAAAAACCGCAGTTCTACGAAGTGGGCCAGCCCCTCGCGCCGTTCCATGGCCCGCTCATAGGTCACGTGCTCGGGGGCGAGGTGTGCAAAGCGCGCCCGGCGCCAGGCCAGAGCGCGCCCGGCTTCCATCTGCCACGCCTCGCCGGTGGCAGCCAGGGCCCGCTGCAGCGCCGCCGTTTCCATCGCCCGACTTGAGAGCACCGCCGGGTCGGCTGTGGGGTAGGTCAATGCGTCCAGTTCATTGGCCTGCCACACCTCCGGCGCCGCGCGCTGCTGATATACGTGAAACGCCTCATGCACGGCCAGGGCCGCCAGCATCCTGGGCGTGGGCGCCTCGGCAAAGCTGCGGCCCAGCAGGGTGGCCACCCCGGTGCCGTTCGCCAGAGACGCTGCCGAATTGGCCGTGACACAGGGGTGACGTCCAGGAAAAAGCCAGCCGTCCCCCGCGACCTGCCAGCCCGGCTCGCCGGGGTCAGCGTTCCAGAGGCGGGTGTCGTGGCCGTCGTACGTCAGATAGGGCACCTGGGCCGGTGTGAATCCGGGCCACAGGGACCCAGGCGCAGCAGCGATCAAGGCCAGAGACTGGCGGAACAGCTCGGTGAACATGAGGGGGCCTCCGTGGCCTTCAGGGCGCAGTGAACTCAGGGGCCAGCGGCACGTTTGAGCCGCAAGTTCTCCTGCATTCCCCACACGCTCCGGGCTCCCGCTGAATCTACCCCGGGGTCACCACGCCGTCGCGCACGTTCAGGTGGTGGTCGGCCTGGGCGGCGATATCGCGGTCATGGGTGATCAGCACCACGGTGCGCCCAGCCTGCGCCGCGCCGCGCAGCAGCTCCAGCACACGCTCGCCGGTACGGGTGTCCAGGTTGCCGGTGGGCTCGTCGGCCAGCAGGACCTCCGGGTTGCCGACCAGGGCGCGGGCAATGGCCACCCGCTGCGCCTCGCCGCCCGAGAGCTGCCCGGGCAGGTGCCCAGCGCGGCGCTCCAGGCCCACCAGGGCCAGCAGTTCGCGGGCGCGCTCGCGCCGCTCCCGGGGTGGGCGCCCGGCCAGGGCCAGCGGAAACTCCACATTTTCCTGCGCGCTCAGAATGCCCACAAGGTTGTGGTTCTGGAACACAAAGCCGTAGTGGGCCAGCCGGAAATCGGCCCGGGCCGCCTCGGACAGGGTGGTCAGGGTGGTGCCCCCCACCGTCACCTGCCCGGTGGTGGGCGTGTCAAAACCCGCCAGCAGGTTCAGGAGGGTACTTTTGCCGCTGCCCGAGGGCCCCACCACCGCTGTCAGGCCGGGGGCAAAGGTGTGGGTCAGGGGCGCCAGGGCCTGCACCTGACCGTCGCCGCTGGGGTACACGCGTGCGAGGTCCTGAACGCGCAGGGTCAGGGGGTGGGCGGAGGGATGCACCGTCATCTCAGACCCGTTCATCTCAGACCCGCCCCAGCGCTTCAGTGATGTTCAGGCGGCTGGCACTGCGCGCGGGCAGCAGACCCGACAGCAGCCCCAGCAGAAAGGAGATGCCCAGCGCCAGCGCCACGAGGCGCGGGGTCAGGGCGGCCGCGTCAATACCCGCCAGCCCCTGCGTGTACACGTTCACCACGGCGATGCCCAGCAGCCCCAGCAGCACCCCAAACACCCCACCGACCAGCGAGAGCAGCAGTGATTCGGTCAGCACCAGCGCGCGCACGAAAGCCGGCCGGGCCCCGATGGCACGCAGGGTGGCAAATTCCCGGGTGCGCTCGAAGACGCCCATCATGACGGTGTTCGCCACCGCCAGCCCGCCCACGATCAGGGCAATCAGGGAAATGCCAAAGCGCACCGCGTCGCTGATGCGCAGGGCCCGCTCAATGAAGCTCAGGAAGTCGGACTGGGTGGCGGCTTCCAGGTCCAGCTTCTGGGCAATCTGGGTGGCCACCGCCCGGGCCTCACGGGGGTTTTGCAGCTTGACCGCCACCAGCGACACGCGGTCCTGGGCGCCCTCGGCCCGCTGCAGCGTGTCCAGTGGCAGGAAGATGAAGTTGTCCACCAGCCCCGATTCAGGGGCCAGCACGCCCACCACCTTCACGCTGGAGCGGCGGTTGAGGTTCAGGCGGCTGCCCAGGTCCAGCCGCAGGTTCTGCGCGGCCTTGGCGCCCACCACCGCCGCGCCGGCCGCGTTGTCGCCCGCCTGCAGGGTGCGGCCCCGGGCCACGGCGGCGCTGGGAAACACCGCGCCAATGCCCAGGCCCCCGGCGGGCAGGCCGTAGAGCACCGCGCTCTGGGTGGGGTCCAGGCTGCCGCGCACCGCCATGATGACCGGGGTGACGCTTTGAATCCCCAGTTCCGGGGCCAGCCGCTGCAGGTCCTGAACGGTGCTCTGGGGCAGGTTGGGATGCAGCGACATGCCCTGCGAGAGCGGGGTGAGGCTGACCTGAATATCCGGGCCGATGCCGCCCAGTTCCGAGACGAACACCTTGCGGATTCCCTCGCCCAGCGACAGAAAAATCACCATGCTGGCCACCGCCACCGTGATGCCCAGCGCCGTGAGCAGGGTCCGCACCCGGCGCCGGGTCAGCCCCCGCCACGCGAGTCTCCAGAGGTCAGCTGCCGTCATGGCCCCCAGGCTACGCCGTGCCGGGCGGGACATGGCGGCACGGGCCAGCGGGAAAAGGGGCCCTTTCCCCTCCAGCTAACCGCACGGGCCTCATGAACCCGGACAGGCCGCACCCACACCCCAGCCGCAAGGCGCGCTCATGGGGGCCCCGTAGGGTGGCAGCCATGCGCGCGTTGTTGCCCCTGGCCCTGCTGCTGTCCTTTCCGGCGGCCCACGCCCAGACCCTGCTGCCGCTGGATTCCCGCCCCGCCACCCGGGTGCTGCCGGCCCTGATCGCCGGCCTGCGCGGGGCCCCGGTGCAGGTGCCGCCCGCCGGGCTGCTGGGCAATGCCACCACGGGGGCCGACCCGGCGGCCCTGGAGGCGTGGCTGCAGGCCCAGCCAACAACGGGCCCGCTGATTGCTGCGCTGGACGCGCTGGCCTACGGCGGCCTGGTGCAGTCGCGCACCAGCCCGCTGAGCGCCGAAGCGGCCCTGGCGCGGCTGACCCCCCTGCGCACCTGGCAGGGGCGCACCGGGCAGCCGGTGTACGCCTTTATCACCCTGCCGCGCGAGCCGGACGCGACCAACCGCGCGCGTAATCTGGCCGTGGTGCGCGCGGTGATGGGCTGGGCGCGCGAGGGCCGCCTGAAAGAACTGCACGTGACCTGGGACGACGCCCTGCCCGGCAGCCCGGCCCCAGGTGAGGGCGCTGCGCTGGCCCAGGAGGCCCCAGCCAACGTGCGCGTCTACCCCGGCGCCGACGAGGTGTTGAGCCTGCTGGCCGCCCGCGCCCTGGCCCCGGAAGCGGCCACCGTGCGCCTGGAGTACAGCGACCCCGCAGCCGCTCAGGCGGTCATGAAGTACGAGGGCATTCCCCTGACCCAGAGCGCGCTGAACCACGCGCAGGGCGCCGGGTTCACGGTGGTGGAAGGCGGCCGGGCCGACCTGACCCTGTACGTGTATAGCGGCGGCGACCCGCGCCGGGCGGCCCTGCGGGTGAGCGCCCTGCTGCGTCAGGGTCCTGTGGCGGTGGCCGACGTGGCGCAGGTGAACCTGGGCAACACCCGCTTCTGGGGCGACCTGCGCACCCTGCGCCAGCACGCCAACCTGCGCGCCCTGGCGGCCTGGGGCACCCCGGGCAACAACCTGGGTTCGGCGCTGGCCCACGCCAAACTCAGCCTGCGCGGCGCCGATCCTCTTCGCCAGGACGCCCTGCTGGCGCGCGAATTTGCCAACGACGTGATCTATTCTGCCCAGGTGCGCGCCCGCCTGCGCGCCCTGATTCCTGAAGCGCAGCTCAGTACCCCTGAAGGGCAGGCCGCGCTGAAGCAGGCGGCCGAGGGTTTTTTCCCGCTTCGCATGGGCAACACCTACACCCTGGACGACGCCGAATTGCCCTGGGGCCGCTCCTTTGAATGGGATTTCACGCTGGAACAGCAGGAAGACAGGAAGTAGAGAGGGCGAAAGGCGGTGCTCCCGGGCCCAGCAACGACCGGAGAAGTGCGGTGTGATCCGGGACGCCTCTGAGACGGACTCTGATTGAATCCAGCATTCTGCCGGATGAAATCCGAGCAGTGCGAGGAGGAGAACAACGGGTTCCGGGCGTGGAGTTGGCAATCCGGTTCTGTTCCGGATTGTGGGCGTTACAGACGGAATCCGTATGATGCCAAAGCCTCCTGGGAAGCGCGCAGGGGTGCTGCTCTATCGCCGGAAACCCTTCTTTGCTCTGCTCCGCTCTGCTCATCCCTCGCCTTCGGCTCACCTGAGTCCCGTATGAACGCCTCACCGCGGGCGCCCCTCTGACCCAGAGAGCAAGCCGTGCCCCTGCTTGCCGGGGCAGAGGGGCTCAGGGTGTTCGGCCGGCGCTCCTTCCGGGGCGACCCGCCAGCAAGGACCGGCGCCCGTGCCGGCCCCGCGCCCTGCCCACCTTTTCTCCTACTCTGCCCGCGGATGGGTTTCGTCCGGGCTCAGACTCAGGAGCAGGGCGGCGCCGATCACCAGGGCCGCGCCCAGCAGGGCCAGGGCGGCCAGCCGCTCGCCAAACAGCGCGGCAGCCAGGGCCGCGGCCACCACCGGTTCCAGGCTGGCAATCACGCTGGCGCGCGTGGCGCTCAGGTGCCGCAGGCCCGCGCTGTAGGCCAGATACGCCAGATAGGTGGACAGTACAGCAATGGCCCCCAGGCTGCTCCACACTGGCGGCGTCTTGGCCGTAAAAGTTACGAAAGGCAGCAGGGCCAGCGCCCCCACCGGCAGGGCCACCGCCAGCAGCGCCGCCGGGTCGTAGCGGGTAAAAAATGCCTTGCCGTACAGGTAGTACAGGCTGTAGGTGAAGCCGGCGATTAACCCCCAGGCCAGGGCCGGGCCGCTGACCGTCACGCCCTGGCCGCCGCCCAGGCTGATCAGGGCAATGCCGGCCAGGGTGCCCGCAATGGCCAGCCCCTCGCGCGCACCCAGGCGCTCACGCAGCACCCCCCAGCCCAGCAGGGCCACGAACGCCGGGGCGGTGTACAGCAGCACGCTGGCGAGGCTGGCGCCCCCGGCCTGCACGGCCAGCTGGTAGGCCCCGTAGAACACCGCCACGCCCACCAGCCCAAAAGCCGCCGTCACCAGCAGGTCGCGCCCACGCGGCCAGCGGGCGCGCGTGAAACCGGCATGTGCGGCAAACAGGGCCCCCGCCAGCGCCGCGCGCCAGAAGGCCACCTCCAGCGGCGCCAGTCCCCCCGCCTGGGCCTGCTTGCCCAGAATGCCCAGCAGGCCCCACAGCACCGCTGCGGCCAGAATCAGCAGCGGCGCACGCCGGGCGGGGCTCACGGCCGCCCGGCCAACCGCCGCCAGACGGTCACGGTGGCCAGCACCGTCAGCAGCAGGCCCCCTACCCCCAGGCCAATCAGGGTCAGGCTCACCCAGTCGCGAGTTTCACCCACCGGGGCCAGGGTCAGGGCGCTGTACACCTGCGCGTCGCCGGCCGGGGCCAGCACGTCCACCGGGGTGGGGGCCTGCGCGCGTCCCGCCTGCAGCAGCGTGGGGCCGCTCTGGGTGACCGGGCGCAGCACGCCACTGGCCGAAAGCGGCGTAAAGACGCTGTTGGTGACCCAGTAGCCGTGGGTGCCGGGGGGCACCGCCGCGTCGATCACCAGACTGGTGCCGGACACCTGCACCCCGGGGGCCGGCAGGCGGGTCAGGGCGCCCTGGCTGTCGGCCCGCACCAGGGTGGCGCCGTTGCCGGTCACCCGCAGGTGGTAGGCCCAGCCGCCCTGCCCGCGCACCCGCAGACCCGTGTCGGCCAGCACCTGTTGCCCGCCCAGGGGGCCTTTCACAAAAATATCGGTCACCCCTGCGCTGTAGCCCGAAGGCAGGTTCCAGGGATTGCCCAGCGCCGTGAAACTGACGGTAAAGCGCATGCCCTCCCCCTGCGGCTGGGCAGAAAAGGCGCGCAGGTCCAGCATGTCCGGGCTCAGGGCAGGGCGGGTGGGCAGCACGTACCCGCCGTCCCCGCGTGCGTCGCCGGCGGGGTCAGACAGGGTGGTGGTCGGGGCGAGCAGGGCCAGCACGCCCGGCAGTATAGGCGCGCTACAGGCGCACCAGATCGTCGCGGTGCACCGCTTCGGGGCCGTGGGTGTATCCCAGCGCGGCCTCAATCTCGCGCGAGTGGCGGCCCAGCAGCCGGCCCAGGTCCCCCGAGGCGTAGCGGGCCAGCCCCCGCCCCAGCTCGGTGCCGTCGGGGCCCAGCAGGCGCACCGTGTGGCCGCGCTCAAAGCGGCCCTCCACCGCCGTGATGCCGGCGGGCAGCAGGCTCGCACCCCGCTCCTGCACCGCCTGCGCGGCGCCCGCGTCCAGCCGCAGGCTGCCGGTGGCCACCTCGGCCAGAATCCAGCGTCCCCGGGCCTCCAGCCGGGAACCGTGCGCCTGAAACCGGGTGCCCAGCGCCTCGCCCGCCACGATGCGGCGCAGGGCGTCCGGGGCGTCGCCGGGGGCAATCACCACGGGGGTGCCGGCCCGGGTGGCCACCTCGGCCGCCTGAATCTTGGTGTGCATGCCGCCCGTGCCCCGGTGCGAACCCGCGCCCCCCGCCAGCGCCCAGACTTCCGGGGTCACCCGTTCCACCACCGGGATCAGGGTGGCGTGGGGGTCCAGGCGCGGGTCGGCAGTGTACAGGCCCGGGGCGTCGGTCAGGATCACCAGCAGGTCGGCCTCCACGAGGTTGGCCACAAAGGCCGACAGGGTGTCGTTGTCGCCCACTTTCAGCTGCTCCAGGGCCACGGCGTCGTTCTCGTTGATGATGGGCAGCACCCCGCGCGACAGGCAGCCGGTCAGCGTGGTGCGGGCGTTGAGGTACCGGGTGCGGTTGCGGAAATCGTCGGCGGTCAGCAGTACCTGCGCCACCGGCAGGCCGTACAGGTCGGCCAGCTGCGCGTACAGGTGCATCAGGCGGCCCTGGCCCACGGCCGCCAGCAGCTGCTTTTCGGCCAGGGTGCGGCTTCTGGGAGGAAAGTTCAGCGCTTCCCAGCCGGCCAGCACCGCGCCGCTGGTCACCAGCACCGCCTCATGCCCGGCGGCGCGCACGGCGGCCAGCCCCCGCATCAGGTCCACCAGCCGGGGGCGGTGCAGGCGGTCGGTGCCGGCGGTCAGCACACTCGTACCCAGTTTCAGGACAACGCGCACAGGCGCCAGCATACGGGGCTGGGCCCGGCGCACGCAGCGCGCTGTGCAGATGCCGGATTTTGCGCGAAGGCGGGCAGCGCCCTGCATCAGAATGAGAACGCTATGGCAACAGGCTCAAGACGAGGAGACCGAACGCGCCGCCGCTGGCCCGGGGTGATGATGGGCGCCGCCCTGCTGACGCTGCTGGGTGGGCCGGGGGCGTGGGCCCCGCTGAACGGGGCTCAGGCCAGCGCCGCGCGCGACCTGGGCCCCGTGCAGGCGCTGGAAGCGTTCATGCGAACCTTTGCCCCGCCCCCCGAGGACCTGTCGCTGCTGGCCCTGGCCCGGCGCGAGGCCCTGGACTGGCGCGCCACCCAGAACCTCTTTTCCAGCCGCCTGACCGACGAACCCGCGCACTTTCTGGACTGGCGCGGGCACAGCTTTGGCCCGGCCGGCAACGTGTTCACCACCGTGCGCGCCGCCACCTACCTGCGCGGCCAGGAGGCGCTGCTGGTGCTGAGCCGGCAGTGGTGCGTGCAGGGCCAGTGCCAGGAGCGCAGCGCCTTTGCGTGGCTGGGCCCGGGGGGCCTGCGCCCCACCACCGAGCAGGCCCTGATTCCCCTGATCCGGGACGCGGCTTTTTTCCCTGGCAGCGCGGTGCCCTGCCTGCGCGGGGTCACGCTGGGGGTGGCCTACCGGCCCGCCCGCCAGGGCACCGCGCTCTATGTGCTGCCGGTGCTGCCGGCCAGCGCGGCGCGGGCCTGCGCGGCGGCCGGGGTCAACCTGAACACAGCAACCCGGCCCCTGCGCCTGCACTGGCAGGCGGGGGCCGGGAAGTTTGGCTGGTAGGGGGTGGCCGCTGCGCTCCGCCAGGGCGGGGGGTGGGCGGCCGGGTCAGCTGGCGACCAGGGTGCCCGCCGCCAGCTGACCCACAATGGCGCGCAGGGCCAGTTCAAATTCACCGTACAGGTCCGTGTCCTGCGGAGCGCGCAGCTGGGCCGTCACCGGATCGGTCCCCGGCAGCGACTCGCTGAGCTGCTGCCAGCCGATGGTCATGGCGTACAGGTGGCGCAGCACGCGCATGGCCGTATCCGGGGCATAGGGCATGTGGCCCACCAGCCGGCGCAGTTGCTGGTCCAGGTCGCGGCGGAATTCCAGGGCCAGTTCGGGGCGCACGTTGCGCTCCAGCACCGTGCCCAGCAGCACCAGCAGGCGGCGCAGCGGCGTCAGGTGCTCGGCGTGGTGCAGCAGCACGGCCGCCACGCCCTCGGGGGTGCGGGGCTGGCGCTCGAGAAACAGGTCGGCGGTGGCACTGATCCAGCGGTGCAGGTGTTCACTGAGCAGCGCCAGGAACAGTTCTTCCTTGGTGTCGAAGTACAGGTACAGGGTGCCCTTGGCCAGGCCGGCCTCGCGCGCCACCTGGTTCATGCTCAGTTCGGCGTAGCTGGTGGTGGTCCACAGGCGCTCGGCCGCGCGGAGAATATCGTCGCGGCGTTGGTGTTTCTCTTCCGCGCTACGGGCGCGGGCGGGGCGGGCAGAAGTGCTTGACATCGAACAAAACCATAGTGGCCTGCGGTCAGCTGCGCTGTGAACCAGTTCACGCTATCCCCAGGGGGGGGATGCAGCCTCGCGCCGGGGCCGGCGCCCGGCGGGGTACACTCCTGCCTGAACGGACGCGCCCATGCCCAGACCTGACCCTGCCCAGCCCACCCCCGCCTCTCACCCCCTGGCCGGAAAGGCCCTGGCCGACGAGGTGACAGCCGGCGTGCGCGCCGCGCTGCGGGCCTGGGCCTTCGAGCCGCATCTGGTGAGTGTGCTGGCCTCGGGCGATCCGGCCTCCCGGGTGTACGTGGACAGCAAGGCCCGGCGGGCCCAGCGGCTGGGCGTGCAGTTCAGCGTGCGCGACCTGGGCGACGCCCCCACCCAGGCCGCGCTGCACCGCACCCTGGATGACCTCTCGGCCGACGATACGGTGCATGGCGTCGTCCTGGAATTGCCCCTGGCCCCCGGCCTGGACGCCGACGCCGCCCTGCTGCGCCTTCCAGCCCGCAAGGATATTGAGGGCCTGAGCCCGGCCAACCTCGCCCTGATTGCCGCCGGGCGCGAAAGCGAGGCGCTGCTGCCGCCCACACCGCGCTCGGTGCGCTTTCTGCTGCGCTCGGCCCTGGGTGACGACCTGCGTGGGCGCCGGGTGGCGGTGATTGGCCCGGGGCGCACCGTGGGCCGCCCGCTGACCTTCATGCTGAATAACCGGGGCGTAACGGTGACGCTGTGTAACGAACACACCCGCGATCTGGGCGCGGTGCTGGCCCCCCAGGACGCCGTGGTGGTGGCCGTGGGCCGCGCGGGGCTGCTGCGCGCCCAGCACGTGCAGGGCCACCATGTGGTGATTGACGCAGGCATCAACGTGCAGCCCGGCGGCGTGGTGGGCGACGCCCAGGCCGATCTGCCGGTGCAGGCCCAGACCCCGGTGCCCGGCGGCGTGGGCCCCCTCACCAGCGCCCTGATGTACCAGAACCTGGTGCGCGCGGTCAAATTGCAGCGCGGCGAACCGGTGGAGTAGGGACCAGGGGCCCACGCCCAATGGGAAAGGACGCGCCGCTGGCCGGGCGCGCCCTTTCTGTTTTTCTGCTTCTCCTCTCCGCTCAGCGGAACGACAGGTCTGGGTCCTGGGCGGCATAGGCCGCCTGGGCGGTGTCCTCGGGGGCCTCGGGCTCGCTGTCATCGTGGCGCACGCTCTTGTACCAGCCCCGGCGCCCGGTGAAGTGGTTGAAATACGCCAGCGGCAGGCTGGTGAGCAGCACGAAGGAATACACCGGCAAGCCCAGCAGAATCACCGGCACCATGGTCCAGGGCAGGCGGCGCTCCAGGCAGTAGCGCGCCGCCCAGTTCAGCTGGAACAGCAGGGGCAACACCGTCAGCACCAGCCCGGCGGCCGGGGACAGCGGCAGGCCCTCCCAGCCAAACATGCGGCGCAGGCCCTGGCTGGCGATGCTCAGAATCAGCAGGGCGTTGAGCCACGGGCCCAGGATGAAGTAACTGAAATCCAGCCGGGTCACCAGCGGCCCCGGGCGGCGCCACAGCCGGGGCAGGTAGGCCAGGCATTCCATGGCACCCTGCGTCCAGCGCACCCGCTGCCGGATAAACCCGGGCACCTCAATCAGGCCCTGCTGGCTTACGTGGGCGGTCAGGGCCGCCACGCGGTGGGCAGGGTCGTGCAGGCGAATTTCCACGGCGCTGGCAAAGTCTTCCAGCAGCACCTCGGGCCAGGGGTCCACGCCCCGGGCCAGCTGATCGGCCACGTAGCTGGCGCGCATGCACTGGCCATTGCCGGTCAGCGAGGCGGTGCCGCCCCGGTGCCGGTAGCGCTGGATGTGACCGGTGATAAACGCCTCGATGTCCTGTTGCAGCAGCAGGGTGCGGCCCAGGGCGCCGCGTGCGCCCGCCGGGGCCCCGGTCTGGCGAAAACGCATCCAGCCCTGCGCGGCCATCACATTGGGGTCGGCAAAGGCGCCGCGCACCTGCCGGGGAAAGTCGGCGCCCACCCGCCCATCGGCGTCCAGCACCACCAGGACATCCTGGGCCGGGTCCGGGAAGAAGGAGCTGCGCAGCAACTGGCGCACGGCCCAGTTCATGGCGCGGCCCTTGTTCTGGCGGGCTTCGGGAGGCTGGCGGCGCAGCAGGGTCACCAGGGGGTCCTGCCGGGCCACGCGGGCCACAATGGCCGCCGTGTCGTCGTCGCTGGCGTCGTCAATGACCACCAGCCGGGCACCGGGCACCGTGGCGCGCAGATTGGCCAGGGTCGCGCCGATCACCTGGGCCTCGTTCAGCGCGGGAATCAGGAAGGTCAGGCGCACGCCGTCCTCGCGCTCGGGCGGGCGCAGGCGGCGCTGCGCGGCGCTCAGGAGCTGCTGGGTGGCATACAGGGTAAAGAGAAGCAGGCCAATGAGGTCAATGGCGATCAGCACGTATCTCAAGGTCACCTCGGGCGGCGGACAGCCGGGGGCCGCCGCTGCAACCCTGTTACTATGCCCGCTTCACCCTGAGAACGCCAGGGGAAACATGAGATGCCCCCACCGGGCGCCGGGGATCTACGGCGGGGGGCCGGACTGGTCCAGAAACGCCGCCACTTGCCCGGGCAGGCCGCCCGGGTCCATCAGAAAGGCGTCGTGGCCATGCACGCTGCGCAGCTCCCAGTAGGTGCCGCGCGGCAGGTGCCCGGCGCCGGCCGCCACCTCGGCCGCCGGGTACAGCCCGTCACTGGAGATGCCCACCACCAGCACCGGCGCCTGAATGGTCCGCAGTTCGGCATCGGTGGGCTGAAAGGCGTCCATGGCCCCGGTGAGTGCCAGATACGAGCGCTCGCAGAAGCGGGCCTGCAGCTTCTCGCCCTGGTGGTGCAGGTAAGAGGTGATGGCGGGCACGCCCGGTGCGCGCAGGCCGCTCTGGGTCTGGGCAAAGCTGTCCGGGCTGCGGTAGGAGAGCGTGGCCACCATGCGCGCCACCTTCAGGCCCTCGCCGCCGGGCGCGGCGCGGATGGCCCCGCGCGCGGCCGTGTTCAGGCCAATGGCCCAGGGCGAGTGCCGTGCGGGCGCGCCGATGATGACCGCGCGCTCCACCAGATCGGGGCATTCCAGCAGCCACGCGTAGGCCAGCATGCCGCCCATGCTGGCGCCCACCACCCGCACCCGGCGCACGCCCAGGTGTTCCAGCAGGGCCCGCCCGGCCCGCGCCATGTCGCGCAGGGTCAGCGGCGCGTCGCCCCCGCGCCACCCGGGCAACTCGCCGGGGCCGGTGCTGCCCGCGCAGCCGCCCAGTACGTTGGCACAGACAATGTAGTCGCGCGTGGGGTCCAGGGGCCGGCCCTCGCCCAGAAAGTCCGGCCACCACTCATGCACGGCGCTGGTGCCCGTCAGGGCGTGCAACACCAGCGTGGCCTCCTGGCGCGCCTCGCCGTAGGTGTGGTAGGCCACGCGCAGGTCGCTGACCGGCAGGCCGCAGTCCAGCAGCAGCGGCGCGGCACGGAACAGGTGGGCGGTCTGGCGCCGGGGGGCCGGGGAACATCGCGCCGGGGTGTCCTCCGGGGGTGGGGGCCGCAGGGGGGCAGGGTGGGGCAGGGCGGTCACGCCTCCTCGCCAGGGGCGGCCTCCAGGGGCTCACCCTCCACCAGCGCGGCAGCCAGCGCCTGGGCAAAGTCCTCGCGGATATCGTCAATATGCTCAATGCCCACCGACACCCGCACCAGCCCCGGCGTGACCCCGGCCGAGCGCTGCGCGGTCTCGTCCAGCTGGCTGTGGGTGGTGCTGGCCGGGTGAATCACCAGGGTACGGGTGTCGCCCACATTCGCCACGTGCTGGGCCAGGGCCACCGAACGGATAAACGCCTCGCCAGCCGCGCGCCCGCCGCGCAGTTCAAAGGTCAGTACTCCGCCCGCGCCGCGCGGCAGGTAATGCTGGGCGCGGTCGTAGTGGGGGTGGTTGCTCAGGCCAGGGTAGGTCACGCGCGCCACGTCGGGGTGGGCAGCCAGCCAGCCCGCCAGCGCCTGGGCATTGTGGGCGTGGCGCTCGGCGCGCAGGCTCAGGGTTTCCAGGCCCTGCAAGAATTGCCACGCCTGCTGCGGCGCCAGGGTAGGCCCCAGGTCGCGCAGGCCCTCGGTACGCGCGCGCACGATAAAGGCCACGTTCGGCAGCCCCAGCGCGTTGCCCGCGCCGAACGTTTCCCAGAAGTTCAGGCCGTGGTAGCTGGGGCTCGGCTCGGTGAAGAGGGGGTAGCGGCCGTTGCCCCAGTCGAAGTTGCCGCCGTCGACGATCAGGCCGCCAATGCCGTTGCCGTGCCCACCAATCCATTTGCTGGCCGAGTGCAGCACCACGTTCGCGCCGTGCCGCAGCGGCTGGCAGTAGTAGCCCCCCGCGCCGAAGGTGTTGTCCACGATCACCGCCACCCCCTGGGCGTGCGCGGCGGCGGCAATGGCCTCAAAGTCGGGAATGTTCAGCGCCGGGTTGCCGATGGTCTCCAGGTACACCGCGCGGGTGCGCCCGTCAATCAGAGCGGCGAACTCTTCCGGACGCTCCTCGCGGCCCGTAAAGCGCACCTCGATGCCCAGGCGCTGCAGGGTCACGCGGAACTGGTTGACCGTGCCGCCATACAGGTTGGGCGTGGAGACAATGTTGTCCCCGGCCTGGGCGATGTTCGTGATGGCCAGGAACTGCGCGGCGTGCCCGCTGGCCACGGCCAGGGCCCCCACGCCGCCTTCAAGGGCCGCTACGCGCTCTTCCAGCACCGCGGTCGTGGGGTTCTGAATGCGGCTGTAAATGTTGCCAAAGGCCCGCAGGCCAAACAGGTCAGCGGCGTGCTCCGGCGACTGGAACACGTAACTGTTCGTGGAGTAAATCGGCACCTGCTGCGCGCCGGTGGTGGGATCGGGTTTCTGGCCGGCGTGAACCTGCAACGTTTCAAACTGGTGCGCCATAACGAACGCCTCCTGGGGGTGGGAACGGTGGAGGCACACCCAAATGGCGCGCGCCCCTGCTCTGGAACGGTGAGAAGGGGCGCTGAGCGTGAAATCGTCCGCGTGACCTTCCCTCTTGGTCCCGCCGGGCGGTCATCGTCGACCCGCCTGCGGGCTGGCCTTGGCACCGTGACGCGATGAGGTCCGGTTGCCGCGCCGTCTACGAGCCAGGTCTCTCGGGCGCTCTGAAGTGGGTCGCTCCACGCGGGAGCTGCCTGACAGGGTAAGGGCGCAGGCAGGCGCGGGTCAAGCGGCCCTGCCCGGCGCCCGGGGTGGGCGTCCAGACAGGGCCGGGGCGAAAGGGCGCAACGGCGTGAGGAACAACTGCTTCGCCCCGCGCACCTGCGCTTTCCCCGGGACGGCCCACGCGCTAGGATGAACAGCGTCGGAACATTTCATGAGTGGCGCGCCTGCCCCTCTCCTGCTCTCCCCCAGACCAGGCGCCCAGAACACCCTTTTTCTGTTTGATCCGCCCCTCAGAGGAGTCCCATGCGTAACCTGTCCCTGGCCACCGCCGTGCTCAGCCTTGCCCTGCTGGCGGCCTGCACCCCCTCGCCTGCCCCCGAACCCACGCCCACCCCGACACCCACGCCCACGCCGGCCCCAGGCACCCAGACCGACTTTGGCCGCCTGCAGACCCTGAAACCCGGCCAGGAAGACACCGTGCGCACCAAGCTCAAGGTGAACATCGTGTTCGTGGGCTACCGCCAGACCCTGCCCGGTCAGGTGGCCACGGCCCGCCAGATCAGCACCCAGGACTTCGCGCAGACCCTGCCCAAGACCTACGACGCGGTCAACCGCATTCCCAGCGCCTACGGCCGCCTGGAGAAGACAGGCAACACCTTCGATTTCGATTACAACTACGTGTTTGCCAATGAGGCGTTTGAAAATGATTTCTTCCGCTTCCTGACCAGCAAGGGCACCGAGAAGAACCTGACGGTGCAGCAGCGTAGCTACAACTGCCAGACGGACCCCAATGTGGAAGACCCCGCCTGCACGGCGCCTGCAGGGAACATCAACCGCCCCATTACCGGCAACCTGGAGATTGACGCGCTGGAGACGGAAAACTGGCTGGCCGACAATGTGTCGCGCGTGGGCGCCAAGCCGGGCGAGTACACCATCTACTTCGTGAACTGGTTTGACCGCCCCGACTTCAAATTCCACAGCTACACCCGCGCTGCGGCCGCTGACACCGACACGGGCACCACTTTCGGCGCGCGTGGCAGCCGCCGCCTGATCGCCTGGGGTGGCAGCACCCGCCAGGGCAGCGCGGCGCAGCGCGTCTGGTTCTACGACCTGTCCGCCAACCCCGATCCCTGGACCCGCGCCTTTGACGTGACCAACCCCGACACGGACGGCGACGGCGCACCCGACTACCGCATGCCGCCCATCTGGGAATACGGCACCCGCAAGGCCAGCATCGGTTACGGCCGCAAGGTCAGCCCCGATCTGGCCCTCGTGGCGCGCTACACCGCCATCAACCTGCTGTTCACGCCCAGCCCCATCTACCGCGCGGCCCTGACGCCCCCGCAGATGCCCGAGGAAATCCTGCTGGACACCCATGTGGAGCAGGGCGCGGGCGCCGCTGCCCCGGCCACGGTGCTTAAGCCGCAGCTGCTTCAGGACCGCGTTTCGGTGCTGCAGCCGTTTGCCAAGTTCAGCACGGTCATCAAGGAAACGCCCCTGGACGGCAACCTGGCCGATGTCTACAAGTGCTTCTTCCCGGTGGAAGCCGACGACATCTGCTCGCCCAACTACGCCGACTTCAGCGGCGAGGCGCTGTTCCAGTACGGTGTGCGCGAACTGCGCAAGGACTACCTGACCACGCCGGCCAAGCAGTACCGCCTGCCCATCTACCTGTTCAACGACGCCCAGAACAGCCAGGGCGGCCTGCTGGGCATCGCCTACGACGACGGCGAGACGGGCACCCAGAGCTTCGTCTACTCGTTCCTGACCCCGGATCTGATTGACGCGGGCTACGGCTTTACCGACACCACCGTTCACGAGGTCGGCCACCACCTCAGCCTGTCGCACCCGCACGACGGCTATGACAGCGAGCAGAACCTGTCGTATGGACCCAGCGGCGACTTCTTCTTCGTGAACACCGGGGACCAGAGCGCCACGATCATGTCCTACAACGACCTGTCGCGCACCTTCGGGCAGTTCAACCTGGACAGCCAGTACCGCTACCTGACGGCTGCCTACCTGAACAACACCAACGCCATTCTGGAACTCACCCGCCGCGCCGGGAAGGCCAGTGGCGTGGGCCCAGCCGCCGTGAACGCCGACAGCCTGTTCACGCAGGCCAAGACCAAGTACGACGCCCTGGACTACCTGGGCGCCGCGCAGCTGGCCCACCAGGGCTACCGCGCCGTGCTGGGGGCTGCCCAGACCGCAGGCGTCAGCGTGCAGGGCTACAAGTGGTACGAGAACCTCAACGGCCTGCAGGCCCAGAGCGCCGCTGCCAAGCCCCGGGTCAGCAAGACCTTCCAGGCCCAGCAGGGTCTGGTGATCTTCCCCGAAGAAACCCCGCTGCAGCGCCAGCTGCGCCTGCAGAAGTAAGAGCAGGTCCAGCAGACACAGCGCCTATCGGTGGCCCCAGCCTTGTCCCGGCTGGGGCCCTTTTCATGGGTCCGGGGACCAGTGAACTGGGGCACCGGCCCTCACCGTTCTGCCTGTTCTATCAGCTGGTCATCAGATGGTAAGCCGGTCGCCGGTCCTGCCCGGGTGGGGTGGCTACAGTGCCCGCATGGCATCCCCCCGCGCACTGGCCCTGCTTCTGGCCTCCTGGCTGCTGCCCGTTTCGGCGGCTGCGCAGCCGGCACCTTCCCTGCCCCCCCGGCCCGGCGCCCCCACCAGTCCGGCGGGCGTCTCGGCGGCCCAGGTTCAGGCGGCGCTGAACGAGCGCCCCGTCCTGCGGCTGATGCTGCTCAACCTCAGTCTGCGAGAGGTGCTGCGCGCCGGCACGGTGAAACTCACGCCCAACACGGCACTGAAACTGCGCATCCTGCTGGCGCCGCTGTCGTCGGGCGCCACCCTGCGGCCCGATACGGCGGGGCAAACCGTGACCAACCTGCTGGCCGCCCTGACCCCGGAGCAGCGCCGGGCCGTGGAGGGCAACATGCAAAGCCGTGAGGACCGCGCGCGCATGCTGGCCTCGCAGACCCGGATTGCGGGCACGGCCGGGCCGGTCAGCGGCGTGCAGGCGGTGCTGTACCTGCTGGTGCCGGGCGGGCGCTCGGTCGTGGACCGCCTGGGCCGTCAGGATGACCTGAATCCCTACCGCAGCAACGCCGCCAACACCGATATTCTGAGCAGCCTGCTGGAACTGCTGAAGTAGCGGACGCAGGGGCCCGGGGCGGCCCCTGTCGGCGGGGTGGAGCAGTGCCGCCAGCCGGCGCCCGCTTCAGCCGCTACCCGGCGCGCTGGCCCTGCACGCACTCCGGGCAGCGGCCGTACAGGGTCACCTCATGCGCCTCGACCACAAAACCGCCGGGATACACCGTGCCGCTGGGCAGGGCCACGGGGCAGGTGTGCAGGGTAAACACCCGGCCGCAGCCCGTGCAGCTGAAGTGGTGGTGGTGGCCCTTGCCGCTGGGTTCGTAACGGGTTTCACCGTCCAGCGTCACGGGGTGAATGCGGCCCTGTTCGGTCAGCAGCTTCAGGGTGCGGTACACGGTCGCCACGCCCAGGGCCGGCAGGTCGGTGCGGGCGCGTGCCAGCACGTCCCCCACAGCCAGCGGCCCTTCGGCGTCGTGCAGCACGCGGGCAATCACGTCACGCTGCCGGGTGCTGCGCGCGGCGCTCACGCCGACCCCGGCAGACCGGACAGAAAGAAGGTGTGGCCCCGGCTCATCTGCCCGGCAGGCTAGCACCCCGCCGGCACCACAATCAAAAAGCCGCCCACGTTCGGGGCGGCCAGGAAAGGGCGCACTCAGCGCTGGTTGGGGTTGGCCATCTCCTCGGGAGCAATGGCGCTGCCCTCGGCCTTGGCCTGCACCTGACTGGGCGGCGTGGGCACCTGCCCGGCGTGGGCCTGGGGGGGCATGGCGGGGGGGGCGCTGCGCTCGGCCGGGGCCTGCTGCGCGTAGCTGCGGGTGGCGGTGGCCGCGCTGGCCGGCGCCTTGCTGACCGGCGAGGCAGCGCCCTGTGCCTGCCCGGCGCGGGTCATCAGGCTGTCGGCCAGGGTTTCCAGGCGCGGGGCAATCACCTTGTCGGTGAGGGTCTTGAAGGCCAGGGTGCCCACGGTGGCCACCAGGGCGCCGCCCACGCCCCCGCCGCCCTTGCCCTTCTGCTGGGCCTTGACCAGCGCCTTCTGGTGCTTGACCGGGCTCTGGGCGTCCACGTAGACCTTGCGGCTGCGGCGCAGCTGCCGCCCGATCACCAGCCCCAGCACCGCCCCCACCGCCGAGGCGCCGCCCAGCATCTTCAGCGGCTCCTGCTGCATCTTGACCTGCAGGCTGGCCTCGCGGGTCAGGGCGTCCACGCTGGCCTTCAGGCGCTCGCGGGCTTCCTCGCGTTCGGTGATGTACACGCGTTCTGTGGTCATCAGCGGCCACCCCGCTTCATGTCGCCCCGGAAGGTAGGCTCGGTGCTCACGGGAATGCCGGGGGCGTCCTTGAGCACCACGGGCTCCTGCAGGTTGGGGTCGTGGTGATGACCGTGGCTGTGCTTGCCCACCTCGCTGCCATCAATCTTCTTGTTCAGGCCGCTGCTGTACTCCTGCGGCTCACCGCCCGGCTTGCTTTCGTACACCGGGACCGTCACCGTGCCGTGTTCCACGCGCACCGTGGCCACGCCGCCCTGCTCACCCATCACGCGGGTTTCACCCGCCGCGTACTCGGTGGGGTCGCGGCGCAGCTCCACGCGCGGGCCGTTGGGGTTGTAGGCGTCGCGCTCGGCGTTGTCGCGGCTGGCGGGCACGTTGCCCATGCGCGCATTGGCCGTGGGGCGGTTCGTCTGCAGCCCGGCACCCTGCGAACCCGCTGGGCGGGGCGCAGTGGGAGCAGGACGCTCTTCGTGATCGGCCAGCTGGTCGTCCATGCGGTCCCTCCGGAACCGGGGCTCGTCGTTCGGCACCTCGGCGCTTAGTTTCTTCAGGCCCATCATGATCAGCGCGCCGGTCACGGCAAAGCTCAGAAGCGCGATCAGCAGTGCGGCGGCCCAGGGTCCCAGCCCCAGCCGCATCAGGCCGTAGAACACGGCCAGGATAAGAAAGACCAGCCCCATGATGAGCGGCCCGGTCGAGGCCAGCAGCAACACGGCGCCTATCCCCTTGGCCTTGGCCACCTGCCCGGCCTTGCGGGCCACGGCGCTCAATTCCGCCTTTACGAGGGTCATGCCGGCATCAAACACATCCACCAGCGCGCCACCCAGACTCTTGCGTTCTTCCATGCTTCCCTCCAACGCGGCCCTGCACACGGACAGGGCCAGACGCCCCCAGCATAATGAACCGGATGCCCGGCCCGCCCCAGCACCAAGAAAATCTGAACCTGACCCTGGCCCAGCGCTCAAATCTGTGGGCGCCCACTGCGCGGGGCTATCACGCTTGGCGCGCCGGGTCCCTGCGCCTGCTGGGCGCCCGTGGCCTGACCCTGGCGCGCGAGGCTGACCTGATGACGGCCCTGTGCCGCCCGGGGCCGGGGCAGCGCTGGCTGGACGCCGGCACCAGCAGCGGCTTTTACGCCGGGGTGCTGGCCCGCGCCGGCGCGCAGGTCCTGGCCGCCGACCTGAGCGCACCCATGCTGCAAGAAGCCGGGCGGCGCCAGCGGGGGCTGGGCATTGAGTGGCGGCAGCTGAATCTGGAACGCAGTGGGCTGCCGGCCGCCGGGTTTGACGGCGTCACGGTGGGGGCCACCCTGAACGAAACGCACGACCCCGCGCGCCTGCTGAGCGAACTGGCGCGGCTGCTGCGCCCCGGTGGGCAGCTGTGGCTGATGTACCTGCGCCGCACAGGGGGCCCGCTGCAGGCGGCGCTGGAGCGGGCGGCCCTGGGCGGCCTGACGTTTCCCGATCCCGCCTGGGTGGCGCGCGCCCTGCCAGGGCTGCGCCTGACCCACGGCCTGAACACCGGCGCGGTGCGGTTCGAGCGCTATGAGGTTGAGCGCTCTGCGAAGGGAAGCAGCGCCGCACCCGGGGCCGCCACAAGAACTCTGTAAGAATGCGTGACGTTCTGTGCGTGCCCGCCCCCTACACTCGGTGTTCAAGGACTGCCAACGTGACTGATGCCACCCTCTCTTCCTTTCGTGCCCCGCACCTCGACCGGGCGGTCGCGCACTGCCGGGACGTGACACGCACGCACAGCAAGACCTTCTACCTGGGCTCGCGCTTTTTTCCGGTCCAGCAGCGCCGGGCCGTGTGGGCGGTGTACGCCGCCTGCCGCGACGGCGACGACATTGTGGACGAGGCCAGTGGTGAGGCGGCCCGCGCAGGTCTGGAGCGGTGGTGGACACGCATTCAGGCGGCCTTTGCCGGGCAGCCCGGGGCCCATCCCACCGACGTGGCGCTGGCCTGGGCCGCCCAGACCTACCCCATTCCGCTGTCCGCCTTTGCCGAGCTGCACGAGGGGCTGCGCATGGACCTGGAGGCCCGCGCCTACCACGATATGGCGGACCTGACCCTGTACTGCCGCCGGGTGGCGGGGGTGGTGGGTTTCATGATTGCGCCCATCAGCGGCTTTGAGGGCGGCGAGCGCACGCTGGACCACGCCCTGAAGCTGGGGCAGGCCATGCAGCTGACCAATATCCTGCGCGATGTGGGCGAGGACCTGACCCGGGGCCGCGTGTACCTGCCGGCCGGCCTGCTGGCCGAATATGGCGTGAGCCGCGCCGACCTGGAACGCGGCGAGGTCACGCCCGAGTACCGCGCGCTGATGCGCCACCTGTCCGAACTGGCCCGGTCGTGGTACGCCGAGGGCCGCACCGGCATTCCCTGCCTGCACGGCAGCGCCCGGCTGGCGGTGGCCGCCGCCGCCCGCGCCTACGAGGGCATTCTGGATGATCTGGCGCGCGGCGGCTTTGACAACTTCGGGCGGCGGGCCCACGTGAGCGGCACGCGCAAGCTGCTGCTGCTGCCCCGGGCGTGGTGGGAACTGCGCGCCGCGCCCGCCCCGCTGTCCTGATTTCCTTCTTTCTTCATTTTCTGTCGTCTGGGGCCTGCGCCCCAGCGGGAGGCCCCCAACCATGACCCTCTCCCCCACCCACCCCCGCCGCAAGACGGCCCTGATTATCGGCGCCGGCTTTGGCGGCCTGAGCCTGGGCATTCGCCTGCAGAGCATGGGCTTTGACACCACGATTCTGGAACGCCTGGACGCCCCCGGCGGGCGCGCCTACCAGAAACGCACCCCGGACGGCTACGTGTTCGACATGGGCCCCACGGTCATTACCGTGCCGCACTTTATCGAGGAGCTGTTCGCACTGCAGCGCGGCGCCGCTGGCCTGAGCACCCCCGATTACCCGGCGCAGGTGCTGGCCCCGGGCGCGCGGGTGACCCAGGGCGAGAGCGGCGGCCCGCGCACCCGCGAGTACGTGCGGCTGGTGCCCATCCTGCCCTTTTACCGGATTTACTTTGACGACGGCACCTTCTTCGACTATGACGGCGACCCCGAGAACACCCGGCGCCAGATTCTGGCCCTGGCCCCCGGGGACCTGGACGGTTACGAACGCTTTCATGCCGACGCGCAGGCGATCTTCGAGCGCGGTTTTCTGGAGCTGGGCTACACGCACTTCGGGGACATGGGCAGCATGTGGCGCGTGGTGCCGGACCTGCTGAAACTGGACGCCGTGCGCACGCTGTTTTCCTTTACCAGCAAGTATTTCCAGAGCCCCAAGCTGCGGCAGGTGTTTTCCTTTGAAACGCTACTGGTGGGGGGCAATCCGCTGTCGGTGCCGGCCATCTACGCCATGATTCACTTTGTCGAGAAAACCTGGGGCATTCATTACGTGATGGGCGGCACCGGCGCGCTGGTGCGGGCCTTTGTACAGAAGTTCGAAGAACTGGGCGGGCAGATGCGCTACGGGGCCGGGGTGGATGAGGTACTCGTCACCGATGACCGGGGCCGCCCGGTGCGCGCGCCGCTGGGCCGCCGCGTGGCGCGGGGCGTGCGCCTGGAGAGTGGTGAGGAGCTGCACGCCGATCTGGTGGTGAGCAACGGCGACTGGGCCAACACCTACCTCAGGCGGGTGCCGGCCGCCGCCCGGCTGGTGAACAGCGACCTGCGCGTGAAGGCCGCGCGCCAGAGCATGAGCCTGATCGTCATTTACTTCGGCTTCCGCCACGACGGCACGGACCTGGGGCTGCGCCACCACAACATCATCCTGGGGCCCCGCTACGAGGAACTGCTGACCGAAATTTTTGGGCGCAAGGTGCTGAGCCAGGATTTCAGCCAGTACCTGCACGTGCCCACCCTGACCGACCCCAGCCTGGCCCCGGAGGGCCACCACGCGGCCTATACCCTGGTGCCCGTGCCGCACAACGGCAGCGGTATTGACTGGAGCGTGGAGGGCCCGAAGCTGGTGGACCGGGTGCTGACCTTTCTGGACGAACGCGGGTATATCCCGGGGCTGCGTGAGCGCCTGACGCACCAGGAATTTATTACCCCCGACTACTTTGAAAGTACGCTGGACAGCCACCTGGGCAACGCCTTCGGGCCAGAGCCCCGCCTGACCCAGAGTGCGTTTTTCCGCCCGCACAACCGCAGCGAGGACGTGAAGAACCTGTATCTGGTGGGGGCGGGCGCGCAGCCCGGCGGCGGCACCCCCAGCGTGATGATGTCGGCCAAGATGACGGCCCGCCTGATCGCCCAGGATTTCGGCCTGCACCCCGATCTGCTGGGCGAGGGCGTGAGCGGCGCCGCCGACTGAACGGAAAGGCAATCCAGGGCGAGGCCGGACAGGATGTTCCGGCCTCTTTGACTGTGCTGCAAACAGCACCAGCCGCCTGAACCGAAGTCCAGGCGGCTGGTGCTGTTTGCTGTGCTCAGCGGGGGTACATGAAGTTGACCGTGCTCTTGTCAATGGTAGAAAAGCCGTTGCGCTGGCCCATGCGGTTCAGGTCCACGCTGCTGTTCAGCGGCTTGATGGCCAGCTTGCCGTCAAAGTAGGCGGGGTAGTGCATGATCGAATCGAAGTCGTAGGCGCCGTAGCCGCGCGAGCCGCTGCGAATCTGGTACTGGCTGTGCCAGTCGGTGGGGATGTTGCTCCACTGAATCTGCACGTAGCTGTCGCGGTCGGGGCGGGTCTGCTCGTGGAACAGGCCCATGGCGTGGCCGAACTCGTGAATGATGGTGCCGGTCGTGCAGCGGTCGGCCAGGGTGATGGTCTGGCGCCCGCCCACCATGCCCAGGCTGGAGGCGCAGCTGGTGCCGGTGTTGTACGTGATCTGCACGTAGTTGGCCTGGTTGGTGCGCGGCGTGACAATCACGTTGGTGTTGCTGCGGATGTTGGCCGCCGCCGCCGTCACGCGGTCCCGAATGGCCTGGGGCACGTTGCTGGCGAAGGTGTAGGGAATGGTGCGGCCCGTCCAGCGGTAGCGGGTGTCCACCACATAGGTGCCCTGCGGGGCGGCTTCGCTCAGGTCAGCCAGGATGATGTCCTCTTCGAGCATCAGGTAACCGTCCTGCTCGAAGCCCATGACCTGCTGCCGGGTGCCGTCAGGCATGATCAGCGTGGCAGGCTGGGTCCTGGGGGTGGTGCGGGCCTCGGGCGCGAGGTTCGGCGCTGTGGAGCAGGCGGCAAGGAAAAGGGACAGCAGCAGAACCGGCGTGGATCTCAGCATAGAACAGCACCTCCGTTGTGTGATTCCCCGAGGTTAGAGCCTCCTGAGCCGCTTGTAAAGTGCCCTGCACCTCAAGTTGTTTGGACATCGTGCAGAACAATGTTTTTTGAATGCCACAACCCGCAACTCCTCTCATCTGACCGGAAGCTGACAGCAGAATAGAGCAAATGTAAGGCGGGTCAGCGCTACAGAGTGCCAGAGGCCCAGGGCCGCACACCGTTGCCTCTGGCAAAGAGTCTGCAGCGCCGGGGCGGGAACAAGTGCACGGGCCTTGCTCTCTTTGACCTGCGCCCTGCATCCCTGTGGACCCCTGTGGCTCCACTCACCGCCAGGGGCCCCGGACTGAAATCAGCCCTGCCCCTCTCCGGTGCGCGCCTGCAGCCACGCCACGATCAGGCGCCGGATGTCTTCACGGGGTTCATCGTTGAGCAGTTCGTGGTAGCCGCCCGGCTCGTGGTGCAGGGTCTTGTCCTGGGCACCCAGGGCCTGAATGAAGCGCTGACTGCCGCGTGGATCGGTGAGCTGATCCTCGCTGCCGTGTAGCACCAGGGTGGGGACCTGCCAGCGCGGGTAGTGCGGCCACAGGCTCTGGCTCAGGCGCAGCATGCTCGCGCCGGTCAGGGCGGGCACGGCGCCGTGGTACATCGTTTCGTCGGCCTCGTAGGCGGCCACCTCGTCGGGCAGGCGCGACAGGCCGCCCGTGGGCAGCGCGGCGGTTTTCAGGCCCGGGGCCACGCGCGCCACCACGGGCGCCAGCCGCTTGAGCCAGGGCCGCTCGTTCTCGCCCACCAGCAGCGCGGGGCTGGTGAGCACCACGCCGGCCACCCCACGCGGATCACGCGCCACGCTGGCGGCCGTCACCAGCCCGCCCATGGAGTGCCCCAGCAAGAACAGCGGCGCTGACAGGCCGCGCAGGGCTTCTCTGGCCTTGAAGTGATCCTCGACGAGCTGAAACAGGTCCACCACCGCCCGGCGCCCACCCGAACGCCCATGACCGCGCTGGTCGTAGGCATAGACCGTGAACCCGGCCCCCACCAGCGTGGGAATCAGGGCGTGGTAGCGCGCCACGTAGCGCCCGGCGTATTCCCCGAAGCCGTGCGCCAGCAGCACCGCGCCGCGCGCCGTCTGGGCCGGCCACACGTAGCCCTCCACCGGCGCTCCGGGCACCGTCCAGATCTGACTTTGCATGCCCCGAGTCTAAGCCCGGCTGGGGTGGGCGCGCGCCTCACCACCCTGCAACCCCTCACCGGGGTGGACTGACGCAGCCGTTGCCGGCAACTGGCCGGCCACTGCCGCCAGCACAAAGGCGTATTCCTCGGCCAGTTCGTTCAGGGCCTCGTACCGGCTGCTGGAGCCCCCGTGGCCCGCGCCCATGATGGTTTTCAGGACCACCGTGCCGCTGTCCGGCGCCGCGAGGTCGCGCACGCGCGCGGCGTACTTGGCCGGCTCCCAGTAGGCCACGCGTGGGTCGTTCAGGCCGGTACTGACAAACAGGTGGGGATAGCGCGCCGCTTTCAGGTTGTCGTAGGGGCTGTAGGCCGCCATGACGGCGTAGTCCTCCGGGCGGTTCGGGTTGCCCCACTCGTCGTATTCGGCGGTGGTGAGGGGAATGGTGTCGTCCAGCATGGTGCTCAGCACGTCCACGAACGGCACGCCCACCAAGGCCGCCGTCCACAGGTCCGGGCGCAGATTCACCACGCTGCCCATCAGCAGGCCGCCGGCGCTGCGGCCCATGGCGACCAGTTCGCGCGAAACGCCCTGCGCCCGCAGCGCCTCGCCCGCCGCGATGAAGTCGGTAAACGTGTTCATCTTCTGCCCCAGGCGGCCCCCGTCGTACCAGCGCCGGCCCCGCTCCGAGCCGCCCCGGATGTGGGCAATGGCCCACACCCAGCCCCGGTCCACCAGCGGCAACCGGCCCGCCACGAAGGTGGGGTTGACACTCAGGCCGTAGCTGCCGTAGCCGTACAGCAGCGTGGGCGCGGGCAGCGGCGTGTCCCGGCGGCGCAGGAGGCTGACTGGAATGCGCTCGCCGCCGGGCGCCGTGGCCCACACCTGTTCGCTGACGTACAGGGCCGGGTCGTAGTTCGGCACTGGCGCGGCCTTGACCAGGGTGGTTTCGAGCGTTTTCAGGTTCAGGTTCAGGTGTTCCAGGGGCCGGGTCAGGCTGGTGTAGGTGATGCGGGCCACCGCGCTGTCATAGACGTAGTTCGGGCCGATGCCCACGGTTACGCTGGCCTCGGGAAAGGGCACGCGCTGGGCGGGGCCATAGCCGCCTCCCTGACGGGGCAACACCCACAGTGCGGTAAAGCCGTCCTCGCGCCCGGCCAGCAGCAGGTGCCCCTGGAACAGACAGCCACTTTGCAGGTGGCGCCCCTCGTCGTAGGGCAGCACGTCGGCCGCGTCGGCCCAGGCCAGGGGGGCGCCGTCCGCCCGCCTGGACCAGCGCACCAGCTTGAATTCCTCGGCGCCGCCGTGGTTGGTCAGGGCCAGCCAGTGGTCGCCCCCGTCAGTCAGGACCGGCACCTCGGTCCCGCGTTCGCGGGCCAGCAGCCGCGTGGGCTGGCCCTGGGTGTCGTGGGCGGACAGGGCCCACCACTCCTGGGCGCGGGTGCTGGCGCTGCAAATCAGCAGGGTCTGGCCGTTCTCGCTCACCCAGGCACCCACCCGGAAGGTGGGGTCGTCTTCCTGAAACAGCAGGGTGTCGCTGGTCTGCGGCTGGCCCAGCTGGTGGCGCCAGAGGCGATACGAGCGCTGGGTGGCGTCGTCGGTGGCGTAGTGCAGCGCGCGGCCGTCGGCGCTCCAGGCCGGCACCCAGCCGTTCAGGCCGCGCAGGGGGGGCTGGGCCAGCCCGCCGGTCTCGGTGTCCAGCACCCGCAGCTCGAAGACCTCCTGGCCGGTGGTGTCCAGCAGGTAAGCCCAGAAACGGCCGTCGGGGCTGGGCGCCGTGGCATACACCCAGACATTGTCCAGGCCCTCTTCGGCTTTCAGGACGTTCAGGTCCAGCAGCAGCTGGGGCTCGCCGCCCGCCAGGGGCCGGCGCAGATACAGGGGGTGCGCCTGCCCCGTTTCCGTGCGGGTGAAGTAGGCGTGGGCCCCGCGCACCACCTCCGGCTGCTCGTCGCGCTCCTGCACGTGCGAGAGCAGTTCCTGGTAAATCGCCTGCTGCTCGGCGCGCAGCGGCGCCATCACCCCGGCCAGGTGGTCGTTTTCCGCCTGCAGATACGCCAGCACCTCGGGGTCGGCCTTGCCCTGGCTCCTGAGCCAGTGGTAGCTGTCCGGGCGCTCGTGGCCGTGGAGGGTGTGCAGGTGGAGCTTGCGGGGCGCGCGCGGCGGGGTGGGCATGGCGCCCAGCATAGGGGCCCGGCCGCGCCCGGGTGGCCGCAGGTGGAGGCCGGATTTCTTAAGCGCAGCTCAAGCCCCGGCACAAAAGCGCCTGCCCCCCCAGGGCGCACACTGGGCGGTATGGCAGATATTGCACGGAAGGCTTCGGCCCACTGGGAAGGCGACCTGAGAAGCGGCAAGGGCACGGTCAGCACCGGCAGCGGCGTGCTCGAAGGCGCCCAGTACTCGTTTGGCACCCGCTTCGAGAACGGCAAGGGCACCAACCCCGAGGAGCTGCTGGCCGCCGCCCACGCAGGCTGCTTCACCATGCAGCTCTCGGCGCTGCTGGCCAACCACGGCCACACGGTTGAAGCGCTGGACACCCAGGCCACCTGCGAGATGGTCAAGGACGGCCCCGGGTTCAAGGTGAGCACCATGCGCCTGACAGTGCGCGGCAAGATCAGCGGCAGCGATCAGGCGGATTTCGAGGCCCACGTGCGCGACGCTGCCGAGAAATGCCCCCTGAGCAGCGTGATGGCCGGCAACGTGGAGATCGTTCACGAGGCGATTCTGGAATAATACGGATTCCGAAAAATTCCGGAACACATTACGGAATTTTTTCGACCGGAGGGACTCGAAGAGCTGCGCAGCAGAGAAGGAACAAATGCGGAGTTCCGGGAATTGGGCTGGAACAGCGCCGAAGGCGGGGAACATCCCCCTTCTTCCCGGATGGTACGGAACTGGACGGCAGTCCGTATCAGCGGTGATTCTGGACTCGGCCCCGGTCTGAACGCGGGGCCGTGGGGTGGGGGCTTTCTCTGGGACAATCCGGGGGACCCCCACCCCTCTGCTGTTGAAGGGGGCCGGGGAGCCTGCGGGCGGTCTATGCTGAACGCCATGCGCCCCTCTGTGTTGGTGGGCCTGCTGTGGGTTTCGGCCCAGGCGGCTCAGGCCCTGGCCGCCTCCCAGGTGTTCGCGCAGGCTGCACCCACCCGGCCTGCGCCCACCGCGGCACCGGCCAGCCTGGCGCGGGCCGCCGCCTATTCCGCCGAGCACCGGGGCGACGCGCTGGTGGTGCTGCAGGGCGGCCGGGAGGTGCTGGCCCAGGGACAGCACGGCTTTGCCCTGGACACCCCCCACGCGCTGGCCAGCGGCAGCAAGACCTTTGCCTGCGCGCTGGCCGTGGCGCTGCAGGACGCGGGCGTGCTGCGCCTGGACGAGCGGGCCGCCGACACCCTGACCGAATGGGCCGGCGACGCGCGGCGCGAGATCACGCTGCGCCAGCTGCTGAATTTTTCCAGTGGCCTGCCGGGCAATGTGGGCCAGCCAGTGCCCGGCCAGAATGCCGACCTGAACGCCGCCGCGCTGCGCGCTCCGCTGCGGGCCACCCCGGGTGCGCGCTTTAGCTACGGCAACGCGCATCTGGCAGCGTTCAGTGCCTGGGTGAGCCGCAAGACCGGCCGCGCGCCGGAAGTCGAGCTGCAGCGGCGGGTGCTGGACGCCCTGAACATTCACCCCACCTGGGCCCGCGACAACGCCGGCAACGCCAGCCTGGCGGGCGGCGCGCGGCTGGACGCCCGGAGCTGGGCGCGCTTTGGCGAGCTGCTGCGGCGCGGCGGGGAGTGGGAGGGCCGGCAGCTGCTGAGTGCGGCCGGGCTGAGCAGCTGCCGCCAGGGCAGCGCGGCGCTGAACGCCTATGGCCTGGGCCTGTGGCTGAACCTGCCGCTGCGGGGCACCCTGGACCCCCGCGACAGCGTGCCGGTGGCGGCCCTGAAGGCGGGCGCCGAGCGCCTGATGCCCTCGCAGCCGGACGACGTGGTGATGGCCGCCGGGCTGGGCAACCAGCGCCTGTACGTGCTGCCCAGCCTGGACGCCGTGGTGGTGCGCTTTGGCCGGGGCGGGCCCTGGAACGACGACGAGTTTCTGCGCCTGCTGACCGCGCCCTGAGGAGGGCCAGAGGGGGGTTCTGACCAGCGCCCACACGGCCGAGGCGGGCTCCTCCGGTGCCCCCGCAGGCCGCACGACGTCAGCCCGCCGGCACATGCGGCAGGCGGGCGCAGCCCCGGCACGGCAGACTGGCCCACATGAGTCATCTGTATTACCTCGTGGGCCCACCGGGCGCCGGCAAACGCACGGTGGGGCTGGCCCTGTCGGCGCGGACCGGGGCCGCCCTGCTGGACAACCACCTGTTCAACGACCCCATTTTCCGGGCCTACGGCGCCGACGGCGTCAGCCCCCTGCCCGACGAACTGTTTGAGCTGGCCGAGGTGGTGCGCCAGGCAGGGCTGGCCGCGCTGCGGCTGGCGCCGCGCCACCTCTCATACGGGTTCCGAAAAGTTCCGCAACGTGTTACGGAACTTTTCCGACCAGAGGGAGCAGGAAAGACGGCGGATTTCCGGGAATTGGAGGAACATCCGGCTCTTTTCCGGATGTTACGGAAATGGACGGAATCCGTATCGCATATTCTGACCAACCACCTGAGCGGCGAGGAGCGCGGGCACGAGGTGGTGGCCCAGCTGCGCGCCCTGGCCGCCGAACGGGGCGTGGTCTTTGTGCCGGTGTGGCTGGCCTGCCCGCAGCCCGAACTGGAAGCCCGCATGGGCCGCCCCGAACGCACCGAGCGCCTGAAGCTGCGCGACCCCGAACTGCTGCGCGCCCTGCTGGAACGCGGCGGCACCCTGGCCCCTCCCCCGGACGCGCTCGTGCTGAACACCGCCGAACTGCACCCGGATGAGGCCGCGCGGCGGATTGTTCATTTTGCCCGGAGCGGCCACCAGGAGGCGTGACCGGCAGACACCGTGCTGGGGGCCTCTCCCCCTGGCCCTCAGTACAGGTGGAAGTCCTGGAGGCCGGTGGCCTCGCTGGCCTGGGTCTGTACGTCGGTAATGCGGGCGTGGGGCGGGCCCCGGCGCAGCCAGTGCAGCAGGCGGTCAAGCTCGGGCTGGGGGCCCTCGGCCACCACCTCCACCCGGCCGTCACTCAGGTTCTCGGCGTAGCCCGCCAGATTCAGGTCGCGGGCGTGGCGCTGCACGTAGCGCCGGTAGCCGACGCCCTGCACAGTGCCAGAAACGAGGGCAGTCAGACGCATGGGCTGCATCCTACCCGGCGCGCCGCCCGGGTGCGCTGTTCTCTGACGGTTGCATGAGGACCGGGCGGGTGCGGCGTTCACGCCCCCCGCCGTAGAATGCTGAGAATGCGGCCAGGAGCATTAAGACAGCACAGGGCAGGCCCCGGAGCCCCCCCCACACCATGACCAGCGACCTCCCGCAGGGCGTGGGCCCGGACCCGGTGCCCCCGCCGCCCGCCCGGCGCCGCCCCTGGTGGCCGTGGGTGCTGGGCCTGCTGGGGGCCGCGCTGCTGGTGCTGGCGCTGCTGCCCACGCTGCTGGGCGGCGCACTGCTGGCCCGCTTTGGGGCCGAAGCCGGCCTGAGTGCTGACCGGGTCAGCGGCCCGCTGTGGGCCCCCCGGCTGGACGGCGCGCGCTTTCAGGTGCCCGGGGTGCAGGCCCAGGCCGGCACGCTGGACGTGCAGGTGGCCGGGGTAAACGCTCTGAACCGGACCCTGCGCCTGAACGTGCGCGTGGCCGACGCGGCAGTGGCGCTGCGCCTGAAAGACCTTGTGGGCGGCCCGGCCGGTCCCCAGGGCGGCTGGCGCGTGGTGCTGGGGCGCGTGGAGGTGGCCCGCACCCGCCTGACGGTGGACGGCAGCGGCGTGAATGTGCCCGACGGCCAGTTCACCCTCAGCCAGAACCAGGGCAGCCTGCAGGTGCGCGGCGCCACCCGTGACGGCGACCTGAACGCTGTGGTGCGCCTGGGCGAGGGCGCGGCCGGCACCACCTACGCGGTGGACCTGGACGCCGACGCCCGGGTCCTGAACCACTACTGGCCCGGGGTGACGGCGGGGCGCATTGTAGGCCGCTACCTGCTGGGCGGCGGCCCGGTGCGCGGTGACCTGCGCCTGACCGGCGGCGCGCTGCGTGTGCCCCAGGCCCCCGTGGTGCGCGTGACCAATCTGAGCGGCACAGCCCGCCACCGGGGCGAGGTGGTCACGCTGCAACTGGCCGGGCAGGGCTGGAACGGCCCGGTCACGGCCCAGGGGCGCGTGGACACGGCGGCCAGAAACTGGCGCGTGACGGCCGACGCTGCGCCCACGGTCGCCGGGCTGGCCCAGGCGCTGGGCACCACCGGCCAGGGCTCGCTGCGCCTGCGAGTGACGGCCGGGGGCTGGAGCACCGTGCGGGTCAAGGCCTATGCGCAGGGGGCGGGGCAACTGGCCGGCGTGAAGTTCCGCGACGCCAGCGCGGAATACACCTTTCTGAACAAGGACGGCAACACCGCCGGGCAGACGAACGATCTGGCCTTTAGCGCCCGGACCAGTCTGGGCGGCGCCGATCAGCAGGTGGAGGGCCGCTGGGCCATTGGCCGCGAGGGCCGCGTGGCCGTGTCCGGGGTGCTGGCCCAGAAACCGCTGGAACTCACGGCCCGCATTGACGCCCAGAACGCCGTGAGGGTGCAGGGGCTGGGGCTGGGCGGGCCGCTGGCCGGCACGTTTGCCCCGAAGGGCCAGCGCCTGCAGGCCCGCCTGAACCCCACCTACGGCGCCGCGCGCGCCCGGATTGCCCTGAGCGGCACGCCCCGGAATCTGCGGGCCACGGTCACCAACGGCGTGGCGGGCCCTTTTCCCCTGTCGGGCAGCGCCGTGCTGGATGGCCAGGGCCTGCGCGCCGACCTGGGCGCCGCCCAGTTGCGGCTGAACCGGCAGTTCCGGGGCACCTGGGCCCTGCAGAACCTGCAGGGCGCGGGCCTGACCCTGGATGGGCGCGGGCGCATTGACCTCACTGGCGGCGACGTGAGTGGCACCCTGAGTGCCGCCGTGCCCGGCCTGCAGGAGCCCCTGAGCGGACCGCTGAACCTGAATTACGTGGAGCAGCGCGGCACCCTGACCTCGGGGCGACAGACGCTGACCTGGCAGGGCGACAGCTTTGCCGTGCGTGCGCGCGACCTCGCGGTGGCGGGCGACCTGCGCGTGACCGGCGACGTGACGCTGACCACCACCCTGAAAGCCTTCGGTTCCCTGCGCGCCCGGGGACGCGGCGTGGACATCAGCGCCTTTGGGCGCGGCACCGCTGCCACGCTGCGCGGCGAGGTGGGCGGCGTGACCCTGCTGGCCGACACCGCCCTGCAGGCCCCCTACCGCACGGCGGTGCGGGTGCAGGGCACGAATCTGCGCGGCACGCTGAACCTGCAGGGCAGCGGCGCTGTGGCCTTTACCCTGCGTTCGGGCGGACAGACAGCGCGCGGCGTGGTGCAGGGGGACAACGTGACCGCCACCGGCCGCGTGAATCTGGGGGCCCTGCGCCCCCTGGCGCGCGTGCCGGACCTGAGTGGCACCCTTGATCTGAACCTGAGCGGTGGGGGCGGCACAGCCCAGGTGGACGCCCGGGCACAGGGCGCCGCCGTGCAGGGTACCCTGACCCGCCGCGCCGGCACGGTGCAGGCCAGCCTGCTGGCGCTGCAGGGCGGCGCGCGGGCCCGCCTGAGCGGGCAGGTGTTTCCGGCCGTGGCCGTCACTGGCCGGGTGAGTGCCCGGGGGCAGACGCTGAACGTGGCGGTGCAGGGCCCGTACGGGGCGCTGCGGGCCCAGGCCAGCGGCCGCACCGGCGAACTTTCCGTTGGCGGCGTGACGGTGCCGGCCCAGGCCGTGCGCGTGCGCGGCACCCTCACCCCGCGCCTGCAGGCGACCGGACGCTGGGGCGACCTGACCCTGGCCTACGACGGCGCCAGCGGCCTGACCCAGGTCAGCGGCACCCAGACCCTGACCGCCTTTGGCCAGACTGGGCGGGTTCAGGGGCAGGCCAGCTGGGGCCTGGGCCCGGGCGGCGCGTTCCGGGGCGCGGTGAACGCACGCGGCGTGCTGGACCAGTACACGGTGGCGCTGCGCGGCCCCTGGAACGGCCTGGACCTGCTGGTGACCGACGGCGAGGGCCTGCGGGCCCAGGGCACAGCCTCGCTGCCTTCCGGGCGCTACGACGTGGATGTGAGCGGGCCGCTGGGCGGCGGCCTGTATGTGGACGGCAACGTGCAGGGCACCGGCCTCTCGCCCCAGGGCCGGGTGGTGGTGACCGACGCCCAGGGCGGCCGGGCGGACGTGACCCTGCGCGGCTTCGAGAATCTGGCGGTGCAGGCCCGGGGGCTGAGCCTGGGCGGCCAGCGTCTGCAGGGCACCCTGCAGGCCCGGGGCGGCGTGCTCAGTGGCCGCCTGCAGGCCGGGCCGTTCACCCTGCAGGCGGCGGGGGGCGGCGTGCAGGCCTCGGGCACCGTGGCGGGCCACACCCTGCGCGCCAGCGGGCGCCTGAGTCTGCCCGCCACCCTGTCGGGCCTGCGGCTGAGCGTGACCGGGCCGTATCTGAGCGCCCAGGCCAGCGGCGGCGTGGCCAACCTGCGCGGCCGCGTGACCCTGAAGCCGCAGGCGTTCGGCAGCGGCGACACCCAGCTGCGCCTGCCCACCCAGACCCTGCCCCTGAGCGGCAGCCTGACGGGCGCGCGGCTGCGCCTGGGCAACCTGACCTACGCCTCGGGGCGCTGGTCGGGGACGCTGGGCCTGCGCTACGCCCTGGGCGCCAGAACCGGCACCGCGCTGCTGCTGGGGCGCGGCGAGAGCCTGCTGGCGCGGCCCCAGGGCCCCCTAAGCGGGGAAGTGACCCTGCTGCCGGCCCTGGGCGGCCAGCTCAGCACGGCGCTGGCGCCCTTTACGGGAGGGCTGCCCGGCGCCGTGCGGCGCGAACTGGTGCCCGGCCGCGTGGTGGCCACCCTCTCGCCCGGCGGCGCGCGGCTGGCCCTGCAGGGCACGCGTTACCTGAATGACCCCCTGACCCTGGACGCGCAGGTGGGCTGGACCGGCGGCCTGCGGGCGCGCGGCACACTGAGCCACCCCGGCTCGCGCCTGCCGCTGAGCCTGGACGGCCGCACCCTGACCGTGCGTGGCGCCGCGCTGGACGCCCGGGTGCTGGCCCCCGTGCTGCCCGGGGCCCAGGGCCGGGCCACCCTGACCCTGACGGTCCCTGACGGCCGCCTGGACCGCGCCGCCGGGCAGGCCACCGTGAATCTGCGCGCCGCCGGACAGGGCGCCAGCGGGCGCGTGACCCTGCGCGCCGGGCAGGTCTGGGCCGATCTGCGCAGCACGCTGGCTGGCCGCGACCTGCGCCTGCGCGGGCCCCTGTACCCGCAGGCAAATGCCACGCTGACCCTGGACCGCCTGCGCGCTGCCCTGACTGGCCGGGCTGGCCCCAGCGCCCGCGACGCACTGACCCTGCGGGTGGGCGGCACGCTGGAGGGCCGCGCCGTGAATCTGACCGTGGTGGGGGCCGCGCTGACCGGCCCGGCTGCCCGCGTGAGTGCCGAGGGCACCCTGGCCGGCGCCGCCCTGAACCTGAGTGCCCTGCAGGGGGCCGGCGAGGGGCTCACCGCGTGGCGCCTGAGCGGCGTGGCCAGCGCCGCTGACCTGCGCCCACTGGCCGGGATCCCGGGCCGGGCGACCCTGACCCTGGGCGGCACCCTGGCCGACGTGCGCGCCCAGGCCACGGGCGAGGTCTCAGGCGTGACCTTCACGGCCCCGCTGAGCTTCGCGGGCGGCGTGCTGCGCACCCGGGGCGCGCAGGCCACCCTGGGCGCGGCTGCCCCGGTGCAGGGCAGTGCGCGCCTGAGTGGGCCCCTCTTCCCCACCCTGGCCCTGAGTGCCAAGGTCAACCTGACCAGCGGCCTGCCGGGCACCTACGCCGGGCAGCTTGGGGGAAGCGTTCAGAAACCCGACCTGCGCCTGAGCGGCACGCTGCGCGGCGACCTGAGCGGCCTGCGCGCGGCCGGCACCCGCCTGAGCGGGCGGCTGCTGGGCCCCGATTACCGCCTGACCCTGGCAGGGCCTGCACTTGCCGGCGAGGTGCGCGGGCGCCTGGGCAGCGGCGCCCTGGCCGGGCTGCAACGCGCCGCCCTGACCCTGAACGCGGCCTACGCCGCCCCGGACACCGACCTGCGCCTGCGCGGGCCCCTGGGCTGGAATGCGCGCAGCGGCTTTACCGGTACCCTGCGCGTCGTGGGCGACACGCCGGGCGGGCCCCTGGACGCCCTGCTGGACGGCCAGGGAGAATTGCGGGCCACGGCCCTGTTCGGCACTGGCACGCGCGAGGCCCGCCTGAGCGGCCGTTTTCCCGCCTCATTGCCGCTGCGCCCCGGGGGCAGCGCCGACCTTGCGGCCTTCGACGTGGGCGCGCTGTGGGGCCGCCCCGGGCAACTGCGCGCGACTGGGCAGGCCACGCTGGGCGGCCCGTCGTGGTCGGCGCTGGCGGCCACCTTCGCGGGCCGCCTGACCGACGAGGGCGGCGACCTGAGCGGCACCCTGAACGCCGACTGGCGCGGCGGCGACCTGCGCGCTGCCCTGCAGGGCCCGCGCGCCCAGGCCCAGGCCACGCTGCTGGCGGGCCGGTACGACCTGAAGGTGCAGGCCCAGCCCCTGCGCGCCGCGCGGCTGCTGCCCCCGGGGCTGGACATGGACGCCCTGACCCTGGGCGGCACCCTGGCCGCCCGGGGCACCCTGGCGGGCGGGCTGGAGGCCCTGGATGCCCAGAATCTGGCGCTGCGCGGCGTTCAGGGCAACGTGGGCTCCTTCAGCCTGTATGGCCGGGCCCGCTACGAACCGGGCCGCGACACCCTGGAAGCTGACCTGAGCGGCAGCCTGCGTGACGGTGTGGTAACGGCGCGCGGCGCTCTGCCGGGTGGCCTGGCCGTGAGCGTGCGCCGCCTGAGCACCGAATTGGTCGGCGCCGCCTCGCTGGGCCGGGGCACGCTGGACGCTGCCCTGACCCTGCGCGGCGCCGTGCGTGACCCCGCTGTGGGGGGCACCGTCGCCCTGGACAGCGCGCGGCTGGGCGCGCAGGCCACCGTGGCGGGCCGGGTGCGAGCGGCCGTGGTGAACGCGCGCCTGTCGCCCCGGGGCGCCCTGGGCGGCACTCTGTACGCCGAGGCGCGCGAGCTGGACCTGAGCGCCGGCCGGGTGCGGGCCCGGGTGCAGGGCACCCTCACCCGGGGCGAGGCGCGCGCCGACGTGAACCTGCAGGGGGTGTGGCCGGCGCTCTCGGGCACCGTCAGCGCCCGCGTGCCGGGCCTGCCCGGCCCCGTGACCCTGCGCGGCGAAGGCCCGGGCAGTGGCGGCCAGGGCCGCTACACCCTGAACGCCGGCGCATTGGGCAGCGGCACCCTCAGCCTGGGGCGCGGCGTGGGCTTCGTGCCCACCCTGAGTGGCGCCGCTGCGCTCACCCCGCTGCCCCTGGTGAACGGCGAGGGCGAACTGACCGCCCGCCTGACCCTGGGCGGCACCCTGGCCGCGCCCAGCGTGGCGGGCACGGTGACCTCGCGCGGCGCCCAGGCGCTGGGGGTGGCCCTGGACGACCTGAGCGGCACCGTTACCCTGGTCGGGTCCGACCTGCGCGCCGCCCTGTCACAGGGCAGCCGCCCGGTGCTGGCCCTGAGCAGCCAGACGGTGACCCTCAGTGGCCTGCAGGCCCGCGCAGCTGGCTCGACCCTGAGTGTCTCGGGGCAGGCGGGCCTCGGCGGCGACGCCGCCCTGACGCTGGACGCGGCAGGCACGCTGGCCGGGCGCCTGAACGCCACGTGGCGGGCCCAGGCGCTGAGCCTGACCGGCGCCCTGAGCGGCCCCCAGGGCCTGCGCCTGAGCCCCGATCTGCGCGCCGACCGCCTGACCGGCTGGCACGGCACGGCGCGCCTGACCGGCGGCCCAGCGGGCGTGCTCACCCGGCCGGCCTTGCTGACGGTGCGGGGTCCCTTGGGGCGGCCCCTGGTGGAAGGTGAGGCGGGCCTGCTGGGGGCGGGCGTGCGCGTGGTGGCCGACGCCCGGGGCGTGCAACTGCGCCTGGTGGACGGCCCCGGCGCCCAGGCCAGCGGCGTGCTGGAAGCGCGGCCCCAGGGCACCGGCCCCTGGGCGCTGCTGGGCGCGGCCAGCCTGACGCGTCCCGAACTCTCCCTGAGCGTGACGCCGGGCGGCACCGTGGCCAGTCCACAGGCGCAGCTCAGCGTGCGCCGGGGCGAGTGGCGGGCGAGCGGCGTGGCCAGCCTGCAGGCCGCCGACCTGAGCGTGTCCGACGGAGAGCGGGCCGGGCGCGTGCGCTGGAACGGCACCGAGCTGGACGCCGACCTGCCCGGCCTGAACCTGGGCCGCCTGGGCGTGCGCGGCGTGGGCGGTACCGTGACCGCCACCGGCCGCCTGACCCCAGGCGCGGGCAATGGGCGCCTGACCCTGAGCGTGGCCGACCTGAGCACGCCCTACACCCTGCCCTACGTGGACCTGCCTCTGGACGGGCGCCTGAACGCCGAGGTGACCCTGACCGGCGGCCGGCCGGCCGTGCAGGCGGCCCTGGCCCTGAGCAGCGGCACCCTGAACCTGCAGGCGGCCCAGGGCCCCCGGACCTGGACCGGCACCCTGACCGGGCGCGTGGCCCAGGGGGGCGGCACGCTGGACGTGAACCTGCGCGCCGACGCGAGCGGCGTGCAGGGCCGGCTGGAGGCGGCCCGCCTGCCGCTGGCGGTGGCCGGACAGCCCCTGGCGCTCAGTGGCAGCGTGGCGCTGGCCGGGCAGACCTTCCGCGCCGATCTGATCGGCCGCGCTGACGTGGGGCAGGTCATCGTGACCGCTTCGGGCGGACTGGCCGATCTGGTGCCCGCCCTGGCCGGCCCGCTGGCCCTGGCCCCCACCGGCGAGGGCTACGCGCTGCGGGCCACCGTGGATGACGTGGAACTGGGCGATGTGGTGGCGGCCCCCGCCCTGCGCGGCCGGGTGAGTGGCGAGGCCACGCTGCGCGACGGTGGCGGCACCTTTGTGCTGCGCTCAGACAACCTGATTCTGGGCACGCGCACCCTGCCCGCCCGCCTGGAAGGCACGCAGGTGGCGGGCGACTGGCGCATTCGCGGCTTCCTGGGCGAGTCGGATTTCACGGCGGGTCTCAGCGGCGGCGACGTGTTCGGGCAGGGCACCCTGCGCGCCCTGCCCGTGGGCGCCGTGCTGGGGGCCGCCACCGGCACCGTGCCCGGCGAGGGCGTGGTCACGGGCGTGGCCCGCTTCCGCTTTCCCCTGGCCGATCCCCTGGCGGGCCGGGTGAACGTGGTGGCCGAGCGCATCCGCGTGAGTGCCAGCAGCGGCGAGGGCACAGCCGCCGTGACCGAGACCCTGACCGGCACCGGCACCCTGGACTACGCGGCGCGCGAACTGCGCGGCATCAATGTGCAGCTCTCGGGCGCCGGCACCTGGGACGTGCGGGGCGGCTACACCCGCGAACGGGTGGACCTGACCGCGCAGTTCACGAACACCACCTTTACCCCGGTCCTGCGCCTGATTCCGGGCCTGGCCGACATGGAACCCAGCCTGAAGGGCACCGTGACCCTCTCGGCGGCCGGCACCTACGACCGCCCGCGCGCCGCCCTGCGGGCCCGCACCCTGACCGGCACCCTGGCGGGCCTGAGCCTGCAGATTCCCGACTTCAGCGGCGAACTGCCCGACAGTGGGGCCTTCCGCGCCGGTGGGCAGGTGCTGACGGGCGGCACCGTGGGCGCCGACGGGGTGGTGGAGCTGAGTGGCCAGCTGACCCTGGGGCGCCTGAGCGGCACACTGGCCACTTTTCGGGGCCTGCTGGCGCCGCAGGCGCTGGGTGCCCTGCCGAATGCCACAGTGACCGTGCAGCAGCAGCCCAATGACCGCTGGACAGTCACGGCGAGCAGCGCCAGCACCGGCCCGGCGGGGCCCGGCAGCCTCACCCTGGGCGGCGAGGTGAGCCCCCGCGTGGACCTGACCCTGAGTGCCCGCAACTACAACCTGCCCCTGAACGCCATCTACGGCCGCGAAAGCGTGCTGAACGCCGACCTGCGCGCCGCCGATGACGGCAGCGTGATCCGGGTGCAGGGCGCGGCGGACTTTACCCGGCTGGTGCTGGGGCGCGTGAATGCCCCGGCCACCATTCCGGCCCCTGGCCAGAGTGCGGCGGGGGGAGAGGGCCGCGCCACCGACAACTACGCCAGCCCCCTGCCCGCCGAATACACCACCTTTCCCCGCCCCACGCAGGCCGAGACGGCGCCGGCGGCGCCCACCCTCCCCTTCCTGGAGCGGGTGGTGTTCGAGGACATTCCCATTCGCGCGGTCAACGGCATCCGGGTGGATGAAAATCTGGTGCGCGCCGAATTCACGGGCGGCCTGGTGCTCTCGGGCAGTGGCGACCGCCCGCGTCTGAGCGGCGAAATCCGCTCGCAGCGCGGCTTTATCTACCTGCGCGAAAACGAGTTCACACTGGGCGACTCGGCCGTGACCTTCACCGGCGACAGCGTGTACCCGAAATTCAACATCACCGCCAGCGGCACCGTTACCGGGCGCGCGGCCCGGGGCGACACACCCGTGACGCAGCGGGTGCCCATCACGCTGACACTGGCCGGCGAATTCGTAACGCGCGCGGGCGGCGAGGCCGCGCTGGACCTCGACACCACGCTGGCCTGCACGCAAATCACCGCCGAGTGCGCCGACCCGGCCACCGGCGTGCCCTACGGCGAGGCCGAGCTGTACGCGCTGGTGGCCACCGGCGTACCCAATCTGGCCACTCTGCCCAATAATCTGGCGGCCCTGGGCAGCAGCGCGCTGCAAACGGCCCTGAACGTGTTTGTGCTGGGCGAACTGGAACGCACGGTGGCGCAGGCGTTCGGGCTGGATGTCTTCCGCTTCACGCCGCAGCTGCTGGGCGACAGCCTGGGCGCCACAATCACGCTGGGCTCGTACCTGACGCGCAACCTGTACCTGCAGTATCAGGTGGACCTGACGGGTCAGGGCCTGCTGAACGCCGAATACAGCACCCCGGACGGCCGCCTGACCTTCAAGGTCACCACGCCGCTGCGCGGGCTGGACCTGCAGTCCATTCGCCCCAGCTTCACCGCCGGCTACAACGTCAACCCCCGCACCAACGTCAGCCTGGGGGTGCAGACCACCGACCAGAGCACCCGCCTGCGCTTCGGGGTCACATACCGGATTGGGGGCCGGTAGGGGCCCACGCCGCACCAGCGAACGTCAGACGCGCCGCTTCCAGGCCAAGGGAAGCGGCGCGTTGTTCTGTCCCAGGAAACGGATTCAGCGGGGCGTCTTGCCACCTGCCGTTCTGGCGCTAAGTACGTTGCACCTCACGTTACGACTTTGCAGGAGAGCACCGCAAAGTCTCCACTCCCGGTGCAACGTACTTTTTTCGATACTCGCTCCGCTCGGTTGATCTAAAGATCAACAGCGAGCTACTTAATACGGCTTCCGGAATTTTTCCGACCAAAGGGAGCAGGAACAAATACGGAGTTCCGGGAATTGGGCTGGAACAGCGCCGAAGGCGGGGAACATCCCCCTTCTTCCCGGATGTGACGGAAATGGACGGCAGTCCGTATAAATGATCAGGCGCGGCGATAGGCGTTCAGGCCCGAACAGTCACGCCCCGCTCCGTCAGCGCCTGCAGGAAGCTTTCCGGGTCAGCCGGGGTCAGGAAATACGGCACGCCGCGCACGTCCAGCAGCACCCCCTGGCCTGTATTGCTGCTCAGGGCCTGCACTGCGCGGGGGCCCTCGCCTTTCCAGGCATAGTTGCCGCTGTAATAGCCGGGCAGGCCCACCCCGCCCACCTTCAACCCCAGGCCGCCGCCCGTGGCCTGGGCCCGCAAATCGCGGTACGGCCACTCAAAGGTGCCTGAAGCCCGGCGCACCCGCAGCCCGGTGTTGGTCAGCGTGTAGGCCAGGCGGCGGGGCACCAGCAGAAACGCCAGGAACAGCCCCAGCCCCAGCAAGGTCAGCAAAACCTGACCGGCCAGCGGCAGCGCCGCGCCCTCGCCGTCCGGCAGCCAGGGCGTGGCGGCCAGCAGCACGGGCGCCAGCCAGACCAGTCCCCGGAACCACAGCGGCGAGTGCGCCGGGGCCAGGGGAACGGCGACCTCTGGGCCACCTGCGAACCGCTGTTCAGCGCTCACGGCTGCGCTCGCCCCCGCCCCAGACCTGTCCCACGGCTTCCTCCACACTTTTCACGCCGGGGCTGCCGTCCACGCCCGGCGGCACCACCAGCCGCTCGTAGCCGGCGCGGCGGGCTTCCTCGGCGCGGCGCAGGGCGGCCTGGGTGCTGCGCACCTCGCCCGCCAGCCCCACCTCGCCAAACACGGCCACGTTGCCGGGCAGCGCGCGTCCCACCACCGCCGAGTACACTGCCAGCGCCACCGCGAGGTCCAGCCCCGGGTCCGGCACCTTCAGGCCGCCGGCGAGGTTCACGTAGATGTCCAGGCCACCCAGCGTCAGGTCCAGGCGGCGTTCCAGCACCGCCAGCACCACATCCACGCGCCGGGGGTCCAGGCCCACCACCACGCGCCGGGCATTCGGATAAGGGGTCTTGCTGGCCAGGGCCTGCACCTCCAGCAGCATGGGCCGCTGGCCGTCAATCGTGGAGGCCACCACGCTGCCGGGCACCCCCACCGGCCGCTCGGCCAGAAAGGCGGCGCTGGGGTTTTCCACGGCGATCAGGCCCTCGCCGCGCATCTCGAACACGCCCAGTTCCCCGGCCTGCCCAAAGCGGTTTTTCACGCTGCGCAGTAATCGGTAGGCCCCCACCGATTCCAGAAACACCGTGGTGTCCACGATGTGCTCCATGACCTTGGGCCCGGCCACGGTGCCGTCCTTGGTCACGTGGCCCACCAGCACGGTGGCGGTGCCGGTTTCCTTGGCCGCGCGGGTAAGCAGAGAGGTGCCGTCGCGCACCTGTGCCACGCCGCCGGGCGCTCCCTCACCCTCCACCGTCACCGTCTGAATGGAGTCCACGATGCACAGCGCGGGCCTGTGCTCGGCCATCAGGGCGGCCACATGCTCGGCGCGGGTGTCGCGGGTGAGCTGAATGTCGGCCGTGACCCCCAGGCGGTCGGCGCGCAACCGGATCTGCTCCAGCGATTCCTCGCCGGCCACGTACAGCACGGGGCCGCTGGTGCGGGCCACCCGGTCGGCCACCTGCAGCAGCAGCGTGCTCTTGCCTATGCCGGGCTCGCCGCCAATCAGGGTCACGCCGCCGGCCACCAGCCCGCCGCCCAGCACCCGGTCCAGCTCGGGAATGCCGCTGGGGGTGCGCGGTTCTTCCCGGCGCCCCACCGTGGACAGCGGGGTCAGCTTGCCGCCCACCACGCCGCCGTAGGCCCCGCCGCGCCCACCCTTCCCGGGGACGGCCGTCGGCACCTCCTCTTCAAATGAGTTCCAGGCCTGACAGTTGGGGCAGCGGCCCAGGGGCTTGGCGGCCTGATAGCCGCAGCTGGTGCAGACGTAACTGGCGCGGACCTTAGCCACGCTCACCTGGGCTGGCGGGCCGCGCGCCGGGGCGGCCATCGGCGCGCCAGTACACCTGGCCGTCGGTGGCCAGATAGTCGGCCTCCACCAGTTCGGTCAGCAGAATGCCCGGGTCTTCCAGGGTGCTGTGGTCGGCCAGCACGCCTTGCACCTGAGCGGGGTCGTATGACACGCCGGGTTCGAACAGGCCGGTCAGGTAATCCAGAATGGCCAGCTGGTGGGCGCGGCGGCGGTCGCTGGGCCAGCCGGTGATGCGCCCGTGTTCGTCCTGGAAATCGTGAATGCTTTTGGTCATGGGGGTTATGGTAGCGGTCCAGCCGCCGGGCAACAGCGAGGCAGGTACTGCTGAGCCCGCCAGAAACCATGAGAGGGCGCAGCGGCTCCAAACGCCGTGAGGCCAGTGGAATCTGGACCCCTCTGAGACGGACGGCCGTCCATTTCCGTCACATCCGGGAAGAAGGGGGATGTCCCCCGCCTTCGGCTGGGGGCGGTCCAATGTCCGGACATCCGTCTCTGTGGCAGCGCTGCGAGTCCCTCCGGTCGGAACAATGCCGTCATGTGGTACGGAATTGCTCAGAACTCATATGAAAGCTGGGGCAGGCCGTCGCAGCGGCCCACTTCTACGGCCGGTAATGGGCCAGAACGCCGCTCTGGGCTTCAGGCTCTCCACATGTACCCAGGACTGTGCCCCCTATGATGCCGGCATGCAGCCGGTCAGGGTCAGGCGCCTTTGCATGCCCCTGGGGATGCTGGGCCTCACGGCGCTGCTGACGGGGTGCTCCTGGGGGCGCGACAGCCGCTCCGCACAGGCCACAGAGCAGGCCGCAGCCGACACCGCCCGGGACACCATGATTCTGGCAGCCAGGGCCACCGGGGCCACCAGGCTTGAGGCCGGAGGACGGTGGCGGCATTGCTCGGGCGGGATTGGTCACCAGTACAGTGGCGGTGGGGTCGTGTGGGCCCCACAAGGCAACGTGTCACGCCAGCTCGAAGCCATCCGCGCGGCGCTGGTAGAGGCCGGATTCACGGACGTGAGCCAGCTCAAGGACAGGGTCAGTGTTCAGCGCAACGAGATCACGCTGACCCTCAGATACCACCGGACGTACAGGGGCTGGCCTGTTTCCTTTTACTCGAAGTGCCACATCTACCGTGGGGCGGACGGGCAGCGGGTGAACTCCACGGCGTACCGGGACCTTGAGGGCCTTATTCCGTGAGCTTACGGCCCGCAGCTACCACAGGGAGCAGACGGCAGGGGCAGGTCCGCAGGAGGCTGGCGACACCATGACTGTGCTTATTGCCTCAGCGGACCTGCGCCCGGAGCATCTTCCGGACCGCGTGGAAGACTGGCGGGCCTTCGCCTCGACGTTCGAGGGCTATCTCCACTGGAACAGCGCCGTCCGCTGCGGAGAAATCGCCAACAGCACGCGGATGCAGGACATGCAAACCGGCACGCTGCCCACCGATCTGGATGTGCTGCGCACCTGCCTGTTTTTCGAGAGGCGCCGTGAACGTCACAGTGGGTCTCCGCCCGACGAGGCCGACCTGACCTATTTCAGGAGCATTCTGGAGGCAATCCGCAAGCAGGTGACAGCGCGAGGCTGAAGCTGTCATGGGGCCTCTGGATAATACGGGTTCCGAAAAATTCCGTAACATGTTACGGAATTTTTTCGACCAGAGGGAGAGGGAAAAGAGACGGATTTCCGGGAATTGGGCTGGAACAGCGCCGAAGGCGGGGAACATCCGGCGCTGTCCCGGATGTTACGGAAATGGACGGAATCCGTATAAGGTGGGGCACAGTCTCCGCCTGACCCTGGGCAGCGGACCACCCTGTTCAGCCTTCAAACAGCCTACCGATGCCACACACCAGCGCCCAGATCACGCGGAAAATGGTCACGACTGTATCCACGATAAACGCCACAACATCGCAGATACCCAGGACGAACTCACCGGTTTTCTTCAACAGGCGCCTGAGCAGGACACTGGCGCTCTGGAGCGCGCGGAGCACCGGGCCCGGGCGCCCAGGAACCTCTTGCGGGGGGGCCATTTTCATAGCTCCTCGTACGTGGTCAGGCCAACCCTGGTTGCCCGGGCCATTGGAACGCCGCGAAACTGGGACAGCGCCGGGGCCAAACACTGTCACGTCGCCAGCGCGTTTTTCTCCTGCTCTGTGGCCGCACCTGAATCGTCTTTGCCAATGGTGGGGTCGGCGTTGAGATCAGGCCTCATAGGCATGGCCGTGCAGTTCCGGAACATTCCGGAAGAAGGGGACGTTCCCCGCCTTCGGCGTTGTTGCAGTCCACTTCCCGGACATCCGTCTCTGTTGCTGCGCTGCTCTGCAACTCTGCGAGTTCCTCCGGTCGGAACAATTCCGTCCTGTGGTCCGACATTGTTCGGAACTCGTCTTGCGAAATATTTCGGAAGTCGTACCACGCAGAGCGTTCCTGTTCAGTTCGCCAGGACCCAGGATGATCGCCTGTCATTCTGGAGGGCTTGCCCAGCAAGGCGCGTTGATGCCCTCTGTGCCGCCCCAAGGCCGCTCATCACTATGACGCCGCCGCTGTGCCCGGACAGAGCACAGCGGCGGCCACCTGAGCTTTGCTTACGCCAGAATCTGCCGGGGCGCGGCTTCCTCGCCCTTCTCGAACTGAATGCCGTCCTGGCCCAGCACCACGCGCACTTCCTCGCCGTGGTTGTGCGCCAGTTCCAGCGCCAGCGGGTCCTCGATCTCCTCGCGCACCAGCGTGCGCAGCTGGCGGCTGCTGCCCACAGCGTGCTTCGGGCTGCGCGCCTTGAGTTTGCTCACCAGCCACGCGGCAATGGCCGGGTCAAAGGTCACGGTCAGTTCACGGCTGGCCAGTTCCTCGCGCATCTCGCCCATCAGCTGCTGGGCCACGCGCACCAGTTCTTCCTCGCCCAGCGACTTGAAGCGGATCACCTCGTCCAGGCGGTCCAGAAATTCGGGCGTAAAGATGTGGCGCAGCGGCGCATTGTTGTCGGGCGTGACGGGGCTGAAGCCCACGGTGGGATTGACGTTAAAGCCCGTGTTGCTGGTCATGATGATGATGGTGCGGCGGAAGTCCACGGTGCGGCCCAGGCCATCGGTCAGGCGGCCGTCGTCCAGCACCTGCAAGAAGGTGTTGTACACGTCCGGGTGCGCCTTTTCAATCTCGTCGAGCAGGATGACGCTGAACGGCTGACGGCGCACCGCTTCGGTCAGGCGGCCGCCCTGCTCAAAGCCCACGTAGCCGGGGGGCGAACCAATTAGCTTGCTCACCGAGTGGCTTTCCTGAAATTCGCTCATGTCCATGCGAATCAGGCTGCGCTCGCTGTTAAACAGGGTGCGCGAGAGCGCCTTGGCCAGGTGCGTTTTGCCCACGCCGCTGGGCCCCACGAACAGGAAGCTCGCGGCCACGCGGGTGCGGCCCCCCAGACCCACGCGGGCGCGGCGCAGGGCGCTGCTCAGGGCGCGGATGGCGTCGGGCTGGCCGTACACCTGCTCAGTCAGCTGCGTTTCCAGGTCGGCCAGTTGCGCGGCCGTTTCCTCAGAGTAGATCCCGCCCATGGAGTTGATAACGCTCTCGATGTCCTCGCGGGTGACAAACGGCTCGCCGTCCTCGGTTTCTGCGACCGGCAGGCCGATGCTCATGTTCAGCCGCACGCGGCTGGCGGCCTCGTCGATCAGGTCAATGGCCTTGTCGGGAAAATTGCGGCCCGGCAGGCTGCGCTCACCAATGCGCACAGCCAGCTCCAGCGCCTGCTCGGGAATCTGCACACCGTGGTGTTCCTCGTACTTGGGCTTCAGGCCGCGCAGAATCTGCAGCGTTTCGGCGGGACTGGGCTCCAGCACGATCACCGGCTGAAAGCGGCGCTCCAGCGCGGCGTCCTTCTCGATATAGCGGTGATATTCGCCCGTGGTGGTTGCGCCGATCACCTGAATTTCACCGCGACTCAGCGCGGGCTTCAGGATGTTCGCGGCGTCCAGCGTGCCCTCGGCGCCGCCCGCCCCCACCAGGGTGTGCAGCTCGTCAATAAAGGCCATGACCTTGGCGTTGCGCAGTTCCTCAATAATCTGGCGCAGACGTTCCTCAAACTCGCCCCGGTACTTGGTGCCCGCCACCACACCGCTCAGGTCCAGGCTAACCAGCCGCACGCCGTGGAGGTTGGGGGGCGTGCGCTTCTCGTGGATGGCCAGGGCCAGCCCTTCCACGATGGCGGTTTTGCCCACGCCGGGGTCGCCAATCAGGACCGGATTGTTCTTGGTGCGGCGGGTGAGAATCTGCGTCACGCGGCGAATTTCCTCGCTGCGGCCAATCACCGGGTCCAGCTTGCCCTCGCGCGCCCACTTGGTCAGGTCGCGGCCGTATTCATCCAGAAAGGGTGTGGCCACCGGCTTGGCGGGCTTGGCGCCGCTGCCCTCGCCCTGGGCCAGAATGCGCCAGCGAATGGTGTCCACGTCCTTGGTCAGTTCCTGCAGGATGCGGAAGGCCACGCCGTCGCCCTCGCGGATAATGCCCAGCAGGATGTGCTCGGTGCTGGTCACCTGCGCGCCCAGGGCGCGGGCTTCCGTGCTGGCCAGTTCCATCACGCGGCGGGCGCGCGGGGTAATGCTGGGCGCGTCGTTCAGGCGGTTGCCCTCGCCGCGCCCGATAATTTCCTCGACGCGGCGGCGCAGGCCGTCCAGCGAGGCGCCGAATTCGCCCAGGATGCTCGCGGCGGTGCCGCCCTCGCGCATCAGGCCCAGCAGAAGGTGTTCGGGACCCACCATGGCGTGGCCCAGGCGGTTCCCTTCTTCCCGGGCGTAATGAAACACGAGGCGGGCGCGGTCGTCGTATCTGTTCATGGGTAACCCCCAGAGCAAGCGCGAGGGCGCAAAAAAGGCGGGAAAAGGTGCGGTGGGTGCGGCAGCGCCCCGGACAGCTGAGGAGAACCACCCTGAGGGTAGACTATCGCCGCGCCGGCGTGTCAGGCAGGGGAAACCTTACGTTCTGTTTACATCTGTCTGCTCACACCTGCGACTGTAGCGCGCGGGGTGTGACGGACTTCTTTCGTGGCCCCAGCTGGCTGGGCGCCTGCGCTGACCGCTACCGTAAAGGCATGAGCGACGAATCCCCCCACGCGCGCGACATAATTTTCGGCAGCCAGCAGGCACGTATTCTGGCCCGGTTGCACGAACTGGACCCCGATCTGGCCCACGACATCCAGACCTACGCCTACGACACGGTGTATGACCGACCGGGGCTGGACCTGAAAACCAGAGAGCTGATCGCCTGCGCCCTCCTGGTGTCGCTGGGCAGCCCGCCCGAGCTGCGCACGCACCTGCGCGGGGCCCTGAACGCCGGCGCCACCGAGGCCGAGGTGCGCGGCGCCCTGATGACCTGCGTGCCGTATCTGGGCTTTCCCCGGGCGGTGGCGGGCTTCGAGGTGCTGCGTCAGCACCTGCAGGCGGCCGGGCAGGCCACACCAAAAGCCGGCCCCACACAAGGGGCCGGCCCGGAAGATAAGGTTTAGAACGTGGTCTTGACGCCGATGCGCGCCTTGAACACGGTGCCGGGGCGAACGAAGATGTTGCTGACGGTATTGTAGTCGCCCTGGCCGGGGTTGGTGGTGGTCGTGTTGCCCCGGTTGTCATTGGTGGTGATGCCCGACTGGAAGAAGGTGTCCACGCCCAGGTCACCCACCAGGCTCAGGCCGCCGGTCAGGGCGTAGCTGAGCATCACGCCCGCACCCAGACCAAAGGCGTTGCTGCTGTAGCTCGTGCGCTGCGAGCTGTCCCCGATGTCCGAACGGAACATGCCGTAACGGCCACCGGCGTACAGGGCCGCGCCCACCCCAGGAGCCAGCTCGCCCACGCTGTAGGTGCCGTCCAGCGAGGCCACGGTGTGGCTGCCGCTTTCGGTGTAGCCCAGGCCGCCCTGGCTGGTGGGCTTTTTCAGGTCCCCGTAGGTGGCCAGGGAGCCCGGCCCCAGGCCGGTGGGCGCGCTGTCGTTGATGGCGTCGGCGGCGCGGGTGTAGGCCACGCCTGCTTTCACGCCGATGGGGCCAACCACGTTGGGCGCATGCACGAAGAACTCGCCGCTCAGGCCGCCAGCGTAGCCGCCGGTCAGGCCAAGCTCGATGCCGTTCAGGGACTGGGCGCCAGCGGTGCCGGCAACGAGGGTCAGGAGGGTCGCGGGGAGAAGCATCTTCATGAGAAGTAGCCTCGGGGGTCAACATGAGAGGGAACCCTGAAGCAGTTGACGGAACATTAAGAACACGGTGAGCCTAAAGGTTGCCTCTGTATCTGACCAACGACCGGAGAACGGCGCTGCAGCGGTCAGACGCTTGGCCAACCCGGACGGTTCAGGGTTGAGGAGAAGCAGGCTGGTGTGACCGTCCACTCACAATGCTGCCTGAGGGGTATGAGGCCCTGGGACCGTCCCCCTCAGACACAGGTGTCTGCGCCGGGGGGACGCCTATAGCTGCGTTCTTTTCTGTCTTCGGGCACACTGGTCAGGGTTGGCCCGAACTGCTAAACTTGAACTGAGTCCAATTTGTCATGCTGGGCACGCCAGCATCTCACCTCAACCTTCTTCGGAGGCTGCATGAATATCCTGACCCTTGTTCGCCAAGTTCCTGACGCCGAAGCGCGCGTGAAGATCAACCAGCAGACCGTGGACCTGGACGGCACCACGCTGGTGGTGGACGGCATGGACGAATACGGCGTGGAAGAGGCGCTGCGTCTGCGCGAGAGTGGCGCGGGCGTGGAACAGATCATCGCGCTGGCCATTGGGCCCAAGCGCAACGAGGACGCCCTGCGCACAGCCCTGGCCATGGGTGTGGACCGCGCCATTCACGTGGAAACGGATGAGCACTTTGACGCCGTGACCCTGAGCAAGGTGGTGGCCCAGGTGGCCCAGAGCGAGAACGTGGGCCTGATCCTGGTGGGCGGCCAGGAAGCCGACTGGGACTCTCAGGCCCTGGGCGCCGCCAGCGCCGAGCGCCTGAGCTGGCCGCAGCTGACCTGGACCAACGAACTGAAGCTGGACGGCGACACCCTGACCGGCCGCCACGACGTGGACGACGGCAACGAGAGCTTCCGCGTGACGCTGCCCGCTGTGGTCACCACCCAGCAGGGGCTGAATGAGCCGCGTTACCCCACGCTGCCCAACATCATGAAGGCCAAGAAAAAGGAACTGCGCAAGGACGACGCAGCGGCCTACGGCCTGCAGGCGCGCGTGCGCACCGTGGGCGCCGAGATCCAGACCCGCGCCCGGCGTAACACCATGATTGACGGCAAGGACCCCCAGGCCGCCGCCGCCCAGCTGCTGGAACTGCTGCGCAGCGAAGCCAAGGTGCTGGCCTGAACAGGCCCGGGGCCCTGGCTTTCAACGCCCCGCCCTCCTTGACTTCTCGACCCTTTGACTCTTTGACGGAACCGGAGGTTCCCAGATGATCCTGATTGTTGCTGAACACACCGCCGGCAAGCTGGGCAAGGCCACCCTGGAAATGGTGAGCGCCGCCCGCGACTCGGGCCGCGAGGGCCCCATCACGGTGCTGGTGCTGGGCCAGAATGTCGCCAGCGTGGCCACCGAGGCCGCCGCCGTGGCCGACCAAGTGCTGGTCGCTGATCTGCCGGGGCTGGCCACCTACAACGCCGAAACCTGGGCCGCCGCTGCTGCCCAGATTGCGCAGGAAGGCGAGGCGCACACCATCATCATGGGCGGCAGCCGATCTGGCCGGGAATACGCGCCCCGCGTGGCCGTGAAACTGGACGCGCCCTACCTGGAAGACGTGACCAGCCTCAAGGGGAACGGCGCTGCCCTGCAGGGTCAGCGCTACACCTACCTGGCCCGCGTGACCGAAACCGTGGAGGCCGAGGGCCCCGTGGTGGTCGTGACGGTCAAGCCCGGTTCGTTTGCCGCTGCAGCCCCCGCCGGTGCGGCGGGCGAGCAGTACGACGTGGAGCTGAACCTGCCCGCCCCCCGCGTGGAGATCACCGGCAAGAGCGTGGAAAAGAGCAGCCGCGTGGCCCTGGCAGAAGCCGACCTGATCGTGACTGGCGGGCGCGGCGTGGGCAGCCCCGAGAACTTCACGAAGTACGTGGAGGGCCTGGCCGACGCCCTGGGCGCTGGCGTGGGCGCCACACGCGCCGTGGTGGACGCTGGCTGGCGCCCCTACGCCGAGCAGGTGGGCCAGACCGGCAAGACCGTGCAGCCCGGCGCCTACATTGCCCTGGGGGTCAGCGGCGCCGTGCAGCACCTCAGCGGCATGGGCAAGAGCAAGAACATCATCGCCATCAACAAGGACGCCGAGGCGCCCATTTTCAAGGTGGCCGACTACGGCATTGTGGGCGACATCAACGAGATCGTGCCCGCGCTGATCGAGGCCAGCAAGAAGTAAAGCGGGGTTTCCGTTGTGAGAGGTGGGCTGTGGGGAGAACCCGGCAGCCCACCTCCTCTTTTTTCACCGCCCCCGGCGCCCTGCCTCCGGTCTCCTCTGTCCTTTCACGCTGCGCTGCTCCATTGCCTTTCCTACAACCCGCAGCCCACCCCCCCACCCCCATTAAGCGAGTCTTGGCAAAGCTGCATGCCTGCCCGGCCCGCGCCTGACACTGGGGCATGAGCGACTCTTCCTCTCCCCCTGGGGTCATCGTGACCGGCGCGGCGCGGGGAATTGGCCGCGCCATTGCCGAGCTGTATGTGGAGCGCGGCTGGCGCGTGCTGAGCGTGGACCTGACGCCCTCGGCCCCCCTGCGCGGTGGGCGGCGGGTGAAGGCCGACATCAGCACGCCGGCCGGCCGGGAGCGCATTGTGCGCGCCGCGCGGGAACTGGGGCAGGTGAGTGTGCTGGTGAACAACGCCGCCTACCAGGGGGCCCCGGGCAGCGTGCTGGAGGTCAGCGAACGCGGCTGGGCGCGCACCCTGAACGTGAACCTGACTGCCCCGCTGCTGCTGACGCGCGCCGTGGCCGAACTGCTGCCGCGCGGCGGCGCCGTGGTGAACGTGGCCAGTGTGCAGGGCCTGTTTGCCGAGCAGAACAACGCGGCCTACAACGCCAGCAAGGGCGGCCTGATCAACCTGACGCGCGCCATGGCCCTGGACCTCGCGCCGCACGGCCTGCGGGTGAACGCAGTGGCCCCCGGCGCCATCAGCACCGAGGCCGTGCTGCAGAGCATTCAGGAAAGCCCCGACCCCGCCCAGACCCGCCGCGACTACGAGGACCTGCACGCCCTGCGCCGCCTGGGCACCCCGCGCGAGGTGGCCCAGACGGTGTATTTCCTGGGCAGCGACGAGGCCAGCTTTGTCACGGGCGCGGTGCTGACGGTGGACGGCGGCATGACAGCGAGTTTCATGATGGCGGGGCGGCCGGTGTGAAGGGGGCCATGGGCTCTGGGCCATGAGCCATGAGGAAGAACAGAGAAGAGAACACAGAGGGGGCAGGCGCCGTTGACGCCTGCCCCCTCTGTTCCCTCTGGCCCAGAGCCCATGGCTCATGGCTCATGGCTCATGGCTCATGGCCTCTTGCCTTACAGCCCCTTCGGCTCCCGTTTCCAGCTCAGCAGCGCAATGATCAGCGCGAACGCGATCATGCTCAGGACCGGGATGGTCAGCACCGTGTTCAGGGGCGAGCCCAGGCCCCACACCGGCCAGGGGGTGCCGCAGGACGCAGCGGGATTGATGGTGCAGGCCAGGGGGGCCCGCACCACACCCCACGTTTCCAGGTTCTGGTACAGGGCGATCAGCAGCCCAATCCCGGCCAGCGGCAGCACGTAGCGGCGCACCCGCAGGTCAGCGCCCAGCGCTGCCACGCCCAGAACAATGGCCAGCGGGTACATGAAAATGCGCTGGAACCAGCACAGGATGCAGGGATTGAACTGCCGCACCTCGCTGAAATACAGGCTGCCCAGGGTGGCCGCCAGGGACACCACCCAGGCCAGATACAAGCGGTTGTCAGGGGTCAGGCGCATCTCAGTTGCTGGCGGCGTCAATGGCGCGGCTGATGTCCTCGAAGGCGTAGCTGCCCACCTTGCCGTCGGCGGTCATCACCTGCTGGCCATTCACAAACACCGTGGGGGTGGCGTTCACCCGGGCGCTGCTGACCTGCTGCTCGTCGGCGTCCACGCGAGCGGCGGTGGCGTCGGTGTCCAGGCAGGTGGCGAACCTGGCGCCGTCCAGCCCTTCGACATTGGCAGCCAGATCCTTCAGGCGGGTCTTGGTGGCCCACACCTGGCCCTCGTCGCCCTGGGCGCGGAACATGATGGTCTTGAAGCTGGCAAAGGCGTCGTTGCCGCCCTGGTCATACACGCACTTGGCCGCCTGGGCCGCGAACTTGCTGTCGTCGCTGGGCAGGCCGCGCGTATCGGCCAGGAAGGGCCAGATCAGGCTGTACTGTTTGATTTTGCCGGTGTCCACGTACTTCTCTTTCAGCTGCGGGGCCACGGTTTCTTCAAAGGTCTTGCAGACCGGGCATTTGAAGTCTTCCACCACCACCACGTTCACGGGCGCGCTGTCCTGGCCAATGTAAGCCTGTCCGGCCAGATCAAAGTTGCCCCTGAGCGCGCCGCCAGCGGCAGGCTTGCCCTGCACCGCAAACACCGCCAGCGCTATCAGCACGGCGGCCACAAGGGTGCCCACGACAAGGAACGTGCGGTTCTGGTTGTTGCCCTGCAATCTGGTCATGGCGCGAGTCTACCGGTTGCCCCCGGCCCCCACGTGCCCACACTGCGCCGCCGCCTGGCGTACAGGCGGCGGCGCGGCCAGAGGCGGGGGCCTTTACCCAGGCAGGGGCACCGGGTGGCGGCGCCGCGCCCGCACCCGCAGCACCCAGTCCACCGTCTGCCGCACGGCGCTCACCAGCAGGCCCAGCCCCAGGGCCACCAGGGCCGTACGCTGAAACTCCACCCGCGCCGGCAGCGTCAGTTCGGGGTCCAGGCGGGTGCCCAGGCGCGCGGCCACCAGCAGGGTGCCGGCGAACAACACCCCCGCAAACGGCAGCACGAACAGCCCCCCCGAGTGCTTGAGCAGCAGCAGCCCCCCCAGTGCACCCCCCACCAGCGGCAGAATCACCGACCACTGTTCGGGCGGAGTGACCGGGCTGAGATAGCCCAGGGCGCCCAGGGCCAGCCCCCCGTAGCCGTACCAGCCGCCAAACTCATCGGCCACGATGGTCAGCAGCACCCAGGCGAACAGCCGGGTGGTCCACTCGCCCGGGGTCCACATGAAGTAAGCCAGCAACCCCAGCACCAGCACGCCGCCCAGCAAGTGAATCAGGGCGTGGGTGGTGCCGCGCGTGGGCCCCTGGGGCTGGGCGGGGGCCAGCTCAGGCGCGGTAGGGGCGGGCGCCGGAGTCCCAGTTTCCGGCGCGGGGCGGCCCAGGGACCGGCTGGCAGGGGGACCGGCGGCCGGGCGGCCCCCCGCCTCGGCGTGGGGGGTGGGGGCGTCGGTCTGGGGGTCGGGCGGAACGGTCATGCGCTTTCTTTCTTAGCACGAGTCTTGCGGGCTGGCGCAGCGGCCACCAGTTCGCCGTCCTCCTGTGCAGGCTGGGGGGCGGCCTTGCGGGAGCTGCGCTTGGCGGGCCTGGCCTCGGGCTCTGCGTCTGCCACGCGCGCGGCAGCGGGCTCAATGCCCGGCACCCGGCGCAGGTACTCGCCCGTGTGGCTGGTGGGGTGCGCGGCCATTTCCTCAGGGGTGCCCAGGGCAACAACCGTACCACCTCGCACGCCGCCTTCCGGCCCCAGGTCAATGATGTGGTCGGCGCACTTCATCACGTCAAGGTTGTGCTCGATGATGACCAGGGTGTTGCCGCCCTCCACCAGCCGCTGCAGGACTTCCATCAGCTTGCGCACGTCCTCGAAGTGCAGCCCCGTGGTGGGTTCATCGAGGATGTAGATGGTCTTGCCGGTGGCGCGCTTGCTCAGCTCGCTGGCCAGTTTGATGCGCTGCGCCTCACCGCCGGAGAGGGTGGTGCTGGGCTGCCCGATGCGCATGTAGCCCAGGCCCACGTCGCACAGCAGGCTCATCTTGCGCTCGATGGCCGGAATCGCCTCGAAGAACTTCTGGGCGTCCTCCACGGTCAGGTCCAGCACGTCGGCAATGGTCTTGTGGTTGTACTTCACTTCCAGCGTTTCGCGGTTGTAGCGCGCGCCCTTGCAGACCTCACACGGCACGTAGATGTCGGGCAGGAAGTTCATCTCGATCTTCATGACGCCGTCGCCCTTGCAGTGCTCGCAGCGCCCGCCCTTGACGTTGAAGGAGAAGCGCCCGGCCTGGTAACCCCGGCGCCGCGCTTCCGGCGTGCGGGTAAACAGGTCGCGGATTTCGGTGAACACGCCCGTGTAGGTGGCCGGGTTGGAGCGCGGCGTGCGGCCAATGGGGCTCTGGTCAATCTCGATGACCTTGTCCAGATGGTCCATGCCCTCAATGCGGTCATAACGGCCCGGCGTGGTCTTGGCGCCGTTCAGTTCGCGGGCCAGCGTGGCGTGCAGAATGTCATGAATCAGGGTGGACTTGCCGCTGCCCGACGGCCCGGTGACCACCGTCATGGTGCCCAGCGGAATGTCAATGTCCACGTTCTGCAGGTTGTGCTCGCGGGCGCCAAACACCTTCAGGCGCTTGCCGTTGCCCCGGCGGCGGCTCTGGGGCACCTCGATCTTCAGTTCGCCGCGCAGGTACTTGCCGGTCAGGCTGTGCTTGTTCTTCTTGACCTGCTCGGGCGTGCCCACCGCCACGACCTGGCCGCCGTGTACGCCCGCGCCCGGCCCCATGTCCACCAGATAGTCGGCTTCCATCATGGTGTCCTCGTCGTGCTCCACCACCAAGAGGGTGTTGCCCAGGTCGCGCAGGTTTTTCAGGGTGCCGATCAGGCGGCCGTTGTCCTTGGGGTGCAGGCCAATGCTGGGTTCGTCCAGCACGTATAGCACGCCGGTCAGGCCACTGCCGACCTGGGTGGCGAGGCGAATACGCTGGGCTTCACCGCCGCTGAGGGTATTGGCCGTGCGGTCCAGGCTCAGGTAGTCCAGGCCCACATCCACCAGAAACTTCAGGCGGGTGCGGATCGCCTTCAGGATGGGCGCGGCCACCGCCGAACCGAAGTCGTTCAGCTGGTACTCGTAGCGCAGCGGGCCGTGGGCCCTGGCCGTGCCGCCCAGGTGGCCTTTTAAGAAAGGGGCAATGGCGTCGTGGTTCAGCCCCTTGTCCTGCAGACCGGTAAAGAAGGCGTCGGCCTCCAGCACGCTCATGCCGCTGGCCTGCGAGATGTTGATGCCGCCCACGCGCACGGCCAGAATCTCGGGCTTGTAGCGGGTGCCGCCGCAGGTGGGGCAGGGCCGCAGTTCCATCAGTTCTTCGAGCTTCTCGCGCATGAATTCAGACTCGGTGTCGGCGTAGCGGCGCTCCAGGTTCGCCAGCACACCCTCGAACTCGGTCATGAAGCGCATGGTTTCCTTGCCCGCGCGGCGGTACACCACTTCAAACGGCGCGCCGGGGCCTTTCAGAATCGCCTCGTGAGCGGCTTTCGGCAGCTCCCGCCAGGGCACTTTCACGCTAAAGCCCATGTGCTCGGCCAGCGCCTGCAACTTGTCCCAGTAGTACACGCCGCCGCCCGTGCCCTTCTTGCTCCAGGGCAGAATGGCGCCCTCGGCAATAGACAGCTTCTCGTCAATCACGAGGTCGGGGCTGAACTCCCGCTTGCTGCCCAGGCCCGCGCAGTCGCCGCAGGCCCCGTAGGGCGAGTTAAAGGAGAACGAGCGGGGCTCCAGTTCTTCGAGCACGCTGCCGTGCTCCGGGCAGGCGAACTTCTCGGAGTACAGTTCCTCGTGGGCGCCGCCGTCCTCGCCCGCATCGGGTAACAGGACCCGCAACAGGCCCTCGCCGCGGCGCAGGCCCAGTTCCACGCTCTCAGCCACGCGGCTGCGGTCGGTCTCGCGCAGGGTCACGCGGTCAATGACCACGTCCACATCGTGCTTCTCGAACTTTTCCAGCTTCAGCTTCTCGGCTTCTTCCAGTTCGTACAGGGTGCCATCCACCCGCACGCGGGCAAAGCCTTCACGGCGCAGGTCGGCAAACAGCTTGCGGTACTCGCCTTTGCGGCCCCGCACCACGGGGGCCAGCAGAATGGCACGCTTGTCTCCAAAGCCGGCCAGCAACCGGTCCGTAATTTCGCTAGGGCTCTGTTTCTCAATCTTGCGGCCACAGATGGGGCAATAGGGGGTGCCCACGCGGGCATACAGCAGGCGCAGATAATCGTGAATCTCGGTGACGGTGCCCACCGTGGAGCGGGGGTTGTGGCTGGTGGTTTTCTGGTCAATGGAGATGGCCGGCGATAGGCCCGTGATGCTCTCCACATCCGGTTTTTCCATCAGGCCCAGGAACTGCCGGGCGTAGGCCGACAGGCTTTCCACGTAGCGGCGCTGGCCCTCGGCATAAATGGTGTCGAAGGCCAGGGTGCTTTTGCCACTGCCGGACACCCCGGTAATCACCACGAACTGGTCGCGCGGCAACTCCACGGTGATGTCCTTGAGGTTGTGTTCCTTGGCACCCTTCACAATCAGGTTGTTCTGCAAGGCCTTGTCTCCTTGAATTGTGCGGCCAGGACAGCATGGCGGGGCCGCTGTGAGTTCTGCTGCGTGCGTAAGGCATGGCCCCCGCTTCTGAAACGAGACAGTCTAGCAGGTCATGGCAGGAGGGAGATAGGGCAGGGTGAGAGGGCGGGAGAGAGGCGGGAAATGAACACGGTGGTCCCGGGAGGAACAGGTTTTTCCCCTTCCTTGAGGGGGAAGGCTGGAAGGGAGTGAGACGGACTGCCGTCTGTCACGCCCACACTTCGGAACAGAACCGGATGGCTCACGCCACGCCCGGAGGGACGTTTCTCTCCTGCTCGCACTGCGAAGCCGCTCTCCGAGTCTGCTCGAATTGAATCGTTGCGGCAAACGATTCAGTCGGAGTCCGGATGAGCGGGAAAGCCGCTCGGCTTCCCCCTCTGCTCCGCAGCTCTTCAAGCCACCCCAGCCCTCTGTACGGCGCAGCTCTCCGAGTCCCGCGAGGGCAGAGGGAGCAGGCAGGCCATCTTGAGAAACACAGCCACCTCTAAGTACGTTGCACCTCACGTTACGACTTTGCAGGAGAGCACCGCAAAGTCTCCACTCCCGGTGCAACGTCCTTTTTTCGAGACTCGCTCCGCTCGGTTGATCTAAAGATCAACAGCGAGCTACTTAAGTCGCAAAGAGCACTCACGGCTTCACTCGTCTGCTCTACGGCAGCGTCAGCACCCGTACGTTCCCATCCCTGGCGCTCAGGTAATTAAGCAGCTTGCCATTGGGACTCACGTTCCAGTCGCTCTGGCGCACCTGATCGCCCAGGTCGCCCAGGGTGGCCCAGGCGCCCGTCTGCACGGTGTATTGCCGCAGCACATGCGGGCCGCCAGTGGTGCTCAGCGGAATCAGCAGCAGGCGCCCTCCGTCCCGCCAGCGGTAGGAACCGTAGTCGTTCAGTTCTCGTGGGGTGCCGCCCCCCGTCGCCTGAACCCACAGGCCGTTGCGGGCCGCCGAATCGAAGGCGATGGTGTAGGCCACGAAGCGGCCGTCCGGGCTGACCGTTACGGCGCGCACACTCAGGGCCTGCCGCAGCACCCGGCGCGCGCCGCTGCGGATGTCCAGCGTGAATAGCTCACGGTCACGGGCCTGGGGGGTGGTTTTGCCGCTCATCAGCAGCGTGGTGTCATTCAGCCAGGCGCTCACACCGCCGCCATACACGGTGGCCACCTGCCGGGGCGCCCCAAACACGTCGGCCACGAACACCCGCGAGGCGCGGCGGTCAAAATTGCCGCTGGTGTCGCTTCGCGTATACGCCACGCGCGTTTCGGCCCGGTTCCAGGTCACGTCCGCCCCGCGCGTGGGCAGGGTGAACCGGCGGCCATCGGCCAGGCGTTCCAGGGTGGTGGCGTCGCCCCCCCCGGGCCGCACCGCCCACTTCAGGGCCGGCGAGAAGAAGGCCACGCTGGAAAAGCGCTGGGTCACCGGGCCGCCGCCCGCGCCCACCTGATAGATCGCGGTGCGCCCGCGCGTCGGGGGGCCGTCCAGAAACAGCAGGGCGCGTGAATCGGGGGTCCAGACCACCCCGGGGCAGCATTCGCCACTCAGGACCGCGCGGGAGGGCAGGGTGGCCGCCAGGGCTGGGGCCATCAGCAGGGCAGCCAGAGACAGGGCCCGCTTCACCGCGCCCCCCCAGGCGCGGGCGGCCAGGGATTGCGGAACTCGTTGAGCAGGGCGCCGCCCCGCAGGGCCGGAGGCTGGCTGTCCGGCGACTGCCACTTTCTGGGCTGGGTCAGGTCGTACTGATAGCCGCGCCCAAACGAGCCAGCCAGCGCCAGGGTGCTCCAGTCGGCGGCAATATAGGGCAGCGGGTTAAAAAAGCGCTGGTGCGAGCGGTCGCGCAGTTCCAGGTGCAGGTGCGGCGCGCTGACACAGGTGCCCTGCGAGTCGCCGCTCTCCCCCACCACCTGACCGCGCTTCACCTGTTGCCCCACGCGCAGCTTGGAGCGGACCCGCAGGTGCCCGTACAGGCTCGACAGGTTGCCCGCATGGTTGATCACGAGGTTGTGCGGCGGGCTGCCGTGGGGCCCGTCCACCTCGGCCACCACGCCGTCGCCAATGGCCAGCACGGGCGTGCCACACGGCGCACTGAAATCCAGCCCCGCATGAATGCCCTGCAGGTTGCCGTAGGTGCTGCGGCGCTGGCGGTAGGCCCCGGTGGTGTTGCCGTACCCCTGCCCCAGCAGCCAGGTATCGGGGCCCGGCGGCCCGCCGAACGGCAGGCCAAACTGCGCCCGGGGCGGGGCCACAGCGCTCAGGGGCAGGGGCGCGGCGTAATGGGCCAGGGCCACGCCCAGCAGGGCCAGGGGCAGCGCAATCAGGCGGCGGGGCAGCATAGCCGATGCTGCCGCGTTTGGGGGCTGCCGGACGTAGGCACGCGCACCATCTGCCAGCGCCCAGCCACCCCGGCACCTTGACCCAGTCTTGAGGCTTTGGCCCGGCCTGCGCTCCAGCGGCCGGGGCCGCTGCCCCCGGCCGCCGCCGGAGCGTAGGCTGGGACCACCATGCCCAGGCCCGTGCTGCTGACTGTTGACGATGACCCCCAGGTGCTGCGGGCCGTGGAACGCGACCTGCGCGCCCACTACCGCCAGGACTACCGCGTGCTGCGCGCGGCTTCGGGGCCCGAGGCGCTGGAGACCCTGCAGGAACTGGCCACGCGGGGCGTACCGGTGGCCCTGATTCTCTCGGACCACCGCATGCCGGAGATGGACGGAGTGGCATTCCTGACCGCCTCACTGGCCCTGCACCCGTCGGCCCGGCGCGTGCTGCTCACCGCCTACGCCGATACCGACGCGGCCATCGGCGCCATCAACCAGGCGGGGGTGGACCGCTACCTGCTCAAGCCCTGGGACCCACCCGAAGAGCGGCTGTACCCGGTGCTGGACGAGTTGCTGGCCGAGTGGCACAGCCATTACCGCCCGGCCTTTGAAGGGGTGCGGGTGCTGGGCAGCCGCTGGTCGCCCCGCGCCTACGAACTGCGCGAGTTTCTGGCGCGCAATCATGTGCCTTACCTGTGGCTGGACGTGGAAGGTAGCGACCCCGATGTGGCCCGCCTGCAGGCCACCCCGGAAGCCGGGCAGGGGCTGCCCCTGGTGGAACTGCCGGACGGCACCCGCCTCTCAGCCCCCACCCCGGCCGAGCTCACCGAGCACGTGGGCCTGCACACCCGCGCCGAGCAGGACTTTTATGACCTGCTGATCGTGGGGGGTGGCCCGGCCGGGCTGGCAGCGGCCGTGTACGGGGCTTCCGAGGGCCTGCGCACGCTGCTGGTGGAGCGGGAAGCACCCGGCGGTCAGGCGGGGCTGAGTTCACGCATCGAGAACTATCTGGGCTTTTCCACGGGGATCTCCGGCAGCCGGCTGGCGCAGGAAGCGGTCACGCAGGCCAAACGCTTTGGCGTGGAAATCGTGACCCAGGCTGTCACCGCCCTGCGCGCGGCGGGGTCCTACCGGGTGCTGGACCTCGCAGACGGCTCCAGCGTAAGCGGCCACGCGGTGATCCTGGCCACCGGGGTGCAGTGGCGCGCGCTGGACGTGCCGGGGCTCGCCGCGCTGCAGGGCGCGGGGGTGTACTACGGGGCGGGCACCACCGAGGCCCTGGCCTGCAAGGACGAAACCGTGTACATCGTGGGCGGGGCCAATTCGGCGGGGCAGGCGGCCATGAACTTCTCGCGCTACGCACGCGAGGTGGTGCTGCTGGTGCGCGGCGGGTCACTGGCGGCCAGCATGTCGCAGTACCTCATTGAACAGATTGAGCAGACCCCCAATATCCGCGTGGAGCTGAACACCAGCGTGGTGGGCGTGCAGGGCCAGGAGCGGCTGGAGGCCATCGAGGTGCACTGCTCGGCCACCGGGCAGACCCAGACGCTGGACGCCAACTCGCTGTTTCTCTTTATTGGCGCGGTGCCGGGGACCGAGTGGCTGGCCGGCACCCTGGAACGGGACCCACAGGGCTTCGTGCTGTCCGGACCAGACCTGATGCGCGGCGGCAAGCGCCCCAGGGGCTGGCCGCTGGACCGCGACCCGGGGCTGCTGGAAACCAGCCTGCCGGGCGTGTTTGCCGTGGGCGACGTGCGCCGGGGCTCGGTCAAGCGCGTGGCCTCCGGGGTGGGCGAGGGCTCGGTGGCCATCTCGTTCGTGCATCAGTATCTGGCGCGCGTATGAGCGCCCTGCGCGAAGCGTTGCGGCGCGTTGGCGTGCTCTCGGACCTGCCGGATGACACGCTGGACTGGCTGATGGCGCAGGGCCGTGAGAGCCGCTACGCCCCCGGCGAGGTGGTCAACCACCAGGGCGATCCTGCCACCGAGATGCTGCTGTTTCTGGAAGGCGCCGTGGAAGCCCGGCGAGACGAGCAGGGCCTGCTGGGCACCCGCTACGTGGCCCGCGCCGGCGAGGCCTTCGAGGTCAGCGGCAAGCTGCCGTATTCGCGCCTGACGGTCTATCCGTCCACCTCCCGCGCCCTGGAACCCAGCTGGGTGTTCCGGGTGCCGGAAACGGCCTTTGAGGAACTGCTGTGCCGCGCGCCGCAACTGGGCCCCCGGCTGGTGGCGGTCATGGCCGACCGCATCCGCGACTCGGCGCAGAACGAGGTGCAGCGCGAGCGCCTGCTGGCCCTGGGGCGGCTGGCGGCGGGGCTGGCGCACGAACTGAACAACCCTGCTGCCGCCAGCCGCCGCGCCGCGCGGGGCCTGCGCGCCGCCCTGACTGAACTGAACCGCGCCGAGCGCGAACTGGCTGCGTGGCCCCTGGAGGGCGCTGTCCGCGCGCACCTGGCCGCGCTGGAAACGCGTGAGCGCGCCGCGCCCCCCCACCTGTCGGCCCTGGCCCGCGCGGAGCAGGAAGACGCCCTGCAGGACTGGCTGGAAGACCAGGGCGTGCAAGAGGCCCCGGACCTGGCGCCTGTGCTGATCGAGGCCGGGCTGGGCGTGCCCGACCTGACCCCGCTGGCGGCGCTGTCCCGCCCCGCCATGAACGCCGCCCTGCGCCACCTGGGGGCCCACCTGACGCTGGCGGGCCTGATCAGCGAGGTGGAGGAAGGCACGGGGCGCATCTCGGGGCTGGTGGGCGCCATCAAGGAACACACCCACCTGGACCGCGCCCCGCGCGCGCCCACCGATGTGCGCCGGGGCCTGGACAGCACCCTGACCATGCTGGGGCACCAGCTGCGCGGCGTGCGGGTCGAGCGCGACTACGCCCCGGACCTGCCGCACCTGGAGGCCAGCGCCGGCGAGCTGAACCAGGTGTGGACCAACCTGATGGCCAACGCCGCCGACGCCCTGGGTGGCCAGGGCCAGTTGCAGGTGCGCGCGCTCACCGAGGGCGGCGCGCACCTGCTGGTGGAAATCGTGGACAGCGGTCCCGGCATTCCCGAGGAGGTGCGCGCCCAGATCTTCGATCCCTTCTTCACCACCAAGGGCGTGGGCGAGGGCAGCGGCCTGGGCCTGGACATCGCCCGCCGCATCGTGCAGGGCCACCGGGGCGAGATCAGCGTGACCTCACGCCCCGGGGAAACGCGCTTTCAGGTACGCCTGCCCCTGGAAGGCGGCGGGTGACCGGATGGGAAAGAGCGGGTGGGCCCTCTCTGCGGCAGAAAGGGCCCACCCGCTGTCAGGAAGAGGGAATAGTGGGCGTCCCTCTTCCCCGCTGATCAGTACGGCTGGGCGGGCTCGCTGTGCTGTTCGGCGTCCTGTACGGCCTGGGCCTGCTTGTCTGCGGGCTGCGCCTGCGCCAGCCCCTGGGCCACGCGGCGGCCATAGTCGGCGTCGCACTGGGTCAGCAGCTCCACCATGCGCTCCTGAATGCGCGTGTCTGCCGGCGCCAGGGCGTCCACGAGGTTGCGAATGAGTTCGTCGCGCTCCCAGGGCTCAAAGGCGCGGTAGCGCTCGCCCGCCTGCCCGAAGTCGTTGGTGCGGTCCAGTGTCTGCCCCACGAGGTGGCCGGCCACATACGGCGTGTGCGGCTGGCCGGCGCGCGGCGCTTCACGCAGGCCGCCCAGCACCGAGGGCTCGTAGTTCACGTGGGGGTTCTGGCCGGGCGCGGTGTCCACCCGGTAGGCCATCTGGCCGTCGCGCTGGTTGGTCGCCACCCCCTTCCTGGGCGCGTTGATGGGCAGCTGCAGGTAGTTGGTGCCCACGCGGTAGCGCTGGGTGTCCGAGTACGAGAAGGTGCGGCCCTGCAGCATCTTGTCATCGCTGAAATCCAGCCCGTCCACCAGCACGCCGGTGCCAAAGGCGGCCTGTTCCACCTCGGCAAAGTAGTTTTCCGGGTTGCGGTTCAGGGTCATCTTGCCCACGGGCAGGAACGGGAACTGGTCCTCGGGCCAGAGCTTGGTGTCGTCCAGAGGGTCAAAATCCAGCTCGGGGTGCTCGCCGTCGCTCATGATCTGCACGCACAGTTCCCACTGCGGGAATTGCCCGGCGGCAATGTGGTCAAACAGGTCCTGGGTGGCGTGGTTGAAGTTCTTGCCCTGCACCGCCTCGGCCTCGGCCTGCGTGAGGTTGCGAATGCCCTGCAGCGGCTCCCAGTGGTACTTGACCAGCACGCCCTCGCCGTCTTTGTTCACCCACTTGTAGGTATTCACACCCGAGCCCTGCATCTGGCGGTAGTTGGCCGGAATACCCCAGGGCGAGAACAGGAAGGTGATCATGTGCATGGCTTCGGGCGTCTGGCTGATGAAATCGAAGATGCGCTGCCCATCCTGGCGGTTGGTCACGGGGTCGGGCTTGAAGGCGTGCACCAGATCGGGAAACTTCATGGGGTCGCGGATGAAGAACACCTTGAGGTTGTTGCCCACGAGGTCCCAGTTGCCGTCCTCGGTGTAGAACTTCACCGCAAAGCCGCGCGGGTCGCGCAGGGTTTCGGGCGAGTGCCCGCCGTGAATCACGCTGGAAAAGCGCACGAACACCGGGGTCTGCTGGCCCGCCTCCTGAAACAGCTTCGCGCGGGTGTACCGGCTGATCGGCTCGCCCCCCACCGTGCCGTACGCCTCGAACACGCCGTGGGCGCCGGCCCCCCGGGCATGCACCACGCGCTCGGGCACCCGCTCGCGGTCAAAGTGGCTGATTTTCTCCAGAAAGTGATAGTTCTCCAGCGTCACTGGGCCGCGGGGGCCCACAGTGCGCACATGCTGGTTGTCGGTCACCGGGTGGCCCTGGCGGGTGGTGAGGGTGGTCTGGCCCTCCTGCTCGCGGGGCGCTGAGGCCGGGGTGGCTTCGCCTTGGGCCGCTGCGGGGCCCTGTGGGGTGTGGTCGTCCATAGGCCCGGTTATACCCAAGTTGGCCGGGCCTGCACGCGCGCCGGGTTCCGCGTGCAGGGACAGGGCGGCGCCGCGCTGGCCTTTGTGGGACGGCGTACAGCGGTGGACCACCAACTGGCTAGAGTGAAACTTTTTGCCCCGGACAGACAGCACGGCCCCCGGCCCATTCCACTGCAAGAGGCAGGGCGAACGATCGCGCCGCTCGCCCTGTCCCACCGCTCCCTGCCTACAGCCGTGTCAGGTCCGGGTATTTCTGAATGGCCTCGTCCTCGCTCAGGAATTCACCCGGGGCGTCGGGGCTCCAGATAACTTCAGCCCGGATCAGGTCGCCGGGGGCCACGCTGCTGATGGCACTCAGGGCCGCGCGGGCCTCCTGGGCGGTGGTCACGCCCGCCGGGGGCAGGGCGGCCAGCGCGTGCGCCGCCACGGCGATGGTCACGGCCAGATACTGGTCGCCGGCCTCAGGCTGGAAGGTGTAGTCGCTGCGCTGCTGGTAGCCGCTGCGCGGATCATTGTTCTGGTAGTTGCTGGTGGTCTGCTCGGTAAAGGCGGCGCGGGCCTGGGTGGCCCAGGCGCCCACCTGACTGTCGGCCGTGGTGGCCGAGCCCTGGGCGCGCTGCACATTGCCGTACACCCAGCGTTCGGGGTGGCGCAGCAGCACCAGCGCGGCTTCCTGCAACATGCGGGTCAGGCCCTCGTTCGTGTCGGGGTCGCCGGTCTGGGCCACCCGGGCCAGGGCCCGCTTGACCTCCTCGCCCTCGGCCAGCAGCACCTGTACGCTCAGCGCCTGCGCGGTGCCGCTGACCGCGCTCAGGCCCCGCGCGCCGCTGCCGCCTAGGCCCCGGCGCAGGGCCCCCACCACCATAAAAATGACGCCGCCCATGATCAGCAGGCCGATCAGGCCAAAGCCGCCGCCGCCAGAGCCAAACCCGCCGCCGTAGCCGCCCCCGCCAATGATGATGGGCCCGCTGTATCCACCGCCATAGCCGCCGCCGTAGCCGCCGCTGTACCCACCCCCGTAATCGCCCCCGCGCGAGGGGCTGCTATACCCACCCCCACCGCCATAGCCACCCCCCGAACTGCCTGAACTGCGGCCCCCAAAACCGCCGCCGGACTGCGCGTGGGCCAGCCCCAGCAGCAGGGGCAGCAGCAGGGTACTCAGCAGCAGGAAGCGGCGCAGCGGGGCAAACAGGGGCGGCTGTGCGGTCATACCGCAGTGTACTGGCCCTCCAGAAGCGCAGCTGCACCGTTTCTTATGGGGTGGTGATGGATTTTGTTCACGAATGCTGTCCGGCGTAGGCGCCCAGGCGGCGTACACTGGCCGGCGTGAGTGCACGCGCCGTCATCCTGACCCCCGACGCCTGGACGGCCTTTCTGGGCCGCCTGTACGAGCGCGACGACCGGCTGGACGTGCGCCAGGAAGGCCAGACCTACGCGGCAGATGAGCTGGTGGACGCCTGGGTACTCAGCGGCCACGCCGAGGCGCTGCGCAGCGCCGAGGTGGACGGCGACCTATGGGGCACCCTGCAGGACCTGGAGGAAAGCGCGGGGTCCGAGGAGGAGGCGTGGGCCAGGATCGTGGCCTTTTACCTGGACCGCGGCTGCGTGCTGGTGCAGGTGCGGGGCCTGGACGAGCCCGAGGACTGGATTCTCAGCGAAACGCTGGCCCGCCGCCTGGGCCTGCCGGTGGACTGAGGGGCACGGCTGGCTGCTGCCTGGCCGGTCCAGAGCAGAAGCAGAGAGCCCCCACACCCGCAGGGGAGGCGAGAACCCTCTGCGCTGCCCGAAGTGAATCGGTGTTGCCCGCAATGGCGCTCGCGCCCAGCGCAGCGCCGTCCGGTCCCTGCCCTGGCCCCGGCGTGAACCGCGTGTAAATCGCGCCTCATCCCGTACAGATGAGGGGGGCGTAGGCTCTTTCTCATGAGAGAGCATCATTTTCCCCTGAAACGTCTGCTGGTGCTGGGTGCCCTGGTGGGCGCCGGCGCGTACTACTTCAGCCGCGAGCAGAACCGCCGCGCGCTGGACGCCAAGCTGGCCGAACTGGGCCTGAAAGACGCCGCGCACGACGTGGGCCAGAGCGTGACCAAGGGCTGGGAAAAGACCAAGGAAGCCGCCAAGGACGCGGGCGCCGTGCTGGCCGAAAAGGCCAGTGAGGTCAAGGACGCGGCGAGCACGGGCGGGGTTCAGGCTGCTGCCGAGAAGGCCAAGGACGTGGCCGGCGACGTGAAAACGGCCGTGGGGGGCGCCGCCACCCAGGCCGGAGCCGCGGCCCAGGGCGTGGCCCAGACCGCCAGCGACAAGGCCCAGGACCTGAAGGCCGACGCCAAGGCAGGCGCCCAGCAGGCCGCCAGCGACCTGAAGGCGGGCGCGCAGCAAGCCGCTGAAGGGGCCAGGACCACTGCCCAGACAGCCGCGCAGGGTGCGGGTCAGAGCACCCAGAAACCCGCTGCCCAGGGCGGCACCCCGGCCCAGGCGAACAGCCAGGGCGCAGCAGGCACCCAGCCCCAGACGAACCAGGGCCAGCAGGGGAACGCAGGCACCGGCCCCAAACCCGGCAGCAACGGCAAAGCCTGAACGGCGCTCTCCCCGGCCCCTCCCTCTGCCTGGGGGGGCTGTTCTCTTTGCCCGGTTCTCTTTGTGCAGGCCCCGCACCGTAAGGCGTGTTCCTGCCCGCCCTGAGCACTGCCCGCTACACTCGCCCCATGACGCGCCGGGATGAGCAGGGCCAGACCCAGACACTGGAGCGCACGCACACCGAGAAGCCCCGGCTGTTTCGGGTGCTGCTGCTGAACGATGACTACACGCCCATGGACTTTGTGGTGATGGTGCTGCGGCGCTACTTTCGCAAGGCCCAGCCCGACGCCGAGCTGATCATGCTGGCGGTCCACCGCAAGGGCCAGGGGGTGGCCGGGGTCTACCCGCGCGACGTGGCCGAGACCAAGGTGGCGCAGGTCACCGCGCACGCCCGGCAGGAGGGCCACCCGCTGCGGGTGGTGGCCGAGCCGGAATGAAGCCCCCCACGAACCCCTTCCGGAGGCGCACATGATTGGAGACCACCTGCAAGTCACGATTGCCCGCGCAGCCGACTATGCGCGCGAGGCGGGGCACGAATACGTGACCCAGGAACACCTGCTGCTGGCCCTGACCCACGACCCTGAAGCCAGAGACGCCCTGCTGGCCCTGGGCGTGGACGTGCCGCGCCTGCGTGATGAGCTGCAGGCGGCGCTGTCCAGCCTGGAGGCGCTGCCAGACGCCGAACCAGACTTCACCCTGGGGGTGCACCGGGTGGTGGAAGGCGCCGTGCTGCAACTGCACGCCAGCGGCAAGAGCCACGAGCAGGCCGACGGCGCCCGCGTGCTGGCCGAACTGCTGGAGGAAGAGGACAGTGCCGCGCGCGCCGCCCTGGAAGCGCAGGGGGTGACGCGGCTGGACGTGCTGAGTTACCTGTCGCACGGGGTCGCCCGGGTGCCGGGCCGCGAGCGCGAACGCCGCGTGGCCGGGGTGGACGGCCCCGGCGAAGCCGCCCCCGAGGCCGAGCCCGATCCCCTGGCCGCCTACGCCACCGACCTGACCGCCCAGGCCCGCGCGGGCGCCTTTGACCCGGTGATCGGGCGCGCGGCGGAGCTGGAACGCATGGTGCATGTGCTGGCGCGGCGCACGAAGAACAACCCCGTGCTGGTGGGCGAACCCGGCGTGGGCAAAACGGCGCTGGCCGAGGGGCTGGCGCAGCGCGTGGTGGGCGGGCAGGCCCCGGGGTTCCTGCGCGGCGCCGCCGTGTACGCCCTGGACCTGGGGGCGCTGCTGGCCGGCACCCGCTACCGGGGCGATTTCGAGGCGCGGCTCAAGGCCGTGCTCTCCGCCCTGGATGGCCAGAACGCTGTGCTGTTCATTGACGAACTGCACACCCTGGTGGGCGCCGGGGCCACCGAGGGCGGCAGCGTGGACGCCGCCAACCTCCTCAAACCGGCGCTGGCCCGGGGGCGGCTGCGGGTGCTGGGCGCCACCACGCCCGCCGAGGTGCGTCACCTGGAAAAAGACCGCGCGCTGTGGCGCCGCTTTCAGACGGTGGAGGTGCCCGAGCCCGGCGAGGACGACGCCCTGGCCATCGTGCAGGGGCTGGCCAGCCGCTACGCCGCCCACCACGGCGTGAGCTACACCCCGGGGGCACTGGAAGCGGCCGTGCGCCTGTCGGTGCGCCATCTGCGCGACCGCTTCCTGCCCGACAAGGCCATTGACGTGCTGGACGAGGCCGGAGCGGCCCGGTCCAGCAACAGCACAGGGGGCAGCATTGAGATCAGCGACATTGAGGCCACAGTGGCCCGCATGGCCCGGGTGCCGCTGGGCGCTGTGAAGGCCGAAGAAGTCACCTCGCTGGCGACCCTGGAAGCGGACCTGAAGACGCGCGTGTATGGGCAGGACGCGGCGGTGGCAGCCGTGGCGAGCGCCGTGAAACTGGCCCGCGCTGGCCTGCGAGACCTGAACAAGCCCCAGGGCATGTTTCTGCTGGCCGGCCCCACCGGCGTGGGCAAGACCGAGCTGGCCCGCGCGCTGGCCGAGCGGCTGGGCATTCATCTGGCGCGATTTGACATGAGCGAGTACCAGGAAGCGCACACCGTGGCCCGCCTGATTGGCGCCCCGCCCGGCTACGTGGGTTTTGACCAGGGTGGCCTGCTCACAGACGCCGTGGCCAGGCATCCGCACGCTGTGGTGCTGCTGGACGAGATTGAAAAGGCCCATCCGGACGTGTACAACCTCTTCCTGCAGCTGATGGACCACGGCACCCTGACCGACCACACCGGCAAGAAGGTGGACGGCCGGGGTCTGCTGCTGCTGTTCACCACCAACGCGGGGGCCGCCGACGCCGCGCGCCCCGCCCTGGGCTTTTCCCGCGTGGGCCGCGCCGGCGAGGAAGCCGAGGCGGTGAAGCGCACCTTCAGCCCCGAGTTCCGCAATCGGCTGGACGCCACGCTGCACTTTGCGCCGCTGTCCCCGGCGGTGATGAACGATGTGGTGGACAAATTCTTGCGCGAATTGCAGGTGCAGCTGCAGGAACGCGGCGTGAGCCTGAGCGTGACCCCCGCTGCCCGCGCCCGGCTGGCGACCCTGGGCTACGACCCGGCGCTGGGGGCCCGGCCGCTGGCGCGCGTGATTGACACGCACCTGAAACAGCCCCTGGCCGACGCCCTGCTGTTCGGGCGCCTGGAGGGGGGCGGCCCCGTGACGGTGGACATCAAAGAGGGTGAATTCACCCTTTCCTGAGCTGGTGGGGGAAGACCTAAAGACGTGTTGCCACTTTCCTCATACCGCTCCCCGGGGTCAGCCGGGAAGATGGCAGGCATGAAACCCACCCTGCTGGCCCTGATCACCGCTGCCCTGCTGGCGTCCTGCGCGCCCCAGAACGAAGGCGAGACCACCACCACCGAAACCACCACGACGGAAACCACGACCGACACGGGCACGGAGACCACCGAAACCACCACGGAAAGCACCGACACGGCAACCACCGAGGGCACCACCGACGCCGCCGACGATGCCGCCGACCCCGGCGCCGACAGCACCCTGACCAACAGCGACGATGCGAACGCCAGCGAGGAAGTGGATATGGCCGTGGGCGACGGCCTGGAAGGCACCGTGACCGACTTTGACGGCACCGCCCAGACCTTCACCCTCAATGAGAACGACGCCAACTACGCTGTGCAGGTCTCGGCCGACACGGTGTATGAAGGCACCGCCACCAGCGCCGACGAGTTCTTCGGCACCGACCGCGCCGACGCCAACGTGGCCGTTGAAGGCGACATCGACGAGAGCACCAACACCCTGAACGCCACCAAGATCACCCTGAACTGAGCTGCAGCCCTGGCACCGGCCTTCCTTGATGGAGGCCGGTGTTGTGTGTGCCCGCAAAGCTGCCCGGAAGACGAAGCCCACAGGCACCCCTTTGCCGACACGCCCTGTTGCCGCTGGGCGGCCCTGTTCGCCACGCTGGCCAATCGGGGAGGACGCCACATGACCACCCGAGGGGCCGTCCTCCTTCCTGCCTCCGCATAGTACGGACTTCGATGGAATTGTTGGCAGAAACGATACAATTCGAGCGGACTCGGAGAGCTGCTTCACAGCGCGAGCAGGAGGAACACGTCGCCCCGGGCGTGGCGTGAGCAATTCGGTTCTGTTCCGGATTGTGGGCGTTACAGACAGAATCCGTATAACAGAAAAAACCGGGCTTTGGTGCGGCCCGGTCTGCTGTGATGAGCACCGATTAAACCGGGGCCACCTCCGCTGGCAGGGCCTCAATAAAGGCCGCACCCGTGCTGGCGCGCACCTCGTCCAGGGTGGCGCCGGGCATCAGTTCAGTCAGGGTGAGCACGCCGCCCCGGAATTCAAACACCGCCTTGTCGGTAATCACCAGATCCACCGCGCCGCGTGCGGTCAGCGGCAGGGTGCAGTCCGGGACGATCTTGGGCGTGCCGTCGGGGTCGGTATGACTCATGGTGATGATCAGGCGCCGCGCCCCGCCCGCCAGATCCATGGCGCCGCCCACGCCCAGAAGCGGCTTGCCAGGCACCGCCCAGTTGGCCAGGTTGCCGCAGGCGTCCACCTGCAGGCCGCCCATCACCGCCACATCCACATGCCGCCCGCGAATCATGGCAAAGGAATCGGCGCTGTCAAAGTAGCTGGCCCCTGGCAGGGCAGTCACCGGAATCTTGCCCGCGTTCACCGGATAGTCCAGCGCGCCGCCGTCCTCGGGGGCGGGGCCCACGCCCAGCATGCCGTTCTCGGTGTGCAGGTTCACGCCGTGTTCGGGCGTGATCAGGTCGGCCACCAGCGTAGGAATGCCAATACCCAGGTTCACCACGTCGCCCCTGTTCAGCTCCCTCAGGGCGCGGCGGGCCATGTTCATGCGCGCCTCGTCCACCCGCTTGGCACTGGCCTTCACGCTGGCACTGGACCCCAGGTGTTCAGGCAACAGCGGCGCCTGCACCAGATAGTCCACGTACAGCCCTGGCGTGTGCACCTGCTCGGGTGGGATGGTCCCCACCGGCACGATTTCTTCCACCTCGGCAATCACGAGGTCGGCGGCGGTGGCCATCGCCTTGTTGAAGTTCTGCTCGGTCAGGCGGTACTGCAGGTTGCCCGCTGTGTCGGCCCGCCACGCGCGCACAAAGGCCACGTCGCCGCGCAGGGCAGGCACGAAGATCATTTCCTGTCCGTTCAGGGTGCGCACGTCGGCGTCCCCGGCAATCAGGGTGCCGGCGGCCGTGGGCGTGTAGAAGCCGCCCAGCCCGGCGCCCCCGGCCCGCAGCGCCTCGGCCAGTGTGCCCTGGGGCAGCAGTTGCACCTCCAGCCAGCCCTCCTGGTTCGCCTTTACGGCTTCGGGGTTGGACGTGAAGTACGAGCCCACCGCCCGGGCAATCTGCCGGTTGCGCAGCAGTCTTCCCCCGCTCAGCCCGGGCTCGGATACGTTGTTCGCCACGTAGGTCAGGCCCCGCACGTCCGTTTGGGCCAGCGCATGCACCAGATGCACCGGGTTGCCGGTCATGCCAAACCCCCCCACCAGCAGGGTCTGGCCGCTTTTCACCTGGGCAGCGGCTTCCTGCGGGGTGATCACGGGAACGATTTTCATGCCTCCACCCGCTCAATGATGGCGGCCTCGCCCTGGCCCACGCCCACGCAGAGGGTGGCCAGGCCATAGCGCCCTTCCCGACGGGCCAGTTCGTGCGTCAGGGCCACGATCAGGCGGGCGCCGCTCATGCCCAGCGGGTGGCCCAGGGCGATGGCGCCGCCGTTGACGTTCACCTTCTCCTCGGGCAGGCCCAGTTCACGGATGCAGGCCAGTGCCTGCACGGCAAACGCCTCGTTCAGCTCAATCAGGTCCAGGTCGGCCACGCTCAGGCCGGTGCGCGCCAGAACCTTGCGGGTGGCGGGAATGGGCCCCAGGCCCATCACGCGCGCCTCCACGCCTGCCGAGGCGCCGCCCACCCAGCGGGCCAGCGGGGTGATCCCCAGCTCGCGCGCCCGGGCGGCCGACATCAGCACCAGGGCCGCCGCGCCGTCGTTCAGGCCGCTGGCGTTGCCAGCCGTCACGCTGCCGCCCTTGCGGAAGGCGGGTTTCAGGCCCTCCAGGGTGGCTTCATCGGTGGCCAGGGTGTAGGTGTCGCCCTCTTTTTTCATGCGTGGGTGCTCGTCGGTGTCAAATACGGTCACGCCCTTGCGGCCCCTCACCTCCACCGGCACGATCTGGGACTTGAAGTGACCGGCGTTGATCGCGGCCACGGCCTTGCCCTGGCTCTCCAGGGCAAAGGCGTCCTGCGCCGCGCGGGTGATCTCGCCGCCCGCATAGGCCCCGTCGCGGCTGCGCCCGGCGATGTTCTCGGCCGTCTCCCCCATCGCTTCCAGGGGAAACAGGGCTTCCAGGGCAGGGTTGGGAAAGCGCCAGCCCAGGGTGGTGTCATAGGCAGTCACGTTGCCGTTGGCAAACGCCTGTGGGCCCTTGGGCATCACCAGCGGCGCGCGGGTCATGCTTTCCACGCCGCCCACCACATACACGTCGCCGTCGCCGCTGCGAATGGCGCGCGCCGCCGTGTTCACAGCCGAGAGGCCGCTGGCACACAGGCGGTTGACCGTCAGGCCCGCCACTGTGTCGGGCAGCCCGGCCAGCAGCGCCGCCATGCGGGCCACGTTGCGGTTGTCCTCGCCCGCCTGATTGGCGCAGCCGAAAATCACCTCTTCAATCTCGTCGCCGCTCACCCCGGCGCGGGCCACCGCCTCGCGGATCACCAGGGCGGCCAGATCGTCGGGGCGCACGCTGGCCAGGGCGCCGCGAATGGCGCCGATGGGGGTGCGAACCGCCGAGACAATCACCACGTCGCGGTCGTGCAGGGTCTGGAGGGTCAGGGGGGCGGGGGTCTGGGGGGCAGTCATGCACACACTCCGGTTGGGGGGGGGTCAGGGCAGCGAAAGGGGCCTGGGCGCCGCCCGGGACGGGGGAGCCACCGGCAGGCCAGGAATCAACAGCCGCATTCAAGCGCGCCTGCGGGCACTTTGGAAGGGCCGGCGGCCTGGCAAACGGAACGCCGCCCCAGGCATTCGTGAGGTGCCGGGGCGGCGAACACTGCTGAAAGAAAGGTGAGGGCCCGTCCTGATCCACACGGCCGTCTGTTCCGCCGCCCCATCGCAACACCGCCGGAGGGCCGGCGTCACGGCCAGTGGGCCGTGACTTTTCCCCGCGCGCTGATGAAATCGCTTTTGTCAGCGGTAGTGCCGGGGGGCCGGATCAGGAGGGCCGGCTGCGGCGCAGACGGCCCAGCAGGGCAAACACCTGCCGCTGCTCTTCGGCCTGAATGGCCCGGCGCAGGGCCTCGGGGGACAGGGGCCGCACCGCCGCCTCGGCCTGTGCCGGGGGCGGGGCAGACGGCCGGGCCGGGGTGTGGGGCTGTGCGTCGCCATTCAGGTAAGGCGTCCCCCACGCCCCCCATGTCGACTGATCCGCGTCCCTGGCCTTCCTGGTCATGGGCACAGGGTAGGCGCCGGGTTCACACAATTCTCTGACGAACTGAGCGCGGCATGAAGCGCGCATGTGGACAGCCCCTGAACGCCCGGCAGCCCGCAGCCGGTATGCTCGCGGGCGCCAGAGGCACGGCTGTATTCGCCTGCCTGAAGGGAGAACCCCACGATGAGCATCACCACCACCCCCGCCTGGAAGGCCCTGCAGGAACACCACGACGAACTGAAAGCCGCCCATCTGCGCGACCTGTTTGCCGCTGACCCCACGCGCGGCGAGACGCTGTGCGCCGAGGGCGCGGGCCTTTATCTGGATTACAGCAAGAATCGCGTCACGCGGCAGACGCTGGAACTGCTGTGCGACCTTGCGCGGGCCGCGGGGGTGGAGCGCAGACGCGACGCCATGCTGGCCGGCGAGAAGATCAACGTGACCGAGGACCGCGCCGTGCTGCACACCGCCCTGCGCCAGCCCCGGGACGCGGCGGTGTCGGTGGACGGCCGCAACGTGGTGCCTGACGTGCACGGGGTCCTGGACCGCATGGCGGCCTTTGCCGAGGCGGTGCGCGGCGGCACGTGGCGGGGCCACACGGGCAAGCCGCTGAAAAACATCGTGAATATCGGCATTGGCGGCAGCGACCTGGGGCCGGTCATGGCCTACGAGGCGCTGAAGTTCTATGCCCAGCGCGACCTGACCCTGCGCTTCGTGTCGAACGTGGACGGCACGGATCTGGTGGAAAAGACGCGCGACCTGAAGCCGGAAGAGACACTGTTTCTCGTGAGTTCCAAGACCTTTACCACCCAGGAGACCATGGCCAATGCCCGCTCGGCCCGCGCGTGGCTGCTCTCGGCGCTGGGGGACGAGGCGGCGGTGGCGCGGCATTTCGCGGCCGTGAGCACGAACGCCGCCGAGGTGGAGCGCTTCGGCATCGACACGGCCAACATGTTCGGGTTCTGGGACTGGGTGGGCGGGCGCTATTCCATGGACAGCGCCATTGGCCTGAGCCTGATGATCGCGGTGGGCCCCGGGCACTTCCGCGAGCTGCTGGCGGGCTTTCACGACATGGACGAGCATTTCCGCACCGCGCCACTGGAGCACAACCTGCCCGCGCTGCTGGCACTGCTGGGGGTGTGGTACAACAACTTTTTCGGCGCCCAGACGCACGCGGTGCTGCCCTACGACCAGTATCTGGCGTATTTCCCGGCCTACTTGCAGCAACTGGACATGGAAAGCAACGGCAAATCGGTCACCCTGGAGGGCGAGGTGGTGGACTACCAGACCGGGCCGGTGGTCTGGGGCCAGCCCGGCACCAACGGCCAGCACGCCTTTTACCAGCTGATTCACCAGGGCACCAAGCTGATTCCCTGCGACTTCATCGCCTTTTGCCAGACGCTCAACCCCCTGCCCTTGCCCGGCGGCGCCCCCCACCACGACCTGCTGAGCGCCAACGTGTTCGCGCAGACCGAGGCCCTGGCCTTTGGCAAGACCCAGGCCCAGGTGCTGGCCGAGGGGGGGGTGAGCCCGGACCTGGCGCCCCACCGCGTCTTTGAGGGCAACCGGCCCACCAACACCCTGCTGGCCGACCGCCTGACCCCGCGCACCCTGGGCGCCCTGATTGCCCTGTACGAACATAAGGTCTTTGTGCAGGGCGCCGTGTGGAACATCAATTCTTTCGACCAGTGGGGAGTGGAACTGGGCAAGGTGCTGGCCAGCCAGATTGTGCCGGAACTGGGCGAGGCTGAACCTGAACTGGCGCACGACAGCTCCACCAACGCCCTGATTCGCCGCTACCGCGCCCGGCGCTGAGGGTCCAGCCGCCGCCCGCGCCGGCCCCCCGGCGGGCGGCGGCACATTCTGCGGCGCCCCGGTCTGCTAAAGAGGGAATGGAGGCCCGTTCAAGCCCCCCTTTGAATTGCCCCCCCTTCCCCCCATGCGCCTGACCCTGATCACCGACCCCGCCGCCGAGGCCGCCCTGGAAGACACCCGGGTGCGGACGCGCGAGTATGCCAACGCGCTGCTGGTGCTGGCCCGGGGCCGCCCGGGCGAGCGGGCCGGGACGCTGGGCCGCAGCCTGGACCTGGGCGAGGCCCTGCCGCACTGCACCCGGCGCGCGGTGGCCGACGAGGTGGAGCGGGCGCGGCACTGGGCGCGTGGCGGCCTGAAAACCGACAGTTTCTGGCTGGACGCCCGCAGCGTGCGCGTTCATACGGCGGCGGCCCAGGTGAGCGTGTGGACGCTGCGTGGCCGCCTGACCCTGGACGCGCGGCTGGGCAACTACCAGCGTCACCTGCTCAATACAGGCGTGGTGCGCGGGGGCCGGATCACGCGCGCCCGGTCGGGCGAGTGGTATGTGCGGGTGCAACTGGCCCCGCGCGCGGCGCCCACCAGTGTGGACGCGCTGGAACGCCAGGGCCTGTTCAGTGAGGTGATCCGGCGCCTGCGCGGCCCCCGGCTGGGGGCCCGCCAGCAGGGGCAGCTGGCCCTGGCGCTGCTGGACACCGGACAGACCGACGAGGCCGAGCTGCTGCTGCTGACCGCGCTGGGGGGAGAAGCGCCCGACGCCCGCATTCACCTGGGCCTGAGCCTGCTGGCCGGCAGCCGCCGCGATCCGCAGGCCCGGCTGCTGCACGCCGGGCGCGGCCTGCAGGCGGCGCCCGACGACTTCACAGGGTGGTGGCTGCGCTGCTCACAGGCACGCGCCCTGGTGGAACTGGGCCGCGCCCCCGAAGCCCAGCCCATCATGGACGCGGTGCTGCGCGACCTTCCGGCCTCGGAACTGCGGTCGCGGGCGCGGGCCCTGTATTTCGCCCAGGGGGTCTGCGCCGCGCTGGACGACTTTGCCGGTCAGGACCGCTACGGGCGCGAGGCCCTGCGCCTGTTCGACCTGCTGGGCCTGGGCGGCGAGGGCCTGTCGCTGCGGCTGGATCTGGCCTACCGCCTGTATTTCCAGGGCCGCGCCGACGAGAGCTTTGCCATGATTGGCGAAGTGCTGGACATGACGGCCCGCCTGGACGACCCGCGCGCGGGCGTGGCCCACCTGATCTGCGCCGAGTTGCACCTGCTGAGTGAGGAATTCGGGCCGGCCCTGGCGCATCTGGACCAGGTGCACGCGGCGCAGGGGCGCCATGCGGGTGACCGCCTGGACGTGCCGGCGCGCGCCTTTGCCGCCGAGTGCCTGTGGCGCCTGGGCCGCCTGGGCCGGCCGGACTTCGAGCGCCGCATTGAGGCGCTGCAGCCGGCCCAGGACTTTGATCATGTGGTCAAGGCGTTTTACACCGGCTTGCTGGCCTTTGAGGCGGGGCAGCGGGGAGCGGCGCGCGCCGCGTTTGAGCAGGTGACGGGCGGCGTGGCCCTACTGGACGGCTTTCGCCTGCGCTCCTACGCCTTTTTGGCCTTCGAGCGCTGGGCCGCTGGCGAGGCGCTGGAAGCGGCCAGCGCCGAGCTGCGGCGCGCCCTGAACCATGTGGGCGGCGAACTGGCGCTGGCCGTGGACGCCGGGCGGCTGGCCCCCCTGTACGCCGCCTGCGCCGAGCGCGGCATCGGGGGACGCCCGGTGCAGCGCCTCGCGCAGCGTCTGCGGCCTCTGCTGAGCGTGCGTACCCTGGGGGGCTTTGCGGCCAGCGTGAACGGCCAGCCGGTGCATATTCGCCTGAGCAAGGCGCGCGAACTGCTGGCCTACCTGCTGCTGCACGGCCCGGCCAGCCGCGAAACCCTGATCACTGCCCTGTGGAACGGCGAGGCGCGGCCCGAACTGGGCTCGTATTTCAAGCAGGCGCTGCACGCGCTGCGCCAGGCCCTGCGGCCCTTCGTGCCGGCCACCGCCGAGCCGGTGGCGCACCTGGGCGGGCTGTACCACCTGTCTGAACGGTTTGCACTGCAAAGCGACGCCCTGGCCCTGCGCGGCGCCCCCGCGCAGGACGCCGGGCAGCTGCGCGAGCTGCTGCAGCGCTACGCCGGCCCCTTTCTGCCCGAGGTGGACACCGACTGGGCCGCCCAGATGCGCTCAGAGCTGGATGCCCAGGCCCAGGCGCTGGCCATGGCCCTGGGCCGCAGCCTGGAAGATGGGAATCCGTTGGCAGCGGCGCGCGCCTATCTGCAAGCGGCCACACTCAACCCCCTGTTTGAATTGGCCTGGGACGCGGCGGCGCAGGCCTACGAACGGGCGGGGGCGCCGCATCTGGCCCAGCACGTCCGCACCCAGCAGGCGCTGGCACTCCAGCAGGAACTGGGGCTGTGGCCCGCCGAGGTGAACTGAGCAGGGGACTCTGGGCCACGTAAGGGCCGCGTGGCCCCCGGGGGCTGGGTCCAGGGTGCCGGGTTGTCCCCAGGTTAACCGGGCCTGCGGCAGACTGCACGCAGTTCATCTGCGCTTTCGGAGGTTGCTGACATGAAGACTCTGCTGACTCGAACCCTCATGGTCGTGTCGCTGCTGCTCGTTTCGGCAGCGCCCGCCAGTGCCACGTTGAACGCCCCGTGTTGCATCACGGGGGGCAGCCCCGCCTCTTCTCCTGCGCCGCGCTAGCGGCTGCCGCTCTGCCCCTGACCCCTCCTCTCACGCGGCGCGAGCATCCGCCTTCCCCAGCGTCTTTCCCTGCACCGTCTTGCACCCTTCCCGCTCCGCCGCCTGGCCAGAAGCGTCTCACCGCGCTTCTGGCTTCTGCTGTGTGGGCCGCTGCCGCGCCCCTCTACCCCTGGCGCAGCGTTTGCAGGATGCCGGCGGCGATCTCTTCGACGCTGGCGGTGGTGGTGTCGCGCACCGGAATGCCCACCCGCTGAAACAGGCGCTCGGCGCGGCGAACCTCGTGCTCGCACTGTTCCAGGCTGGCGTAGCGGCTGCCCGCCTTGCGCTGGGTGCGAATGGCGTGCAGGCGCCGGGGGTCAATGGTCAGGCCGTGCAGCTTGGCGCGCCAGGGTTCCAGGGGCAGCGGCAGGCCGGTGCGCTCGAAGTCGTCCTCGGCCAGGGGATAGTTGCTGGCGCGAATGCCGTGTTGCAGCGCCAGAAAGAGGCTGGTGGGCGTCTTGCCCGCCCGGGACACGCCCACCAGAATCACGTCGGACAGGCCGTACTGCTTGTCGCCCACGCCGTCATCGGTGGCCAGGGCGAAATCCAGGGCGTCCATGCGCGACAGGTACGCCTCGCTGTCGTGCATGTCGTGGTGGCGGCCCACCTCGCGCACGGCGGGAATGCCGAATTCGCGTTCCAGCACCCCCAGTCCGGGCCCCAGCAGGTCAAAGACCTCGGCCGGGCACGCCTGCAGCTCGGCCAGCACGTCGGCGCGGGTGACGGTGGTAAAGATCAGCGGGCGCTCGCCGCGCGCGGCCAGCAGCGCCACCTCGCGCGTGACGGCCTGCGCGGCCGGCACGTCGGCCGTGAAGGGGCGGCGCCGGTACACCAGCGGCTGGCCCGGAAAGTGCGCCAGCAGGGCGCGGGCAATGTTCTCGGCGGTCAGACCGGTGTGGTCGCTGACAATCAGCACAGTGCGCGGCTCGGGCATGGGCCCAGCCTGACACGGCGCGCCCGGAAGAGGGGGGGCGTCTGGCGTGCGGGGACATTGTCACCCCCCGGGTGGCAGGGCGGGGCAGCAGGGTCGGGTAAGCTGAGGGCACGGCACACAAACCCACCCGCTTCCACTCAGGAAAACCCGCAACGCAACGGAGAAAACCTATGGATATGATTCGCCCGTTCCAGACACTAAGGATGACCGACGTGGAGCTTGTCGGCGGCAAGAACGCGTCGCTCGGCGAGCTGATCCAGGGCCTTGCGGAGGCCGGGGTGCGCGTGCCCGGGGGCTTTGCCACCACCGCCGACGCCTTCCGGCTGTTCTTGCAGGACAACCAGATTGAGCAGAGCATCAACGCCCGGCTGCACAGCCTGGACGTGAACGACGTGGTGGCCCTGGCCCAGGCGGGCCGCGAGATCCGCGCGCAGGTGGAGGCCGCCGCCCTGCCCGCCGCACTGGAAGAGGCGATTCGCGCCGCCTACGCCGGGCTGACGGCCGAATCGGGCGGCACCGAGCCGGACGTGGCCGTGCGCTCCAGCGCCACCGCCGAGGACCTGCCCGAAGCCAGCTTTGCCGGCCAGCAGGAAACCTTTCTGAATGTGCGCGGCATTGACAGCGTGCTGCACCATGTCCGGCTGGTGTTTGCCAGCCTGTACAACGACCGCGCGATTTCCTACCGCGTGCACCACGGCTTTGCCCACAGCGACGTGGCCCTGTCGGCGGGCGTACAGCGCATGGTCCGCACCGACCTGGGCGCCAGCGGCGTGGCCTTTACCCTGGACACCGAAAGCGGATACAGGGACGCCGTGCTGGTCACCAGCGCCTACGGCCTGGGTGAAATGGTGGTGCAGGGCGCCGTGAACCCCGATGAATTCTTCGTGTACAAGCCCGCGCTGAAAGCCGGCCACAAGGCGATTCTGCGCCGCACCCTGGGCAGCAAGGCCAGGAAGATGATCTACGCGGAAGGGGGCGGCGTGCAGACTGTGGAGGTGCCCGGTGAACAGCAGCGCGCGTTCAGCCTTTCGGACGCGGACCTGACCGAACTGGCCCGGCAGTGCGTGACCATTGAAGAGCACTACGGCCGCCCCATGGACATTGAATGGGGCAAGGACGGGCGAGACGGCCAGATCTATATTCTGCAGGCCCGCCCCGAGACCGTGCAGAGCCGCACCGGGGGCGTGCTGGAACGCTTTGAACTGACCGGCAAGGGGCCGGTACTGGTCGAAGGCCGCGCGGTGGGCAACCGCATCGGGGCCGGGGTCGTGCGCGTGGTCCGGGACGTCTCGCAGATGGATCAGGTCCGGGACGGCGACGTGCTGGTGGCCGACATGACCGACCCCGACTGGGAACCGGTGATGAAGCGGGCCAGCGCCATCGTGACCAACCGGGGCGGGCGCACCTGCCACGCGGCCATCATTGCCCGTGAACTGGGCATTCCGGCCGTGGTGGGCACCGGCAACGCCACCCGGGAACTGGCCAGCGGCCAGGCCGTGACCGTCTCCTGCGCCGAGGGCGACACCGGCTTTGTTTACGGGGGCCAGCTGGCCTACCGGGTCAACCGCGTGGAACTGGGCAACATGCCGGACGTGGGCCTGAAGATCATGATGAACGTGGCCTCGCCCGACCGCGCGTTCTCGTTCGCCGCGCTGCCGCACGAGGGCGTGGGGCTGGCGCGCGTGGAGTTCATCTGCTCGAACGTGATTGGCATTCACCCCCGGGCGCTGCTGGATTACCCGGAGGTGCCCGGGGACGTGAAGGCCCAGATTGACGAGAAGACGGCCGGATACGCCAGCCCGCGCGACTTTTTCCGCGAGAAGCTGGCCGAGGGCGTGTCCTCGATTGCCGCCGCCTTTGCCCCCAAGCCGGTGATCGTGCGCCTCTCGGATTTCAAGAGCAACGAATACGCGCACCTGATCGGCGGGGCCGCCTACGAGCCCACCGAGGAAAACCCCATGATCGGTTTCCGGGGGGCCAGCCGCTACCGCAGCGCCGACTTTGCAGCGGCCTTTGCGCTGGAATGCGAGGCCATCAAGTCGGTGCGCGACGAGATGGGCCTGACCAACGTGCAGGTGATGATTCCCTTCGTGCGCACCGTGGACGAGGCCCGGCAGATCATCGAGATTCTGGGCCGAAACGGCCTGAAGCGCGGCGAGAACGGCTTGAAACTCATCATGATGTGCGAGATTCCCAGCAACGCCATCCTGGCCGACCAGTTTCTGGAATACTTCGACGGCTTCTCGATTGGCAGCAACGACCTGACGCAGCTGACCCTGGCCCTGGACCGCGACTCGGGGCTGGTGGCCGACCTGTTTGACGAGCAGAACGAGGCGGTGCTGGCGCTGATGGCGCTGGCCATTGCCGCCGCCAAGCGCGCGGGCAAATACGTGGGCATCTGCGGCCAGGGCCCCAGCGACCACCCCGCGCTGGCCCAGTGGCTGATGGAGCAGGGCATTGATTCCGTGAGCCTGAACCCCGACTCGGTGCTGGGGACGTGGCTGCACCTGGCCGGCGAGGGCGCCGAAGCGCGGGCGACCGTCGCAGGCTGAAACAGCGCCGGTGGGCAGGGGCGGGGCCTTCACGGGCGCCCGCCCCTGCCCCGTTTGCCTACACTGCCCCCATGAGCGCCGACCCCGGGTTGGACCCTGCCGCGCTGCTGGCTGTGGTGCGCGCCCACTTCGGGTGGGCCGCCGACACGGTGACGTTCCTGCCGCAGGGCACCTCGCACGCCTACCGCGCCCAGGGACCGGATGGGCCCCTGTTCCTGAAGGTGCAGCCCGATTCGCCGTACGGGGTGCGGGCCACCGCGCGGGCCCTGGCCGAGGCGCCGCTGCTGGGCGCCCTGCGGGCAGCGGGGCTGCCCCATGTTCCCCGGCCCATTCCCACCCGCACCGGGGGCTGGGCCGCTCCGCTGGGGGGCTTGACCGTATTCGCCTCTGCGTGGATTGACGGCGAGCCCCTGGGCGAGGGCTGGGCGAACGCGCTGCCCGAACTGGCAGAGCGGCTGGGCCAGCTTCACCGGATGGCCGGCGAGCTGACGCGCGCGCTTCCCGCCCTGCCCGTGCCCCCGGAGGACTTTGCCCTGCCCTTCGACGAGCGGCTGACCGGGGCGCTGGACACGCTGGCCCGCCTGCCCGCGCACGCGCGCCCCGCCCTGGTCCGGCTGGCTGGGCTGCTGTTGCCCCACGCGCCTCTGATCCGGTCGCTGCTGACCCGGGCCCGCGAGGGCGCGGCGCGCGCCCAGGCCAGTGCGCCCCCGTTCGTGGTCTGCCACACCGACGCCCACAGCGGCAACGTGATGCGCGGCCGGAACGGTGAGCTGTGGCTGATTGACTGGGAAACGGCGCGGCTGGCCCCGCCCGAGCATGACCTGTGGCTGCTGGGGCGCCAGCTGCCGGCGCTGCTGCCGGCCTACGCCCGGGGCCTGGGCCGCCCCTTTACCCCAGACCCCGAACGGCTGGCCTTCTATGTGCGCCGCCGCGCCCTGGAAGATCTGGCCGAGGACGTGCGCTGGCTGCTGCACGAAGCCCCCACCCCCCAGACCGAGGCGCATTCGCTGGCCCTCATCGAGCGCTTCATGCTGCCCGCCCTGCTGAGTGCCGAGGCGGACGTGGCCGCGCTGGAGGGGTGAGGCAGACCATAGGCGGCGCGGCTCTGGGAAGCTGACCCCCTCACCCCTCGCTGCGGCGCAGCTCTTCAAGTCCCACGAGGGGAGCGGGTCAAGAGGTCAACTGGGCTAATCCCCGATCAGTGGTCCGCTACGCCCTGCCCGTCAAGCTGGCCGCCTGCGCCTCATGCCTCTCTCGGTCAGTCTGGTAACGAGCACGACTCTCCGCCGCATCGCTGCAGGCAAAGGGCCCGACGTACTGCGAGGTGGACACATTCAATTGACGGTGATCACCCTGGGGGTCCGGTCCACCACCGTGATGGCTGGGCCGAGCGCCTGTTCGCGGCTGCCGTACCAGGATTTTCCAAAGCCCAACACGGTATAGGTGCCCGGCCTGGCAAACACCAGATTGGTGCTGAAGGAGAAGGACTTGCTTTCGCCCCTGTTGTTCTTGTCTGACCAGAATGTTGATCGGGCTGCACCCGGCGACAGAGCGACCGTGGTGGGCAGGGCCTGTTGGGCCAGACACGCTCTGGCCACAGCGTCGCTGTATGCCACCGCCCCCTCAAAGACGCAGACGCCCAACTCCAGGTCGTACGAAAGAGACGTGAAGTTGGCACCGGAATCCATCAGAACGTCGGCGCCGACGGCAGCGTTCACGGATGTTCCGACAGAAGCCGGAGCGCCCACCGCCGTGGTCATCTCCACGATATAGGGCAGGATGTCGGAATGGGGATTCGTGAGCTGGCACGAGGTCAGCAGAAGGGCGCAGAGGAGCAGGCGAGGCGGCATGCTGCCCCTACAGTAACCCCTGGCGCAGCGCCTGTACGGCCGCCTGGGTGCGGTCGGCGGCGCGCAGTTTCACCAGCAGTTCCTGCACATGCAGCTTGACGGTGCTCACGCTGATGCCCAGGGTCTGGGCAATCTCGCGGTTGCCCAGGCCATCGGCAATCAGGCGCAGCACCTCGGTTTCGCGCGCACTCAGGGGCGAGGCGGCGTTGGGGGCGCGAATGCCGCCCAGCACGTGATGGGCCACCTGCGGGTCCAGGTAGGCGCTGCCGGCCGCCGCCGCGCGGATGGCCAGCAGCAGCAGTTCGGGGTCGGCGCTTTTCAGGCAGTAGGCGTGCGCCCCGGAGGCCAGGGCCGCCAGCACCTCGCCGCGCAGGTCGTGGGCGGTGAGCATCACGGTGCGCACCCCGGGCCAGCGCGCGGCGATCTCGGCGGCGGCCCGGATGCCGTCCATGCCCGGCAGGCCAATGTCCAGCACCGCCACATCCACCGGCTGCGGCCCGGCCTGGGTGCGCGCGAGCACCTCCAGGCCCTCTTCGCCGCTGCGCGCCTCGGCCACCACGCGCAGATCGGCTTCCAGGTTGATCGCCGCGCGCAGGCCGTCGCGGGTAAAGGCGTGGTCCTCGACCAGCAGCACGCGGATGGGGGCAGGGCTCACAGGTCCTCCAGGGGCAGGGTCAGGGTAAAGACGCTCTGGGCGCGGGCGGTGCGGGTGTAGGTCACGCGCCCGCCGTGGGCCTCGGCAATGCGGCGGGTGAGGTACAGGCCCAGGCCCGTGCCGCCCCCGGCCCCGCCCGCCCGGAAGCGCTGAAACAGCGTGGCCTCGCGCCCCGGCGGCACCCCGGGGCCACCATCAAGCACGCTCAGGGCCGCCTCGTCCCCGTCTCGGCGCAGCCTGATCTGCACGGTGCTGCCCGGCGGCGCAAAACGCGCGGCGTTGTCCAGCAGATTCTGCACGGCGCGGCGCAGGTCGTGGGCCTGCCCGCGCACCCGCACACCCTCCAGCACCGGCTCCAGCGTAACGCCGCGCGCCTGCGCCCGGGGCTCCACCTGGGTCACCACCCCCAGCACCACGTCGCGCAGGGCCACGCTGCGCGCCTCGTCCTGGGCGTCGCCGCTCTCGTACTTGGCCACCAGCAGCAGCTGATCGGCCAGGGCCAGCAGCGCGCCGTTGGCGTCCAGGCCGTTGTGCAGGGTGGCGCGGTACGCCTCGGGCAGCGGGCCGTAGGCACCCCTCAACGCTGCGCGCATGTTCACGGCGTTGGCCATCAGGGGCGTGCGCAGGTCGTGCGAAAAGGCGTACACCAGATCCTGCAGCACCTCGCCCCGGGCCTGCAGCTGCGCCTGCCGCTCCTGCAGGTCGTCGAGCAGCGCGGTGCGGTCCAGCAGCGGCTGCAGGGTCTGCACCGCCTCGGCCAGCACGTCGGGGGGGGCGGCGGCCCCGGTCACGATCAGCAGCAGGTCCTGTTCATGGGGGCGGGTCAGGCGCGAGAGCAGGGTGTCGCCGCCGTTGACCGCCCACACCTGGGTGCTGCCGGGCGGCCGGGCCAGCACGTCCAGCGGCAGCCGCGTGCCCAGCCGCCCCGGGCCGCCGGCCGGAGCCAGAGCGTGGGGCGCGCGCAGCACCGCGCGGTCCACCCGGCCAATTTCCACGCTGGCCGCGCCGGTCAGCTCGCGCAGGGCCTGGGCCGCGCGCGCCACGAATTCGGCCTGTCCGTAGGGCCCGCTCACCGTCTCCACCAGCACCCGCAGGGCCCGCTCGCGCGCCAGGCGGCGGCTTTCTTCCTCCAGCCGCGCCGCGCGCAGCGAGGCTTCACGGGCGCGCAGGGTCAGGCCGCCCACCAGCAGGGCCGCCAGCATGCTCACGGCGCGGTTGCCCAGATCGTTGGGGGTCAGGCCGTCGCGCAGGGCGTTGACCACCATGGCCAGCAGGTTGCCCGCCATGGCCACCCCCAGCAGCTGCAGGGTGGTGCGCCGCGTGCCCCCCAGCGCCGAGAGCGCCACGGGCGCACTCAGCAGCGTGCCCACCACCAGCCCCGAGGGCGTCAGCATGTCGGCCACGGTAATCAGCGCGGTCAGGCTCAGGCTCAGCCAGGACCGCTCACCCCAGCGGGGCGCGGAAGGGACTTCAGGGGTGGGGGGGGTCTGGGGCATAGGAAAGAAGCTTGCCCAGCCTACCCGCTGCGTCCCCCCCAGGGGCTGGCCAGATGGCCATCCCCCCGGCCAGGCGGCGCTACCCCGGGGCCCGGGGGGCGGCGCACCCTGGCGGGTATGGACGCTTTTCTGCTGATTCTGGTGCTGGCCCTGGGGGCCTACCTGCTCTACGCCCTGGTGCGCGCCGAGAGGTTCTGAGGCCATGGATATCTTTCTGACCTACGCCCTGGCCATTGGCCTGGCCCTTCCCCTGGGCCTGCTGATCGCCCGCGTGTACGACGGCCCGGCCTCGCGCCTGAGTGCGGGGCTGCTGCGCCTGTGCGGAGTGGACGCCGCGCGCGGCATGAGCTGGACAGGCTACGCGGCGGCGCTGCTGGGCACCAACCTGCTCGTGGGCCTGGCGGCGCTGGCCACCTACCTGCTGCAAGGCGGACTGCCGCTGAACCCCGACGCCATTGGCGGCCTGCGCTGGGACACGGCGGTGCACACCATGGCCTCGTTCATCACCAACACCAACCAGCAGCACTACAGCGGGCAGAACGGCCTGTCGTACCTGTCGCAGCTGCTGGGCATCACGGCGCTGCAGCTGTTCACCCCGGCCGTGGGCATGGCCGCCCTGTTCGCCATTCTGCGCGGCCTGCGCGGGCAGACCAACATGGGCAACTACTACCTGGATGTCACGCGCGCCCTGGGCTTTCTGGTGCCGGCCTCGGTCGTGCTGGCGCTGCTGCTGACGTGGCAGGGCGTACCCAGCACCTTTGGCGGCGCAACAACCGCCACGCTGATTGAAGCGCAGACGGTGGAGGGGCAGGCCGTGACCACCCAGACCATTCCGGTGGGCCTGGTGGCCAGCATGGTGGCCATCAAGCAACTGGGCACCAACGGCGGGGGCTGGTACGGCCCCAACTCGGCCACGCCGCTGGAAAACCCCACGCCCCTGTCGAACCTGCTGCAGATGATCAGCATTCTCCTGTTTCCCGTGGCGCTGGTGGTGGCCGCCGGGCGCTTTCTGCGCCGCCCCCGCTTTGGCGTGGTGATCATGGGCGTCATGAGCCTGCTCTCGGCGGGGCTGACGCTGGCCGCCGTGCTGGCCGAGCGCGCCCCGAACGCGGCGCTGGGCGGGCTGGCCGCCGCCGGGCCCAACCTGGAAGGCAAGGAGGTGCGCTTCGGCGCCGACGTTTCGGCGCTGTGGGGCGCCATCACCACCCAGACCAGCAGCGGCTCGGTGAACGCCATGCTGGATTCGTTCACGCCGCTGGGCGGGCTGGTGCCGCAGCTGGGCATGTTCCTGAACGACGTGTACGGCGGCATTGGCGTGGGGCTGATCAACATGCTGGTGTTTGTGCTGATCACCGTGTTCGTGGCCGGGCTGATGGTGGGCCGCACCCCGGAACTGTTCGGCCGCAAGATTGAGGCCCGCGAGATCAAGATCGCCTCATTGATTCTGCTGCTGCAACCGCTGCTGGTGCTGGGCCTCACGGCCGCCGCGCTGGCGAATCCGGCCGTGACCGCCAACTCCAACCCCGGCTTTCACGGGCTGTCGCAGGTGCTCTACGAGTACAACTCTGCCTTTGCCAACAACGGCAGCGGTTTCGAGGGTCTGGGCGACAACACGCCCTGGTGGAACCTGACCTGCGCCGCCGCGCTGCTGCTGGCCCGCTTCCTGCCCATCGTGGGGCCGCTGGCGATCGCCGGACTGCTGGCCACCAAAAAGGCCGCCCCCGAAACCAGCGGCACCCTGCGCGTGGACACCCCGGTGTTTGCCGGGATGCTGCTGAGCGTGATGGTGCTGCTGCAACTGCTGAACTTTGCCCCCGCGCTGGTGCTGGGCCCGGTGGCCGAACACCTGAGCGTGCAGGCCACCCAGGACGTGACGAAATGACCGCTGCGCCGCACCCCAAGAAGAATTCCGTGTTTGCCCCGGAGCTGCTGCGCGCCGCACTGAAGGCCGCCGTGCTGAAACTGGACCCCCGCCCCATGGCCAGGAACCCGGTGATGTTCGTGGTGCTGGTGGGCGCGGTGGTGACCCTCTTCCTGACCGTGCAGAACCTGGTCGCCGGGCGCCCCTGGGCCTACGAGGCGGTGATCACGCTGCTGCTGCTGTTCACGGTGATTTTCGCCAACTTTGCCGAGGGGCTGGCCGAGGCGCGCGGCAAGGCGCAGGCCAATGGCCTGCGCGCGGCGCGCGAGGACACCCCCGCGCGGCGCGTGGTGAACGGCCAGGAAGAGGTGGTGCCCAGCACCCGGCTGGCCCGGGGCGACGTGGTGGTGGTCAAGGCCGGCGAGATGATTCCCGCCGACGGCGAGGTGGTTGAGGGTCTGGCCAGCGTGGATGAGAGCGCCATTACCGGCGAGAGCGCCCCGGTGATCCGCGAGGCCGGCACCGACCACAGTGGCGTGACCGGCGGCACCCGGGTGCTGTCCGACCGCATCGTGGTGCAGGTGACCAGCCAGCCCGGCGAGAGTTTTCTGGACCGCATGATCGCGCTGGTCGAGGGCGCCAGCCGCCAGAAGACCCCCAACGAACTGGCCCTGAGCATCCTGCTGGCCGCCCTGACGCTGGTGTTTCTGATCGTGGTGGCGGCCCTGCTGCCCATGTCGCGCTTCGTGGGGGCCGAGGTGAACGTGGTCACCCTGGTGGCGCTGCTGGTGTGCCTGATTCCCACCACCATCGGCGGCCTGCTGCCGGCCATCGGCGTCGCGGGCATGGACCGCGCGCTGCAGGCCAACGTGATTGCCAAGAGCGGCAAGGCCGTGGAGGTGGCGGGCGACGTGGACATCCTGCTGCTGGACAAGACGGGCACCATCACCATTGGCGACCGGCAGGCCACCCGCTTTGCCCCGCTGCCCGGGGTGAGCGCCGAACAGCTGGCGCGCGCCGCCGCCGTGGCCTCTCTGGCCGATCCCACGCCCGAGGGCAAGAGCATCGTGGCGCTGGCCCGGCAGCAGGGCGTGCAGGCCGAGGAACCCACCGGCGCCCAGTGGATCGAGTTCACCGCCCAGACCCGCATGAGCGGCGTGGATTACCCGGCCACCACGGGCGCGGTCAGCATCCGCAAGGGGGCATCGGACCGGATCGCGCGGCTGGCCCAGGAACGCGGCGCCAGCGTGCCCCCCGAACTCTCGCCGCTGGTGGACGAGGTGGCGCGCGCCGGCGGCACCCCGCTGGTGGTGATTGAAAACGGCCGCCTGCTGGGCGTGGTGGCGCTGTCCGACATCGTGAAGCCCGGCATGCGCGAACGCTTCGAGCAGCTGCGGCGCATGGGCCTGAAAACCGTGATGATCACCGGCGACAACCCCCTGACCGCCGAGGCGATTGCCCGCGAGGCCGGCGTGGACAGCTTTCTGGCCGAGGCCACCCCCGAGGACAAGCTGGCGATGATCCGCGAGGAGCAGGCGGCGGGCAAGCTGGTGGCGATGATGGGCGACGGCACCAACGACGCCCCCGCGCTGGCCCAGGCGGATGTGGGGCTGGCCATGCAGAGCGGCACCCAGGCGGCCAAGGAAGCGGCCAACATGATCGACCTGGACAGTGATCCCACCAAACTGATCGAGGTGGTGGAAATCGGCAAGGGGCTGCTGATGACCCGGGGCGCCCTGACCACCTTTTCCATTGCCAACGACATCGCCAAGTATTTTGCGATTCTGCCCGCGCTGTTCGCCGCGCAGCTGCCGGTGCTGGCCCCGCTGAACGTGATGGGCCTGCGCAGCCCCGAGAGCGCCATTCTCTCGGCCGTCATCTTCAACACGCTGGTGATTCCGGCCCTGATTCCGGTGGCCCTGAAGGGCGTGCGCTACACCCCCGGCAGCGCCGACGCCCTGCTGGCGCGCAACCTGCTGATCTACGGCCTGGGCGGCGTGGTGGTCCCGTTTGTGGGCATCAAGCTCATTGACCTGCTGCTGGGCGCGCTGGGGATGTGAGGGGCCCTGTGCCCTGAGGGTCCGCCCGCCTCCCCGCCGCTCTCTTCTGTTCGGCTCGCCGCTGCTCTCTTTTCCCTTCGGAGTTTGCCATGACCACCCTGCCTCCTGCCGCTTCCCCCGCCCCTGACCTCTCGGCCCAACCCGGCTTTTCCTCGTGGCTGCGCTTCGCCCTGCTGTGGCTGGTGCTGGGGGGGCTGGCGTACCCGGCGCTTACCACCGTCACGGCGCACACCCTCTTTCCCCGGCAGGCGAACGGTTCGCTGCTCACCAAAAACGGGCGCGTGGTGGGCTCGGCGCTGGTGGGGCAGCCCTTTCGCGGCGAGGCGTACTTTATCGGCCGCCCCAGTGCCGCCGGGACCGGCTACGACCCAGTGAACGTCTCGGGCAGCAACTTGGCGGTCAGCAACCCGGCGCTGCGCGAGCGGGTGCAGGCGGCGGCCCAGGCCATCGCGGCGCGCGAGGGCGTGACCCCGGGGCAGATTCCCGCCGATCTGCTCACGGCCAGCGGCAGCGGCATCGACCCGCACATCTCGCCCGCCGGCGCCGACCTGCAGGTGGCCCGCGTGGCGCGCGCACGCGGCCTGGACGCGGCGCAGGTGCGCGCCCTGGTGACCCAGGCCACCGAGCGTGCCCCGCTGGGCCTGGGCCAGCGCGGCGTGAATGTGCTGCGGCTGAATCTGGCCCTGGACGCGCTGGCCCCCGCCGCCCAGCCTGGACAGGCGCCCTGAGCCCGGGGCAGGCTGAAGCGGTGAGCGATCCCCCCGGCCCTGTGCGCCTGCCCCCGCGCCGCCCCGCCCCGGACGCGGCGCGGGGACGGCACAAGGTGTTTGTGGGCATGGCGGCCGGGGTAGGCAAAACCACCCGCGCCCTGCACGAACTGCGCGAGCGTCTGCTGGCCGGCGAGGACGCCCTGATCGGCGTGCTGGAGACCCACGGGCGCGCCGACACCATCCGCGCCGCCGAGGGCCTGCCGGTCTTTCCACGTCTGGAACTGCGCCGGGGCGACGTGGTGCTGGGCGAGCTGGATGTGGCCGGCCTGCTGGCCCGCCGCCCCGCCCTGGTCCTGGTGGACGAACTGGCGCACACCAACGCCCCGGGCAGCGCCCGCGAAAAACGCTGGGAAGACGTGGCGGCGCTGCTCACGGCGGGCATTCACGTGCTGTCTACAGTGAACGTGCAGCACCTGGAATCGCTGAACGACACGGTGGCCCGCCTGACCGGCGTGCGGGTGCGCGAGCGCGTGCCCGATCAGGTGCTGCTGAGCGCCGACGAGCTGGTGCTGATTGACCTGCCCCCCGACGACCTGCGCGCCCGCCTGCGCGCGGGCAAGATTTACGGCCCGGAGAAGATTGAGCAGGCGCTGGGGCACTTTTTTACCGTGCCCAACCTGATGGCCCTGCGCGAGATTGCGCTGCGGCAGGTGGCCAACGCCGTGGAGATGGACGCCCCGGCCGGCGAACCCGGCGTGCAGGAGCGGGTCGTGGTGGCAGTGGCGGCAGAAGGCAGCGGCGCGCGCCTGATTCGCCGGGGCGGGCAACTGGCCGAGCGGCTGCGCGGGGAACTGCATGTGGTCACGGTGCGCCCGCCCCGCCTCAGCCCCGAACAGTCGCGCCTGCTGGACACCTTCCGGGCCATCACCACGGCGCTGGGCGGGCATTTCGAGGTGCTTGAACCCCAGGGCGGCGTGGCGCAGACGCTGGTGCGCTACCTCACGGCCGCGCACGCCACCCAGGCCGTGCTGGGCGAAAGCAGCCGCTCGCGCTGGGACGAGTGGTGGCGCGGCGACATCATCAAGACCGTGCTGCGCGACACCCGCAACGTGGACGTGTACGTGATCACGCGGGAGTAGCTGCCCCCCCCGGGCGGAAGCACGCCCCCCCGTCGCCGCGCCGCGTGGCCCGGCGGGGCCCCTTCCCCGCTCCCCTTCCCCGCTCCCTCTATGCTCAGGGCCATGACGCCGCCTGCGCCCCTCGTTCGCCCGGCCACCACCCAGGACGCCGCCTTCGCCGCGCCGCTGATTCAGGCCACCATCGGCCGCATTGGCTGGGCGCTGACGGGCGTGGCCTCGGACCGGGCGGCGGCCCAGGCCATTGCCCACCACTGGGCCCAGCCGGATCACCGCCTGAGCTTCACGCACGCGCGGGTGCTGGAACGGAGCGGGCAGCCGCTGGGGCTGGCTGTGGCCTACCCGGGGGCCGACGCCCCGGCCCTGGACAGCTTCTGGCGCGCCCGCCTGCGGGCCCTGGGCCAACCGGACGACATAGAGAGCGAGGGCACCCCGGGCGAGCTGTACCTGGACACGCTGGCGGTGGTGCCCGCCGCGCGCGGGCAGGGCCTGGGCGCGCGGCTGCTGGCCCACACGGCCGGGTGGGCCGCCGGGCTGGCGTTGCCCCGGGTGGGCCTGCTGGTGGAGGCCGACAACCCGGCCGCGCGCCTGTACGCCCGCGTGGGCTTCCGGCCGGCGGGCACACGGCAGCTGGCGGGCGGCACCTACACGCATCTGGTGCGCCCCTGCGCGTTCTCTCCCTCTTCCGGCTGACCCCCGCCCCGGCGCGCGGGCGTTATGCTCGGCAGCGTGCGCGCCGCTGTGTTTGCTCTGGTTGCCCTGGCGGGTGGGGGGGCCCTGCTGGCCCCTGCCGTTCCCTTTCTCAGCCGTTACGGCACCCTGCCCAGGAAGGCAGAGGGCCCGGTGACGGTGCTGCTGGCCGGCGTGGACGTGGACTACAACGACAAGGCCCCGGTGTGGCCCTACCCCGCCAAGCCCGAAAACTACACAGGCCGCACCGATACCCTAATGCTGGCGCAGGCGTGGCCGGACGGGCGCGTGAACCTGCTGGGCATTCCGCGCGATTCGTGGGTGAATGTACCCGGGTACGGCTGGGGCAAGATCAACGGCGCCAACGTGCACGGCGGGCCCGAGATGCTGGTGGGCGCCGTCCAGAACCTGACCGGCCTGCGGGTGGACGCCCATGTGCTGCTGAGCCTGAACGCCCTGCCCGCCCTGACCGACGCGGCAGGCGGCGTGACGGTGGACGTGAAGCAGGCCATGAAGTACGACGACAACGCCGGCAACCTCCACATCGACCTGAAGCCGGGCCGCCAGCGCCTCAGCGGCGAACAGGCGGTGGGCTTCCTGCGCTTTCGCAAGGACAACCTGGGCGATATCGGCCGCATTACCCGCCAGCAGGAGTTTCTGGCGGCGCTGGCCGCGAAGGTCAAAAGCCCGCTGAACTGGTGGCGGCTGCCCGCCATGGTGGGGGCCACCGACCGCCACATGAAAACCAACCTCACCCGGGCGCAGGTGGCGGCCCTGGGCGGCGCGGCGCTGGGCGGCGTGAAGCTGCAGAGCTTCCCGGTCCCCGGCACCTTCGGGGCGGGCGGCACCTGGGCGGTGGACCGCGCCGCGCTGCAGGCGACCATCGCCAGGCATTTCCGCGATCCCAACGACCCCCGCAGCCTGGGCGTGGCCGTGGTCAACACCGACGCCCCGGACGGCAGCGCCCGGCGCCTGAAAACCCGTCTGGAGGCCCTGGGCTACACCAACGTCTGGATCGTGAACGAGGCGCGCGGCCCGGCCACCACCACCGCCACCGGTGAAGCTGCCGCGCGGGTGCTGCAGGACGTGGGCCACGGCGCTGTGTCCCAGGCAGCCGGCGCCCCCGGCGCCGACGTGACGGTGCGCCTGGGCAACGACACCCCGGGCGAGTAGGCCTTCCTGGACCCAGTCCTTCTGTCTAGACACCCCCTTTCTGAAACGATTCAGCTCCGCAGGCTCACCTGTTACCCTGCCCGCATGACCGGCATTCCCTCCCTGACGGGCGAACTGAAATGGTGGCAGAGCGGCGTTATTTACCAGATCTACCCCCGCTCCTTTCAGGACGACAGCGGCGACGGCGTGGGCGACCTGCGCGGCATCACCCGGCGCCTGCGCTACGTGGCCAGCCTGGGGGTGCAGGCGGTGTGGCTCTCGCCCATCTTTCGCAGCCCCATGCGCGACTTCGGCTATGACGTGGCCGACTACTGCGACATAGACCCGCTGTTCGGCACCCTGGCCGACTTCGACGCCCTGGTAGCCGAGGCCCACCGCCTGGGCCTGAAGGTGATGCTGGACTACGTGCCCAACCACACGTCCTCGGACCATACGTGGTTTCAGGACGCCCTGGGGGGCCGGGAGAGCGAAAAGCGCGACTGGTACGTGTGGCGCGACCCCGCCCCGGATGGCGGCGTGCCCAACAACTGGAAGTCTTTTTTCGGCGGCCCGGCCTGGACCCTGGACGAAGCCAGCGGCCAGTACTACCTGCACCAGTTTCTGCCAAGCCAGCCGGACCTGAACTGGCGCCACCCGGCGGTGCGCGAAGCCATGTTCGAGGTGCTGCGCTTCTGGATGCGCCGGGGCGTGGACGGTTTCCGGGTGGATGTGATCTGGCTGCTGGCCGAGGACGAGCGCTTTCTGGACGAGCCGGAAAACCCGGACTGGCAGCCCGGCCAGCCCGAGCACTGGCGCCTGCTGCACCCCTACACCCAGGACCAGCCTGAAACCCACGCGTACATCCGCCAGATGCGCGCCGTGCTGGACGAATTCGAAGGCCGCATGATGGTGGGCGAGATCTACCTGCCCATCGAACAGCTGCTGCCCTACGCGGGCACGCCGGACGCCCAGATGGTGCACCTGCCCTTTAACTTTCACCTGATTCTGATGCCCTGGGAGGCCGGGGCGGTGCGCGCCTTTGCCGACCGCTACGACGCGGCGTGCCGCTCGGCGGGCACCTGGCCCAACTGGGTGCTGGGCAACCACGACCAGCACCGCTTCAAGACCCGCCTGGGGCCCGCGCAGTACCGCGTGGCCCAGACCCTGCTGCTGACCCTGCGCGGCACGCCCACCGTGTACTACGGCGATGAGATTGGCATGGAGAACGTGCCGGTGCCCCCGGAGCGCATGGTGGACCCGGCCGGGCTGCAGCAGCCGGACGTGCCGGGCGCCAGCCGCGACCCCGAACGCACACCCATGCCCTGGGACGCGGGCGAGAACGCGGGCTTCAGTGCGCCGGGCACTGCCCCCTGGCTGCCCCTGGGCGAGGCCGCCGCGCAGCGCCATGTGGCTGCCCAGGAGGCCGACCCCCAGAGCGACCTGCACTATTTCCGCACCCTGACCCGCCTGCGCACCGACCACCCGGCGCTGGTGGGCGGCACCTACCGCAGCGTGGACGCCGGGGAGGGTGTGTTTGCCTACTTCCGTGAGGGCGGCGGCGAGCGCCTGACGGTGCTGCTGAACTTCACGGGCGACTCTCACGACCTGGGCGAGCTGACCGTGGGCCAGACCCTGCTGAGCAGCGGCGGCGACCTGCCCGCCAGCGGCGCATCCCTGCGGCCCCACGAGGCGCGCATTCTGCGCTAGGGCACAGCATGGGCACGGGCGGCCTGTGCAAAAGCCGCCCGTGTGTGTTGATCGTGCACAGAAGCAGGCGGCACGGCGCTTCAGGGTCCGGCTTCCCCGCAACCCTCAGTACGGCAGGCCCGCCAGCCGCAGCAGTTCCTGGCGCACCTGCGCGGCGTCGGCAGGGCGTTCGTGGCGTTCGGGGCGGGTCAGGCTCAGGTGCAGGGCGCCCAGGGGGTCGGGGGTCAGGGGCTGGGGGTCTTCGGGGTCGGGCAGCGCGCCGTACAGGCCCCAGCCCAGCAGCACGCCCACGCCGTACAGGTCGCTTTCCGGGCCCAGCGGCTCGCCGCGCGCGGCTTCCGGGCTCTGAAACGCGGCGGTGCCCATGCGCGTGGGCGTGCTGAACGCTTCAAAGGCTGGCCCCGACAGGTCGTAGTCCACCAGCTTGGCGCGGCCGTCATCCTCGACAATCACGTTTTCGGGCTTGATGTCGCGGTGGACCAGCCCCAGGCTGTGCAGGTAGCCCAGGGCGTCGAGCAGATGCACGAGGGTCAGAAGAAACGGGCGGCGCTCAGCAGCGGCGGCGGGGCGCTGGCTGTAGCGCCCGAACAGCACCTCGCCGCGCGCCAGGGTGCTGATCAGGGCCGGCTGGTCATCCACGGTGGTGCGCGCCATCACCCGCACCAGCCGGGGGTGGTCCAGGTGGTGGCCGTGCTGGTATTCACGGTCGGCGTAGCCCAGAAGGTGGGCCGGAAAGATCTTCACGGCGCAGGGCTGCCCGGTGCGGTCCACCGCGAAATACACGAGGCTGTGCGAACCCCGGCCCACCGGCCGGACCAGTCGCACGCCGTCTCCCACCACCTGACCCGCCAGAGGCATCGGCCTTCAAGCTACACCACCTTGGGGGGGGTGCGCTTCTCCCCTGTGGGGGCAGAGGGCGGCCGGGCTGTGTCTAGAATTCGGCCATGACCAAGCACAGGCTGGCCCGGGGCCCCCAGGAGCGCGCGTGAAAGGCTACGGCCTGGTGCTGGGCGGGGGCGGCGCGCGGGGGCTGGCGCACCTTGGAGTGTGGGAGGTGCTCGAAGCCCACGCCCTGAAACCGGCGGTGGTGGCGGGCACCAGCATGGGCGGGCTGGTGGGGGCCTTTGTGGCGGCCGGCTACAGCGCCGCCGAACTGCAGCGGCTGGCCCGGGGGGTCTCGTGGCGGCGTCTGCTGGACCTGCGGCCCACCCCGGGGCTGATCCGGCAGTCGGCCTTCAGTGCGTGGCTGGCGCAGCACCTGCCGGCCACCTTTGAAGAGCTGCCCACACCGCTGGCCATCACCGCCACCGACCTGCTCTCGGGGCGCGCGGTGTACCTGACGCGCGGGGACCTGCACACCGCGCTGCGGGCCACCACCGCCTACCCTGGCGCGCTGGAACCCGTGCCCTACGAGGACCTGCTGCTGTCCGACGGCGGCATTCTGAACCAGCTGCCGGTGGACGCCGCGCTGTTCCTGGGCGCGCGGCAGGTGCTGGCGGTGAACGTCACCGCCCCCGATCCCCTGGAGCTGGAGGGCCGGCGCGTGCTGCCGCTGCCCTGGCGCCGGGGGGCCTCGCTGGGGCCGGTGCGCGCCCTGCGCCGCGCGGTGGAAATCATGCAGGCGCAGCTGACCGACGCCCGCGTGAACCTTTACCGCCCGGACGTGCAGCTGCGCCCGCAACTGGGCGACATTGACCTGATGACCTTTGGCCGCGCCGAACAGGCCATCGCCGCTGGACGCGAGGCGGCCCTGGCCAACCTGCCGCGCCTGCTGACCCTGCAGGGCGCGCCGGGGCGGCCCGGGGCCTGAACGCGCCCCCGGGAATCCGGGCTTTTCCCCGCAGTCATGCCCCCCGTCCGCTATGCTGCGCGGTGCATGACCAGACCAGAGAAGCCCGCCCTGAGCCCCCTTCAGAAGTTGTGGAAGGAAGTGCTGGAACCCATCGTGTTCGCGGTGGTGATCACGCAGTTTGTCGCCACGCTGGTGGGGGTGGACGGCGTGAGCATGATGCCCAACCTGCGCGACCGCGAGCGCGTGTTCGTGCCCAAGTACGAAACGTGGCTGCACAAGGCGGGCATTGGCGACTTTAAGCGCGGCGATATCCTGATTTTCAAGCCCCCGCGCGCGGCCAGCGCGAAGATTGAAAACCTGAACAAGGCCGCGCCCCTGAACCTCTGGACCTACCGGCCCTTCCTGATCAAGCGCCTGATTGGTCTGCCCGGCGACACCATCCGCGTTCAGGGCGGCGAGGTCACGGTCAACGGTGTGCCCCTGGATTCAGGTTGGACCACCGACTACTGGAAAGAGCAGGGCTGCTGGGATACCGAAAGCCCGGTGGCAAATCTGGCGCAGTCCTCGGGCATTGCGGGCTATACCACAGGCGTGGTGCAAGATCAGGAGACGTTTACCGTCCCCGCCGGCCACTACTACGTGATTGGCGACAACCGCACCCCCAACGGCTCGGAGGATTCGCGCATTATTGGCGCCATTCCCCGGCGCGACGTGGCTGGGCGCGCGGCGGCCGTGGTGTGGCCCATCATGCGCAAGGTGAACGCCAAGGGGCCCTGTATCCCTGGCGTTGACCCAGAGCTCAGCGGCGACAGCGTGCTGAACTGGCGCGTGCTCAGCCGCCCGGCTGCCTTTACCGAGCTGCAGCAGGCCCTGAACCGTTAAGACGGATTCCAGGCACCACAACGCAAGCTGCGCCGCCCCGGGCCACCCTGGGGCGGCTTGCTTTGAGGCGCCCCACCCCTCCCCTGGGCTGTATTCACCCCTATGGCTTGCAAGCTCCCTGTGAGAGCGGCCTTTCTATCCTGAGCCCCATGAGCCGCGCCGCCAACGACAGGCCCCTGGAGCCGGCGACCCTGGACGCGCAGATTGCCCAGGCCGACGACCTCGTGGTGGTGGACCCGGCCCGGGCCGAGGCGCTGGCCCGCGCGGCGGCGGCCCAGGCCGAGCGTCTTCACTTGCCCCTGCAGGGGGGGCGCGCCGGGGTCCTGCTGGGGGCCACGCTGTTTTTCCAGGCCCGTTACGCCGAGGCCCTGCAGGCATTCGGGCAGGCGCTGATCACTGCCCGGCAGTGCGGCGACGCCCCGCTGGAGGCGCGGGCCCTGAACGGCCTGGGCAACGTGGTCAGCCATCAGGGTGACTACGCCGGGGCGCTGGAATACTTTCTGAACAGCTCGCAGGTGGCGCAGGCCAGCGGTGACGAACAGGGGCGGGTGCGGGTGCTGAACAACATCGCCGCCGTGTGGGCGGAACTGGGCGAGCATGCCAGCGCCCTGGAAGCCCACCAGGAGGTGGTGGAGGTCGCCGCACGCCTGGGGGACCGCAGCCTGCACAGCAGCGCCTGCGTGAACATGATGGTGGACCATAACGCTCTGGGTGAGCACGCGCAGGCCCTGGCCCTGGCCGACACCCTGCTGCCCCGACTGCTGGAGAGCGACATGCGCCAGCACGCTGTGGTGACCCAGGCCTACCGCGCGCACAGCCTGCTGCACACGGGCCAGTTGGAGGCCGCCCAGACCGTGATTCAGGACACGCTGCCGCTGGCCGAAGCCATCGCCGAGCAGGTGCACGTGTGCCTGCTGCTGCTGATGCAGGGCCTGATTCATCAGCGCCAGGGGCAGGCCGTACAGGCCCTGCCCCCCCTGGAACGCGCCCTGGCCCTGGCCCGCGAGCACGGCATTGGCCGCCAGGAACAGGACGCCCTGAAAGCCCTGAGCGAGGTACGCGAGGCCCTGGGCGACCTGGGCGGCGCGCTGGCCGATCTGCGCGCCCACCACGCCCTGGAACGCCGGATTCACGCCGAGGCAGTGGACCGCAAGACCAGGTTCCTGACCGCCCAGTTTCAGCTGGAAACGCTGCGCCGCGAAGCCGAACAGGAGCGCCAGCGCGCCCAGCAGCTGCAGCAGGACCACGCCGCGCTGCAGGAAGACCACGCCCTGCTGGCCCACCGCGCGGCCCACGACCCACTGACCGGCCTGGCCAACCGCGCGCACTTTCAGGCGGCGGCTGAACAGGCGCTGCAGCGCGCGGGCAGCGCTCCTGTGGGCCTGCTGTTTCTGGATCTGGACGGCTTCAAGGCCGTGAACGATACCCTGGGCCACGATGCCGGGGACGACCTGCTGCGGCAGGTGGGCGCGCGCCTGCGGGCCGGGGTGCGCCGCGAGGATCTGGTGGCCCGCCCCGGCGGCGACGAATTCACGGTGCTGCTGCCCGGTCTGCGCTGCCCCGACGACGCCCACCGGGTGGCCCGGGAGCTGCTCCGGCTGATCACGAAGCCCTTCACAGTGCAGGGAGAAACTGTGCAGATCAGCGCGTCCGTCGGGGTGGCGGTCACGCCGCAGGACGGTCAGGCCTTTGCCACCCTGCAACGCCGCGCCGACGAGGCCATGTACCGCGTCAAGCGCGCGGGAAAACATGACGTCCAGGGCGCTGCTCAGGCCGGCTAGCGCGGGCGCGCGGGCGATCCTTTTCCATCACGATCAACTGTTCCCCCTTCCAGCAGCTCTACCTGCCGCCCATCCGGGTCCAGCACAAAGGCCATGTCGCGCCCACCGGGGCTGGCTTGCAGGTCGCGGGTGACCGTTACGCCCGCCGCGCGCAACGTGGGCAGCAGGGCGCGCAGGCCCGGCACGTGCAGGGCGATGTGTTCGGCCCAGTGGGGATGCGGGGCCGGGCCCTCACCGGGCACCTCGAAGAATTGCAGGCGGCCCTCCCCCAGGCGCAGCACCGCGCGGCCATACCCTTCGGGAGTGAGGAGCTGCTTTTCGACCACCGCACCCAGCCGGGTGTAAAAGGCCAGCGCAGCCGACAGATCGCGGGTCAGGAACGACACGTGTTTGAGCATGAGGTTCAGGGTAGCGGCGCGGCGGGGTACGGTGGGGCCATGGCTTCCCCACCCTGGCCGCTTTCGGGCCGCGCCTGGATCGCTGTTTACCGCCGTCCCCAGCCCGGCGCGCTGCTGCTGGTGCGCTACGCCACCTCCCCGGTGGGTCCCTACGACGAGGTGATGTGGGTGGCCCTGGGCGCCCCCAGCCCCGCCGGGCCGCGCCCGCAGGTGACGCGCATTGCCGTCAGTACGCCGCAGAGTGTGGCCTGGGGCCGGGCCAACTGGGGCATTCCCAAGACGCTGGCCCGCTTCGAGTGGCTGGGCACCTCGGCGCGCGGGCAGGTCCGGATTCAGGAAGACGGCCGCCTTCTGGCCCACGTCGCCTTCGAGGGCTTTGGGCCCGCGCTGCCCGTGTCCACCGGGCCCATCCCCACACCCTGGCGCACCCTGGCCCAGCCCCGGCTGGACGGCGAAAGCGGCTGGTGGCTGACCCGGGTGGGCCTGCGGGGCCGCGTGCAGCCGGCCCGGCTGACGGTGCTGGAGGGTGAGGCGCTGCACCCGGGGCTGCAGACGGCCCGGCCGCTGCTGACGGTGGCCGTGCCCACGGGGCACCTGCACTTCCCCGTGCCCACGCCTGCCTGACCGGTCGTTCGGGGTCAACCATCCCCGGCGCGCCGTGCGAGAGTGCCAGATATGGAATACCGCAAGTTGCTGGGCACCGACCTCACCGTGAGCGCGGTGGGGTTTGGCGTGTGGACCGTGGGCACCACCTGGTGGGGCGTCAGGGACGAGGGCATGGGCAAGGCGCTGCTGAGGCGGGCCTTTGACCTGGGCATCACTTTCTTCGACAACGCCGATACCTACGCCTCGGGCCGCGCCGAGGAGCTGCAGCGCGAGGCCCTGGGGGACGTGCGCGATCAGCTTGTGATTGGCACGAAGTTCGGCTATGACATCTACACCCACCCCGACCGCCCCGGGCAACAGGAGCGCCCCCATGACTGGTCGCCGGCACACCTGCGCCGCGCGCTGGAAGGCAGCCTGAAGCGGCTGGGGACCGACCGCATTGACTACTACCAGCTGCACAACCCGCGCATGGACGCCATCCTGCGCGACGACCTGTGGGCCGAGCTGGACCGGGCCAAGGCCGAGGGCCTGATTCTGGCCTACGGCACCGCCCTGGGCCCGGCCCAGCACGAGCGCCAGATTGAAGAAGGTATTGCCAGCGTGCGTGACCGCCGCGCGCCCACCCAGATCATCTACAACCTGCTGGAACAGGCGCTGGGCGAGCAGATTCTGCCGGTGGCCGAGGAAGTGGGCGTGGGCGTGATGGCCCGCGTGCCGCACGCCTCGGGGCTGCTGGAAGGCCACATGAGCCTGGACACCGAATTCGAGCCCGGCGACCACCGCAACTGGCGCATGACCACCAACGCCCGCCGCAAGGCCTGGATGGAAGACGGACTGCAGAAGGTGGAGCAGTTGCAAGGCGCCTTTGTGGAGGGCCGGGGCCGCACCATTGGCCAGCTGGCGATTCAGTTCGCCCTGCGCTCCCCGGCGATGGCGAGCGTGCTGCCCAACATCTACTCCGAAGACGGCCTGCGCGAGTACGCCGCCACCTTTGACGCCGCGCCCCTGACCGACGAGGACTTTGAAGGCATTCAGACGCTCTACCGCGCCAACTTCGGCATGACCCATGACCTGCGCGGTCAGGTGGTGGCCCAGTGAGTGGTGAACAGGTGAGCGGGGAACGTCCGGAAGGCCAGCGCCCCGAGGGTGCTCCAGCGGCGGGCGGGCGCCCTGGCGGCGCCCCGGGTGGCCGCCCGAAGATGATGGTGGACCTGGACCCCAGCGGGCAGGTGACGCAGCGGGAACCCGACCGCGCCCAGCGGCAGTTCCTGAACTACGCCTTTTTCAAGCTGGACCCGGCGTTTCGCCGCCTGCCCCCGGCCGAGCGCGAGGAGCTGAAGGCCGAGTTTCTGGCCGCCGCCCAGGGCTGGGTGGAGAGCGGCGCGCCCGAACAGGGCCTGATTCAGCGGCCCTACTCGCTGGTGGGCGTGCGCGGCGACGTGGATTTCATGCTGTGGCGCATTGCCTTTGACGTGCGCGACTTTCAGGAGGCGCAGGCCCGGCTGAACCGCACGCGCCTGATGGGCTACCTGTCGCAGCCCTATAACTTCGTGTCCATGAACAAGCGCAGCCAGTACGTGAACCGCGTGGAAGGCAGCGGGCACGGCCTGGAAGTCCTGCCGGGCCAGGGCAAATTCCTGTTCATCTACCCCTTCGTGAAGACGCGGGCGTGGTACGACCTGACGCCGCACAGCCGCCAGGGCATGATGGACGAGCACATCTACGCCAGCGGCCCCTTCAAGGGCGTGCGGATCAACACCAGCTACTCTTACGGCATTGACGACCAGGAATTCGTGGTGAGCTTCGACTCCGACCACCCGCAGGAATTCGTGGATCTGGTGCACCGCCTGCGCTACACCGAGGCCAGCATGTACACGCTACAGGACACGCCCATGTTCACCTGCGTGAAAAAGGACCTGCTGGAAGTCCTGAACGACCTGGGCTGAAGCCAGCCGTTGCAGCGGTCCATCCTGGGGCGACCCCTGGGATGGACGTTTTGCTGTTCAGGCCCAGACTCCTGCTCATCATGACCGCCGACGAGTTCTTTCCCGTTCCCTGCCTTCTGCCCGCAGAGATTGGCGCGTGGGTGGACACCTGGCTGCGCCAACCGGGCGGCAAGGTGGGACTGGCCGATGGGCTGCGGCTGGCTCCTCGCCAGTGGGAAGGCCCGCTCCCGGTGGCCATTGCCGCCCTGCGGCGGGCCTGTGGGCCCGAGCCCGAGATGGAATACCCCGAACCCACCGTGCGGTGGACCGCCCGGCTTGAAGCGCTGATTCAGGCCCACCAGCACGGCGCCCGATTTGCCCCACTGATCGCGCAGCGCCGTGGCGACGTGCTCTCGGTGCGCGGGCGGCAACCACCGTCTGGGGGCGCTGGAACAACTTGGGGGGACTGAAGCCTGGGTGGTCATCTGGTCGGACGGCGTAGGCTGAGGCGAACAGCGCCAGCAGGGATCCGCAACAGCCCACGCCCCTTCCCCAGGCGTGGGCTGTTCTGGCGCGGGCCTCCTTACGCCGTCAGCACCCGAATCGCCCGGTCCAGCGCCTCATCGTCAATCTGGTGGTGCAGAACAAAGCGCACAGACTGCGGCCCCAGGGCGTTGGTCAGCACGCCGCGTTCGGCCCAGGTCGCCGCACGGCCCGCCGCGTCCGGTACGGTGGCGTACACAATGTTCGTCTGCACAGCGGCCAGATTCACGCTGAAGCCGGCGTTCACCAGCGCCTCGGCCAGCACGCGGGCGCGGCGGTGGTCCCCGGCCAGGCGGGCGGGGCCTTCCTGCAGCGCCACCAGGGCGGCGGCGGCCAGCACCCCCGCCTGCCGCATGCCGCCGCCCATCATCTTGCGGTAGCGGTGCGCCTGTTTCATGGCCGCCGCCGAGCCCGTCAGCACGCTGCCCACCGGGGCCCCCAGGCCCTTGCTGAGGCACACGCTGACGGTGTCGAACATGCCCGTGATCTCGCGCAGTTCTGCGCCCAGGGCCACCGCCGCGTTGTACACCCGCGCGCCGTCCAGGTGCAGGGGCAGGCCTTCCCCGGTGGCCACCGCGCGAATCTGGTGCAGGACTTCGGGCGCAATGACCGTGCCGCCCGCCTTGTTGTGGGTGTTTTCCAGGCTGATCATCCCGGTGGGCGACTGGTGAATGCTGCGGCGAATGGCCGCGCGCACGTCGTCCGGGGCCGGCACGCCCAGCGGCGCGGGCACGAAGCGCGGCACCACCCCGCTGAAGGTGGCCATCATGCCCAGTTCCCACTCATAGATGTGCGAGCCCTCGGCGCAGATCACCTCCTCGCCCCGGCGGGTGTGCAGGGCGATCGCCACCTGATTGGTCATGCTGCCCGACGGCATGAACAGCCCCGCCTCGTGCCCGGTCAGGCGGGCCACCTCGGCCTGCAGGGCGTTGACGGTGGGGTCCTCGCCGTACACGTCGTCGCCCACCGGGGCCTGGGCCATCGCCTCACGCATGGCAGGCGTGGGCGTGGTCACGGTATCGGAGCGCAGATCGGCAATCACGGGCGGGGTCATGCCCGCGATGCTACGCCGGGGCGGGGCCAGGAGGTCACGGCCCGTCCAGCCGATTCACCACCTCTGGCGGCACTGCCGGATTCCGGCGCAGGGCCGCCACCACTGTGCCCACCGGGTCCTCGGCCAGGCGGGCGGCGATGCGGGGCGGAAGGTCCGGGCGGGCCGCCACCTGCGCGCGGATTTCGGGCTGGAGATTCCGGGGCGTGACCAGTTCTTCCCACAGGTCCAGCGTCATGTGCGGCGAGTCCAGCACGAGCATCACCAGCCGGTCCTCGTCACGCAGGCTGTTCCAGAACGAAAAGCGCTTCAGACGCTGCGTGATCAGGTCGCGCAGCATGGCCTCCGTGAAGCTGGGGTGCCGCAGCAGGGCCCCGTCGTGTGGCGACACCACCAGCCGGGCCAGCACCCCGGGCGGGGTCTGCGGCTCGGCAATCAGGGTTTCAATGGCCGCGCCCCCCAGCGCCCGCATCCGGTCTACCAGGGGCGAACTGGGTGTCTGTGGATTCTGCGCCAGGGCCAGCAGGGTCTCGCCCGTGGCAAATTCGCTGTACACGCCCAGCAGCGGCCCTGGCAGCGGGTCCCCGGTATGCAGGTAGGGATTGAGGGTCCCCGGCCCCAGGCGCCGGAGGACCGTGCGGGCCACCTCTGGGGGCAAAGCAGGATTGCGCAGCAACGTTTCGGCCACCCAGGCGGCCGGGTCGTCCGCCAGCTCCTGGGCCTGGGCCGGGCTCAGGGGCAGATGCAGCGCCGCCTGCGCGCGGACCTGATCGCTGGGGTCGGCCACCAGCGCCGCCGTCACGTCCCCGGGTAAGCCGGTGGGCCTGGCCAGAGAGGGCACGCTGGCCCGCAGGTGCGCCTCTGGGCGTTGGGCCAGCCGCCGCAGTACCCTCGCTGAAAGGCCACCCCGCTCTGAAAGCCAGTGGGTCGCGATGGGCCCCGTCTCGATCAGGCGCAGCAGGTCGTCGTCGGTCACCTCTGGACGGTGCAGGACGACGTATGCCTGCGGCGGCTGGTTCAGCAGAAAGGCCAGCACCTCCGGGTGCAGGTTGGGGGCATGGCCCAGCGCCCACAGGGCACTCTCCTGAAGTGGACTGTGGGCCACCCGCCACTGCTCGGCCAGGGGCCAGGCCGGGTTGTAGGGTTCTTCCTCCGTTCGTTCCTGCACCGCCATCTGCACGTCCTCGTCGGGGTCAGTGGCCAGCCTCGCCAGGGCTTCTGTGGGCGTGGCGGCGTGCCGCGCAATGCGCGCGCGCAGGTAGGGATCGGGGTCATCCAGCCACCGGGACAGCAGCGCCCACGGGGCATCCTGGGCCTGGGCGATGGCCCGGCGTGTTTCGGGAGCCTCTACCCCCCCAAGGGCGTTCAGCAGAGGTTCGCGCACCTCTGGCGGGCAGGCGGGGTTGTTCAGCACCGCCAGCGGAAAAGGCCACTGCGGCGCGCGGGCCAGTTCACGCAGCGCCGAGCCCGGGGTGCTGGGATTGCGGGCTGCGGCCAGCCGCACGCTGGCCCAGGGGCTGCGCGACAACGCATCCAGGGTGCGCGGCAGGGTCTGGGGGTTCTGCGCCTGCTGCCGCTCTGCCTCGAACGCCGCGCGCCCCCCCCGGGAGTGCACTGCAGACGCCACTTCAAACACCAGGTCCCCGTGCAGGGGCCGCAGCCACTCGTCGGGAATCGCCGGATTCAGCGCGGCGGCGCGGCGCACGCTGGGGTCAGGGTGGGCCACCCATTCCTGCACCTGTGCCTGGGATGGTGCTGTGGCCGCCGCCACCGCCAGCACCAGTTCTTCGTTGCCCTCAAAGCGCACGGTATATGTGCCGTTGAGCGAATCGCCCGCCAGATAGGTCACCTCGCCAAAGGGCGTGATGACCCCAGTGCTCAGGTCCCACAGGTAGGCGCTCTGGCTGGGCAGATCGGCGTGCTCCACCGCCTCCTCCACCTCACGCCGGGTGTCATGGTCCAGCGGCACGGCGCGCCCCTGCCCGTCCAGGGCCTGCACCTCGTAGCGCATCTCGTCCTCGTGCCACAGGTACGCCAGCCGCACGCGGGCCACGCCCAGCCGCGCCAGCTTGCGGGCAAAGCCAGCCGGGATGGTCATGTTCCCTCCTCGCTCAGGCGCGCCGCGCCCCGGGTCATCCAGGGCCTCAGCGGCAGGTCGCCCAGCCAGTCCTGCACGGTGGGAATCTCGCCGCCCATGTCCTCGCGCACATGCTGCTCGCCAATCAGGCGCACGGGCACCTGCCGGCCTGTGGCCAGGGTCAGCGTGGCGCCAAACACCTGCTCGCACAGGAAGATGCCAAAGCTGGAGTGCAGCAGCGCGCGGTGGCGGACGTCCGGCAGATGGGCCTTGGTCTGGTCGAACCAGTTGTGAATGGGCAGGTACTCCTCGGGCTGTCCGCCAAAGGTCCGGGCCGAGCTGACCGCATGGTGGTACGGGTGCGCCATGCGGCCAGTATGGCAGCCCCTACGCCCCGGCCAGCTCGCCCTTTCTGGCCTCAATGATCTTCCTGGCCAGGTGCTCCGGAACCGGCTGGTAGCCGTGCGGCTTCACGCTGAAGGCGCCCCGGTCCCCGGTCAGGGAACGCAGGTCGGCGCTGTAGGTCTGCAGCTCGGCCTGCGGCACGGTGGCGGTGACCGTAATGACGGTGCCGCTGGTGTCCATGCCCTGCACGCGGGCGCGGCGGGTCTGCAGGTCGCTGATCAGGTCGCCGGTCAAGCTGGCCGGGGCGCGCACCCGCAGCTGGTACACCGGCTCCAGCAGGCCGGGCCGCGCGCCGTCCAGGGCATTCTTCAGGGCAAGGCTGCCCGCCGTGCGAAAGGCAATGTCGCTGCTGTCCACATCGTGGTAGCTGCCGTCCAGCACCGTCACATGCACGTCCTGCAGGGGGTAGCCGGCCAGCGAGCCCTTTTGCATGGCGTCCTGCACCCCCTTTTCTATGCTGGGCAGGTACTTGCCGGGAATGGCCCCGCCCACCACCGCGCTGCGGAAGGCAAAGCCCTCGCCGGGCTCAATGCGGATGCGGCAGTCGCCGTACTGGCCGTGCCCACCGCTCTGTTTGCGGTGCTTGCCCTGCGCCTCGCAGGGGGCGTGAATGGTCTCGCGGTAGGGAATGCGGGGGGGGCTGGTCCTGACATTCACGCCCAGGGCCGCCAGTTTCTCCACGGCAATATTCAGGTGCATCTCGCCCATGCCGGAGAGCAGCTGTTCGCCGGTCTGCGGCTCGCGGCTGTACACCAGGGTGGGGTCTTCCTCGCGCAAGCGGGCCAGGGCGGCGCCCAGCCGGTCCTCGTCGGCGCGGGTAAGGGGCACAATGGCCAGCGTGTGCGCCGGGTCGGGCAGCCACAGCGGATCGTACTGCATGGGGTGCGCGGGGTCGGCCAGGGTGTCGCCCGCGTGCAGCTCGGGCAGCTTGGTCAGCACGCCGATGCTGCCGGCCGGCAATTCGGGCACCTCGGTCAGGTCCTTGCCGCCGGGCACATACAGGTGCGTCACGCGCATCTCGGTGCCCTGGGTGGTGTTGCGCACCGTGTCGCCGGGCCGCAGGGTGCCGCTCCAGACGCGCACGTAGGCCAGCTTGCCCACGAAGGGGTCCACCGAGACCCGCCACACCCGCGCGCTGAAGGGCGCATCCGGCAGGGGCTCGCGCGTCTGGCCGTCCACGCCGGTCAGGGGACCGCGCTCGCGGGCCGAGCGCAGACCGCGCACCATCAGGTCCAGCAGCACGTCCACGCCCACCCCGCTCTGGGCGCTCACCGGCAGCACCGGGTACAGGGTGCCCGCGTGCACGGCGCGCCAGAAGGCCGCCTGCAGCTCCTCGGCGCCCACCTCTTCACCCTCCAGATACCGCGCCATCAGGTCGTCGTCGGTTTCCACAATCGCGTCGGTCAGGGCCTCGCGCGCCTCACGCAGGGCGGCGCCCAGGGCGGGCGGCGTGGCCTGCGGCGGGCTGGCCTCGCCGGTCAGCACGTTCACCACACCCGCAAAGTCGGCGCCCTGGCCCAGCGGCAGCCACGCGGCAGCCACCGGCCCCTTCAGGCTGGCCCGCAGGTCGGCCAGGACGGCAAAGAAGTCGGCGCGCTCACGGTCCATCTTGTTCACCACGATCAACCGGGGCATCTCGAAGCGGTCGGCGGTGGCCCATACCCGCTCAGTGCCCACCTCCACACCGCCCAGGGCGCTCACGACCACGGCTGCCGTGTCCGCCGCGCGGATACCGCCCCGGATCTCGCGCACGAAGTCGGCGTAGCCTGGCGTATCCAGCACCGTGACGCTGGTCTGCGCGTGCGTCAGGCGCAGCACCCCGGTCTGAATGGAAAAGCCGTGCGCCTTTTCGGCCTCGGTGTGGTCGCTGTGGGCCGTGCCGTCCTCCACGCGCCCCGCGCGTAAAATGGCCCCGCTGCGAAACAGCAGGGCCTCGGCCAGCGTGGTTTTTCCGGCCCCGCTGTGGCCCGCGAGACTGACAACGCGAACAGGCATAAGCACCAGACCTTTCCCGGGAAGGGTGCCCCGGGGGCAAAGGAAAGCCAGTGAACGCACGCCGCAGCGGACGGGGAAAAGGGTTGGGTGGAGTGTAAGGGTTTTTGAGGGGCGCAGGGCACATGGCCGATGGCCAGGAGCGCAGGGCTCCCTCCAGGGATCAAGGGGCCAGACAAGTGGAGGCCCTCCAACGCCCCCGCCTCTCCTCCCCCGCGCTGTCCCACAGCCCACGCCCCACGGCCCACAACCCCCTATCCTGGCCCCCATGACCCACGACGAGCCCCCCGCCTACGCCCTGCTGCCCACGCCGGATGGGTCGCGCACGGCGTTCAACGCCCGGTACGGCGAGGCGTATGGGTCGCGGCACGGGGCCGCGGCACAGGCGCGGCATGTGTTCGTGCAGGGCACGGGCACCCACCTTCACCCTGCGCCCCGGGTGCTGGAAATTGGCTTTGGGGTGGGCGTGAATGGCCGGGCCACCCTGGCGGACACGGCGCGGCGCGGCGCGCGGCTGCACTACCGCGCCTATGAATTCGACCCCGCCCCGCGCGAGGTGCTGCGCGCCGTGGCCGAGGGCGCAGAGGGCGCCGACCACCCGGCCTGGACCGCCCTGCTGGCCGCGTGGCCGGAGGGAGGCGGCGGGCGCGGCGAACTGGAGGTCGAGGCGGGGGGCGCCACCCTCACCGTCACCTTTGCCGACGCCCTGACGGCCGAGTTGCCCCGGAGCTGGGCCACCGCGCTGTACCTGGACGGCTTCTCGCCGTCGCGCAACCCCGAGGTCTGGACGCCGGACTTCGCGGCGCGGCTGGCGAGCACCCTGGCGCCGGGCGGCGTGCTGGGCACCTACAGCGCGGCCGGGCATGTGCGCCGGGCCCTGGTGGCAGCGGGGCTGCGTGTGGAACGGCGGCCCGGCGCCCCGGGCAAGCGGGAATGCCTGCGGGCGGTGCGGGAAGTGGAGGGTGGGTCGTGGGCAGTGGAGGAAGGGCCGCTTTGAACGTTGTGGTGGTGGGGGCGGGGATTGCCGGGGCTTCGGCGGCCTATTTTCTGGCGCGGGGGGGGGCCGCCGTGACGGTGGTGGACGCCGGCGCCCACACCGCCAGCCACGTGCCCAGCGCCCTGGTCAACCCGGTGCGGGGGCAGTCGGGCGGGGTGGACGCGCGGGCGCTGGCGGGCATGGCGTTCACCTGGGCGCTGCTGCGCGAACTGGAGGCCCAGGGGTTTGCCATTCCCCACGGGCAGAGCGGCGTCTTGCGACCGGTGCCAGATGACCGGGCCCGGGCCCGCTTTGAACGCCATCTGCCGCCTGAGCTGGCCCACGTATGGTTAAAGCCCGACGAATCGCCCGAACCGCTGGCCCCCGGCTGGGCACACGTGCTGTCACTGCCGCCGGGCGGATGGGTGGACGGGCAGGCACTCACCGGGGCGCTGCGGCGGGCCTCGGGGGCGCGGGCCGTGCGCGGGCGGGCGCTGGGCTGGACGGCGCACACGGTTCAGTTGCTGGACGCCGCCCCTCTGCACGCCGACGCCGTGGTGGTCTGCGGCGGCTCGGTGGGCCGCCACTGGACCGGGGAAAGTGCCACCCACCGCATGGGCACCCTGCTGACCCTGGACCGCGCCGTCACCCGGCAGCCGGTCAGTTTCGGGGCGTATCTGGCCCCAGCGCAGAGCGGGGGCGTGCTGGGCGCCACCTTCGAGACCCCTGCGCCGCAGTGGCGGCCCGACACCTTGCCCCTGCCCTCGCTGGGCTGGCTGCTGGGCAAGGGGCTGGCGCTCAGTGACCTGCAGGGTGTTCAGGTCACAGGCCGCTGGACCGGTTCGCGGCTCTCGGGGCTGCAGGCGGGCCGGCAGGCGGACGGCACCTGGCGCCTGAGCGGGCTGAGCAGCAAGGGCTTCCTGCTGGGGCCGCTGCTGGCGCGCGATCTGGCGGCGCAGGTGCTGGCGTCACGCGGCGGGTAACGCGCCACGGCGCGAGGAACGGGTGAAGCGCCTGACCCGGCTGGCTTACACTGCTCAGGTTATGGCGACCTACCGCATCTGTCTCATTGAAGGCGACGGCATTGGCCACGAGGTCATTCCCGCCGCCCGCCGCGTGCTCGACGCCGCTGGCTTCAGCGCCGAATACGTGCACGCCGAGGCCGGCTACGAGTACTACCTGGACCACGGCACCAGCGTGCCCCAGGCCACCTACGACGCCGTGGAAAACACCCACGCCACCCTGTTCGGCGCGGCCACCAGCCCCAGCGGCGAGAAGCCTGCCGGGTTCTTCGGCGCCATTCGCCACCTGCGCCAGAAGTACGGTCTGTACGCCAACGTGCGCCCCACCAGGACCCGCCCGGTGCCCGGCGCCTACGAGAACGTGGACCTCGTGATTGTCCGCGAGAACACCCAGGGCCTGTACGTGGAACAGGAGCGGCGCTACGGCGACACCGCCATTGCCGACACCGTGATCACCAAGGACGCCAGCCTGCGTATTGGCCAGTTCGCCGCCAATCTGGCCATGAAGCGCGGCAAACGGCTGACCGTGGTGCACAAGGCCAATGTGCTGCCCGTGACCCAGGGCCTGTTCCTGAACACCATTCTGGACCACGCCTCAGGCGTGGACGGCCTGAACACCGGCACCATGATCGTGGACAACGCCGCCATGCAGCTGGTGCGCAACCCCCAGCAGTTCGACGTGCTGGTGATGACCAACATGTTCGGGGACATCCTGTCCGACCTCGCCGCCGGTCTGGTGGGCGGCCTGGGCATCGCCGCCAGCGGCAACGTGGGCGACCAGTTCGGGATTTTCGAGAGCGTGCACGGCAGCGCGCCCGACATTGCCGGTCAGGGCGTCAGCAACCCCACCGCCACCATCCTGGCCGCCGTGCTGATGCTGGACCACCTGGGCGACCACGACACCGCCCGCCGCATTGACGCGGCCGTGAACAAGGTCCTGACCGAAGGTCCCCGCACCCGCGACCTGGGCGGCACCGCCGGCACGGAAGAGTTCACGAACGCTGTGATCAAAGCGCTGGCGTAACGCCCCTCAACAGACAGGAGGCCCGGACCAGTTGCGTCCGGGCCTCTTCCTTTTCCATCAACCATCAACTCTTTTAACTCTCCAGCGCGGCTTCAAACTCGCCCAGCAGGTCGCCAATGTCCTCAATGCCAATGCTCAGGCGCAGCAGCCCCGGCGTGATGCCCAGGCGGCGGCGCTCTGTCTCGGGCAGCGGCCGGTGCGAGGTGCCCCAGGGCCATGACAGCGTGGTGACCACGTCCGCAAGGCTGGGGGCCAGCGGAATCCGGCCGGCCAGCGCCCTGACAAAGCCCGGCGCGTCCTCAATCTCGGCGCTCAGCATGCCGCCGAAGCCGTTCGGGAAGAGGTCCATGGCGAGGTGAAACTGCGGGTGGTCCGAGAGGCCCGGGTGGTACACCGCCTTCACGCGCGGGTGGTTAACCAGCACGTCGGCCACCGCCTGCGCGTTGCCGCTGTGGGCGCGCATGCGCAGGCCCAGGGTCTTGAGGCCCTGCAGGGTCATCCAGGCGTCAAAGGCGCTCATGGTGCCGCCCAGGCGCAGCAGGCGGGTGCGGGCCAGCGCCATCAGGTCGGCCCGGCCACACACCACGCCCCCGAAAGCGGCGCTGTGCCCGCTGAGGTACTTGCTGACCGAATGCGTGACCAGATCGGCGCCGTGTTCGGCGGGGCGCAGCATGGCGGGGCTGGCGAAGGTGTTGTCCACGCTCAGCAGGGCGCCGCGCCCGTGGGCCAGAGCCGCCAGGGCAGGCAGGTCCGGCACGGTCATCAGCGGATTGGTCAGGCTCTCCACGTGCAGCACGCGGGTCTGGGGGCGGAACGCCGCCGCCACCTCCTCGTGGTTGCAGGCGTCCACAAAGGAAACTTCAATGCCCAGGCGCGGAAACTCCTCAGCCAGCAGGGCGTAGGTCACGCCGTACACGCGGGCGTCAGTGACCACATGGTCGCCTGCGCGCAGCACCCCCAGCAGCGCCGCGCTGATGGCCGCCATGCCGCTGCCCGCCACCAGCGCGGCCTCGGTGCCTTCCAGGGCGGCCAGGGCGCGTTCCAGTGTGGCGGCGTTGGGCGTGCCGTTGCGGTAATAGAAGCTCGCGGGCTCCTCGCCGCTCATGGCGCGGTCCAGGTCGTCCAGGTCGGCAAAGGCGTACACGGTACTCTGGTAGATGGGTTCCACCAGAGGCGCCGAGCGATTCGGGCGGGCCTCCTCGCCCGCGCGGGCAGCCAGGGTGGTCAGGTCGGGGGCGGGCTTGGGGGCACTCACGCGAGCATTCTAGGGGCGGTTCAGCGCCGGGCCCTCATGGCTTTTATCCAGGCCGGAAGCTGCTTGAGCGGCAGCACGTCAGCGGGCCCCGTCTGACCGTAGCGGGTCAGGACGCCGTAGGCCACCGGGCCGCTGACCAGCAACCCCAGGCCAGTGCAGGCCACCGGTGAGTAGCGGCCAGCAGGCATGGGTTTGCCGGTTCGCCAGTCCTTGCGGGTCAGCGCCAGCACCCAGCGGGTGCCGACAGGGTACTGGGTCACATAGGGGTAGGGCGACATGCCGTCGTCGCCCCGCACGGTCAGGCGCTGGGCGTCCGGCTGGCCCACATACGTGGCCAGCACCCGCACCTGCATGTCCAGCACGCCCGGAAATCCGGCGCCGGCCTGGGGCACATGCCGCTCAATTTCCACCAGCCCCACCACCTCGGCCTGCTTGACCGCCTGATCAAAGGCGGCAAAAGCGCAGGAGCTGCCCTGCCCCCAGCCAGCCGTCCACAGCACCGCCAGCACCAGCCACCGTCGCCTCATGGGTCAATCGTGGCCACTCTGTGCTGACGGCGGATGAGCTGCTGCCTCGCCCGCCCACAGGCCCTGCCGTTTCAGGGCGGCCACCAGATGCGCCTCGCGGCCTTCCATGCTGCCCCCGGCCCCAAAGTAGGCGCCCAGCAGCCGCGCCCAGTCCCCGGGGCGGTCGCCGCGCGCGGCAATGGGGTTCATGACGGCCACGGCGGCCCTCAGCTCTTCTTCGGTGCCGTCGCGGTACTCGTCGGTGTGAACCACCAGGGGGCGCGGCACCCGGGGACGCTGGGGCGGCGTTTCGGCCGGGCGGCCCACGGTCAGGCCCGCAAAGGGCAGCACCCCGGGCGGCAGCTTCAGCAGGTCCAGAATGCCGCCTAAGCCGTTCAGTACGCCCCCAATCCAGCAGCCCTGGTAACCCAGCAGCTCGGCGGCGGTCAGCAGGTTGGTGCCGGCCATCACAGCGTCCCCAAGACCGAAATGCACGGCGATGGCCGGCCAGTGACCGGGCGCGCGGCCACTGGCCGCCAGCACCTGGGCGGTGCGCCGCACATCTGCGCACACCACGAACGCCTCGCTGGCCGTGGCCATGTGCGCGTTCGTGGTCAGTTCGGCCATGCGGGCGCGCACGGCCGGGCGGGTGAGGCGAATCAGGGAATACAGCTGGGCGGTGGCGTCGGTGGGGGCCCGCTGCGCGGCGTGCAGCAGAACGTCCAGATGCCCGGGCGGCAGGGGCAGCGGCGAGCCGTCCGGCTGCGTTTCATACTGCCGGACCGTGCGGTGGGCATCGTAAAACGCCGTGACCTGCGGCGGGGTCAGGGGGTGGGGTGCACTCATGGCGGCCAGGATAGCCCCGGTGGCCCAGCGGCGCGCGGAAGCGGAACAAGGCGCGCGCGGGCCTCAGCCCGGCTGATCCTCATGCCCCTGAGCGCCGCCAGGAGGGTGATCGCGCCGGGGCCACGCGCGGCTGGGGTGACGCCGGCCGTCCGGGGTGACCACCAGGGCCGCGCAGCCGGGCGTGCTGTCCACCAGGGCCAGACCGCCCCGGACATCCAGCACGCTCAGAATCGTGGCCAGGGCCTCGGCGGCGGCGCATTCGGGGGCCAGGACCACCACGCCGGGCGCCGGCGCTGCCGGGCAGCCGGTACGTGGGTTGACCAGGGGTGCGCTTCCCGGCGCTGGGGCAGGGCGCTGGGCCAGGGCGCCGCGCCGCACGCGCACGCGGGCCAGCCAGGGGGCGTTGTCCCTGGCAGTGAAGGGGTCGGCCACGGTGACCGTCACAGACCCGGGGCCCACCACCCGCAGGGCCCCGCCTGCCCGCACCTGCACCCAGCGCACCCCTGCCGCGCGCGAGGCCACGGCGGCGGCCCGGTCCACCATGTACCCGCGGGCCAGCGGGCCCAGGCCCAGCGGCCCACGGGCATGCAGAACGGCGCAGCCATCGGCCTGCAGGGTCCAGGGCGCGCCCTGGACCGCGCTGACCAGCCGCTGCAACTCCTGCGGCGCGGGCGGGCGGCCGGTGCGCTCGGCCTGGGCCCACAGCAGCCCCAGGGCCTCGGCGCCCGGGTGCAGCGCGCCCCCGCTGCGCAGCCGCCAGTGGTCAGCCAGGCGCAGCACCGCCGTCAGGTCCAGGCTCAGGGGGGTGGGCGCCGAGCTGGCCTGCCGCAGCCAGCGCCGCCACTCACTGTGTGGATCCTGGGCCCCCAGCACTCGCCCCAGCCGCTCCAGTTCGTTGAGGGCGTCGTGTTCGGCCTGCTGCGCCTGGGCCCGGGTGGCCGCCACAATCTGCAGGTCCAGGCGCCCTTCCAGGAGCCGCTCATAGCTGCCGCGCAGCTGGAAGGGCGGCCGCCCACCCAGGCGCCGCGCCGCGCCCAGCACGCTGATGAGGGTCACGCCCTGTATTGTGCGCCCCCAGAGCCGCCCGGCGCGAGAGCAGGCACGCGAGCCTGTCCAGAAGAGCCGCGCGGGGAGGCCCGAACAGCGGCGCTCTGAAGCGGCTGTAGGGGCGCCCCCAGCCGCACTCCGGGGCCCGCTGACCTGGCGCCCTCAGCCCCCCGGCTGCCGGCTCAGCTGCCCGAACAGCAGCGCCAGAATCAGCAGGTCCAGCGCCCACCCCACCGGGCGGCGCAGGCGTTCGTCGCGCCGGGCGCGCAGCACCTGCACCCCCAGCCGTACCAGCAGCACCCCGCCCACCAGCACCGGGCTGGGCAGCGCCCCGCCGCTCAGCAGCGGCCACAGCAGCAGCGCGGCCAGCACCAGCAGCAGCAGGAAACTCAGGCGGGTCAGGGCGTCGGGGGCAGCTGGGGCAGGCTCAGGCGAGGTCACGGCCCCATTACAGCAGCTTCCGCCGTTGACGCGGTGGGAGCAGCGCGGCGAGGCCAGCCCAGGGTGCGCGCCCGGTTCAGCCGGGCGGCCCCGCGTACACGCGCAGCTGGTTCTTGCCCGCGCGTTTGGCCTCGTACATGGCCTGATCGGCGGCGTGCAACAGGGCTTCCCGGTCCTGGGCCTGCGCCGGGTACAGGGCGCAGCCGCAGCTGGCCCCCACCTCCACCAGCTGTCCCCCCAGCCGCGCCGCGCCCTGCAGGGCGCCCAGCAGGCGCTCGCCCACCTGCACGGCCCCGGCCTCGTCCAGATGGCGCAGCATCACCACGAATTCATCGCCAGACAACCGCGCCAGCAGGTCCGAATCGCGCACCCCGGCGCGCAGCCGCCGCGCCACCTCGCGCAGCAGCTCATCGCCGGCGGCGTGGCCCAGCGCGTCGTTCACGGCCTTGAAGCCGTCCAGGTCCAGAAACAGCAGGGCCAGCGGTTGAGCCCGGGCCAGCGCGTGGTCCACTTGCTCTAAAAACAGCGCGCGGTTGGGCAGGCCCGTCAGGGGGTCGTGCGTGGCCAGGGTGCGCGCGTGGCGCTCGGCCTGGCGCAGTTCGGCATTCAGCTGCTCCAGCTCGGCGCTGCGGCGGCGCTCCAGTTCGGCCTCGCGCTGCAGCAGCGACACCTTGGCCTGCACCGCCAGCACCTTGACCTTGCGGTCCAGGGTCTGGGCGTGCAGCGCCCGTTCCAGCGTCAGATACCGCTTGTGGTGGTGCAGCGCCGCTTCAAAGTCGCGCTCCAGTTCGTACCACTCGGCCAGTGCGGCGTGCACCTCGCCCTCGCGGCCCTGCAGGCCCGCGCGCTGGGCCAGGCCCAGGGCCGTGTCCAGGTCGCGCCGCGCCGCCTGTGGGGCGCCCGCGTGGCGGTGCAGGCGGGCGCGGGCCATCAGGGTATAGGCTTCAAAATCCTTTTCCTGTCCGGCGCGGTGCAGGGCCAGCGCCTCTTCGCACAGCGGCCACGCGTCGTCCGGGCGGCCCAGGTCCAGCAGGGTCAGGGTGAGGTAGGTCAGGGCCACGGCCTCGGGCTGTCGCAAGCCCAGGGCGCGCAGCGTGGGCAGCGCCGCCTGCCCCAGACTGTGGGCGCGGTCCAGCTGCCCCAGATGATAGTGGTCAATGGCGATATTCAGGTCGTTGATGGCGCCCTGCAGCGCGGGCATGCCGCCGCCTTCACCCGCCGCGTCCAGGGCCGCCAGCACCCCCGCCACCCGCTGGTGCAGCGCCAGCGCCTCCTCGTGGTCCTGCAGCTCCCAGGCCATCAGCGCCATGTTGGACAGCACCTTGGCTTCCAGCACCCGGTCACCGTGCACCTGCGCCCGCTCCAGGCCGCGCAGGGCGTGTTCCATGCCCTGTGGGTAGTGGCCCAGGCGAAAATACGCCACGCTCAGGGCGTTGGCGTTGTTGCCCAGCAGTTCGGGAAACTGGGGGTCGGCCAGGGTCTGGGCCCGTTCCAGCGCCGCCAGGGCCGCCGGATAATCGGCCAGATAGATGGCGCTGGCCCCCACCATCGTCAGGGCCAGCGCCTGCGCCCGGGTGTCGCCCAGCGCCTCGGCCAGCGCCAGGGCCTCGCGGGCCAGCGCCGCGCCCTGCACCGGGTCGCCCAGCTTGCGCTCCTCGGCCTCCACCAGCAGCCGGGCCAGCTGCTGGGCTTCCGGCCCCCTCTCGGTCATACGGCAGTGTGGCAGGGCCCGTCTCTCGGGGCTGTCACGGCGCGCGCGGAAAAGACCTTCTGGAGCTGTGCCAGGTCGCTGGGCTCAGCGCTCTTCGGGCGCGGCCAGCGCCGGGGCCGGCGCCGGGCCCAGCACCAGCACGCTGTTGGGCGGCAGGTTCAGGCGCAGGTGGTGGGTCTGGCCGTGCCAGCCTTCTTCCCTGGCCTGCAGCTCCGGTTGCTGGGTGCCAAAGCCGCCGTATTCGCCGTCGTCGGTGGACAGCAGCAGGCGGTAGGGGCCGCCCTGCGGTACGCCCACCGGATAGCCCTCGCGGTACACCGGGGTCAGGTTGGCCACCACCACACTCCAGGTGTCACTGTCGGGGTCGCGGCGCACAAAGGCGTACACGCTGTTTTCGGTGTCGTCGGCGCTCAGCCACAGCAGGCCCTCTTCCCTGGTGTCGCCCACATGCCAGTCCGGGCGGGTGCGGTACAGCCCGTTGAGGCGCCGCACGAGGTTCATCACGCCCCGGTGGTCGGGGTGGTCGGCCAGATGCCAGGGCAGCGGGGCGTCGTGGTTCCATTCGGTGGGCTGGGCGAATTCCTGGCCCATAAACAGCAGCTTCTTGCCCGGTGTGGTCCACATCAGGGCCAGAAAGGCGCGGTAGCCGGCGCGCTGGGCGTACCAGTCGCCCGGCATCTTGGCCACCATGCTCTTTTTCAGGTGTACCACCTCGTCGTGGCTGATGGCCAGCACGTAGTTCTCGCTGGTGCGGTACACGTTGAAAAAGGTCAGGGCGTGGTGATGGTGCGCGCGCCACAGCGGGTCCTGCTCGAAATAGCGCAGGCTGTCGTTCATCCAGCCCATGGCCCACTTGTAGTCAAAGCCCAGGCCAAAGGGGGTGGGCGTGGTCACGCCGGGAAAGGAGGTGCTTTCCTCGGCGATGATCATGCAGCCCGGGGCCATGTGGTGCGCCACCTCGTTCAGCCGCTTGAGAAAGGCAATGGCTTCGAGGTTCTCGCGCCCGCCGTGAATGTTGGGCACCCATTCGGTGCGCGAGAAATCCAGGTACAGCATGCTGGCCACCGCGTCCACCCGCAGACCGTCAATGTGAAAGTCCTGCAGCCACTTCAAGGCCGAACCGATCAGGAACATCACAACCTCGTTGCGGCCATAGTCGAAGATGTAGGTGTTCCAGTCCTGGTGAAAGCCCCGCCGGGGATCGGCGTACTCGAACAGCGGCCCGCCGTCAAAATGTGCCAGCCCCGCAGTGTCGGTGGGAAAATGCCCCGGCACCCAGTCCAGCAGCACGCCGATGCCCAGGCCATGCAGGTGGTTGACGAAATACTTGAAGTCTTCCGGGCTGCCCATGCGGCTGGTGGGCGCGTAGTACCCGGTCACCTGATAGCCCCACGACCCGTCAAAGGGGTGCTCCATGACCCCCAGCAGTTCCACGTGGGTGTAGCCCATGTAGGCCACGTAGTCGCCCAGGCGGTGCGCGAGATCGCGGTAATTCATGAACCAGCCGTCGTCCCGCCGTGCCCAGGAGGGCAGGTGCACCTCGTAGATGCTGACCGGGCGCTCCAGGCCGGGCCCCCGGGCCCTCATCCAGCCGTCATCGGTCCAGGTAAAGGGCTGGTTCCAGATGATGCTGGCGGTGGCGGGGCGCACCTCAAAGAAGGTGCCGTAGGGGTCCATCTTGTCCTCGGTGCGGCCATCCTGGGCGGTAATGCGGAACTTGTAGCGCTGCCCATGGCGGGCGGCCGGCACAAAGGCCCCCCAGAAGCCAAAATCCAGGCGCTGCAGGGGATGGTCAAAGCCGTTGAAGCCGTTGAAATCGCCCACCACGCTCACATGGTGGGCATTTGGGGCCCACACACCGAACCGCACGCCCTCCACACCGTTTTCCGTCATGGGGTGTGCCCCCAGCAGATGATCGGGCCGCACGAGGTCCGCCGTGACCAGTTTTTGCAGGTGCCCATGATCCAGCGGAAGCGGTTCACTCATGGAGCAAAGTCTAGCGGCGCCCTGGGGCGGCCCGGCACAATCTGACGGGAAGGTAAAGACAGGGGGCGGGATGCGGTGGGGGGTGTGGTGAAGGTTGAGGGGGTAAGGGGGCCGCATGGGTCAGGGCCGCGTGATGACCTCGCCTGAGCGGGTGGTGACTGTCAGGATGGGCCGCGCAGGGTTCGACACATCAACGGCGCAGCTGGCAATGCTCCGGGGCGCCGTCATGTCAGGGTAATTTGCGAAGCAGTCGCCGCCTTTGGCCTTTCCGTTCAGACTCTCGGCGTACACCGTCATGTAAACGCCCATCACATAGGCGTTGATCCCAGCGCTCTGGGCTTCTTCACGGGCACTGAGAAGCCCTGGAATGACTGAGGTCACGAGCACCGTGAGCTGTAGCAAGAGCGACAACAGCAGATGAGCACCCACAATGCCCCACTTCATCCGGGGAGACAGCGCCTCCCGGGTCCACCCCTGCGCCCGCTCTTTGGCATACGTGTCGCGGTAGTGCATGAGCATGAACGCGATAGCGACGCAGGCCAGCACCTGCCCGGCGTTGCCCCAGTTGATGACGGCGAATCCAACCCCATACATTGTGGCCAACCAGGCCACATGCATGGGAAAGCGGTTGAGGTAGGTAAATCCAGCTCCTGGTGCAAGAAAGGTCAACAAGAGGCCCAACCAGTAGTGGGGAGGCTTGGGCGTCAACGTGGCCGCGACTGAGGACACCGTGGTCATGAGATGAGATTATTATGGGCTTTCTTGCACAAATCTTTAATTATTTATTTGGCCAGCACGTCTGAGTGTGACCAGCCTCACGCCGATTTGCGCCATGTTCTAGCGGCTGGGGCGCGGCCCGGGATTCTCCCCCACCGCACCCGACCTCCTGCCTCCCGCTTACACCTTCACCAGCCAGCCCTCCGGCGCCGGGCGGTCCCCGAACTGAATGCCCGTCAGCTCGTCGTACAGGCGCCGGGTCACCGGGCCCACCTGGGTTTCGCTGTGGAATACGTGGAACCTGTCGCCGTGCTGAATGCCGCCGATGGGCGTGATCACGGCGGCCGTGCCACAGGCGCCCGCCTCGCTGTACTCGCCCAGGCGGTCAATGTACACGTCGCCTTCCACCACCTTCAGGCCCAGGCGGTGCTCGGCCAGGTGCAGCAGGCTGTACTTGGTGATGCTGGGCAGGATGCTGGGGGACTTGGGCGTCACGAAGGTCTGCCCGTCTTTGGTAATGGCGAAAAAGTTGGCGGCCCCCACCTCTTCAATCTTGGTGTGGGTGGCGGGGTCCAGGTAAATGGCGTCGGCGAAGTGGCGCTCTTTGGCCTCAAAGCCGGGCAGCAGACTGGCGGCGTAGTTGCCCCCCACCTTGGCCGCCCCGGTGCCGTGCGGCGCGGCGCGGTCGTAGCCGGAGGTGATGAAGTTGTGCGGGGTCAGGCCGCCCTTGAAGTAGGCCCCCACCGGAATGGCGAACACCCCGAACAGGAATTCCGGCGCCGAGCGCACGCCGATGTTGTCGCCCACGCCAATCACGTAGGGGCGCAGGTACAGCGCGCCGCCCGTGCCGTAGGGGGGAATCCAGTGGTCGTTGGCCCGGACCACCTGACGGCACGCGTCAATAAACTGCTCGGTGCTCACCTCGGGCATCAGCACGCGGCGGCAGCTTTCTTGCATGCGCGCGGCGTTCTGGTCGGGGCGAAACAGGTTCACGCTGCCGTCGGCGGCGCGGTAGGCTTTCAGCCCTTCAAAGCATTGCTGCCCGTAGTGCAGGGCCGTAGAGCCCTCGCTGATGTGCAGCACGTTGTCCAGGGTCAGCTGGCCGCTGTCCCACTGTCCGCCGCGCCAGTGCGACAGGTAGCGTTCATCAGTGCGGATATAGCTGAAGCCCAGAGTGGACCAGTCGAGGTTCACCGGCGGACGGGGCGTGGCAGGCGTCGTCATGCCCCGATTGTGGACCACGGCGCCGGGACCGGTCCACCAGGAGCGGACAGCAGGAGGGCGGAACGTGGCTGGCCGCGCGAGGCGCCTCGGAACAGGCGACCAGGGCCGCCTGCCCCCAGCACACGCTTTACGCTTCGGCCTCCACCACATACCGCCGGAAGCGTTCCAGAATCGCCAGCCCCACCGCGCCGCTTTTTTCGGGGTGAAACTGTGTGGCATGCAGGTTGCCCTGGCTGAGGGCTGCCCAGAAGGGCACGCCGTATTCGGTCAGTGCCCCGGCGTCCACCTCCGTCTCTATGGGCACGTAATAGGAGTGCACAAAGTAGGCGTAGGCCGGGCAGGCCAGGTCGCGCAGCAGGGGGCTGTCGCCCACCTTGTCCAGCGAGTTCCAGCCCATCTGCGGCACCTTCAGGCCCGGCACGGCCTCGAACCGGCGCACGGTGCCGGGTACCAGCCCCAGCCCGCGCACCCCGGGCGCCTCCTCGGAGCCCGAGAGGAGCATCTGCATCCCCACGCAGATACCCAGCAGCGGCGTGCCGGCCTCTGCTGCGTCCAGCACCGGCTGGCGAAAGCCGCTCTCGTCGAACGCTTCCATCACCTGCCGGAAGTGGCCCTGGCCCGGCACCACCACCGCCCGCGCGCCGGGCACGTCGGCGGGGTCGGCGCTGACCTTCACGGTCATGCCGGCCCGCTCCAGCGCCTTGGCCGCACTGCGCACATTGCCCGCGCCGTAGTCCAGCAGCAGCACTTCCGGCGCGCTCACAGGCTCCCCTTGGTGCTGGGCATGGCGCCGGAGGTCACGGCCACCGCGTCGCGCAGGGCGCGGGCCAGGGCTTTCATGATCGCCTCGATCACATGGTGCGCCTCGCGCCCGGCCAGCAGGCGCACGTGCAGCGTGACCCCGCCGTGGTTGCACAGGCCGCGCAGAAATTCGCGCAGGTGGTAGTGGCTCATGCCGCCCGCCGCGCCCCACACGTCCAGCGTTTCCGGCTCAAAGGCCAGGTGCGCCCGGCCGGAAAGGTCCACCACCACATGGGCCAGCGTTTCGTCCATGGGCACAAAGGCGCTGCCGTAGCGCTCAATGCCCTTGCGGTCGCCCAGCGCCTGGGTCAGCGCCTGCCCCAGCGTGATGCCAGCGTCTTCAATCAGGTGATGGGGCTCAATGTGCAGGTCGCCTGTGGCCTGCACATTCAGGCCCAGGCGGGCGTGGCGGGCCAGCGCGTCCAGCATGTGGTCAAAAAACCCGTGCCCGGTCTGGGGCGGGTCGTAGGCGGCAGAATCAAGGTCCAGGCGAACGGTGATGTTCGTTTCGCTGGTCTGGCGGGTCACAGTGGCCGAGCGGCTCATGGGCTGCATGCTAGAGCGTTCGGGCGCCCCTGGACCGTGGCTTGTCGAGGGGGCAAGGTGAGCCCAGGCCCAGAACAACGCCCCAGCCATTCTGCCTTGACCGTAATTCTATTCTGTTATAAACTAAATCCATGAAACTGAGCGATGTTCAGAAACGACTCCAGGCCCCGTTTCCCGCTCATATGGTGGCGTGGAAGCCCGGTGCGATCAGCAAGGACCGGGGGCGCGCCCTGATGCTGGCCCACATTGACGCCCGCGCCGTGCAGGACCGTCTGGATTCCATCTGCCCCGATGGCTGGAGCTTCGAGGTAGAGATTGTGTCCGGCACCCGCCTGCCCACCGTCAAGGGCCGCCTGACCGTGCTGGGCGTGACCCGTGAAGATATTGGCGAGGCCCCCGAGGGCGACCTGGGCACCCTGAAGGCGGCCAGCAGCGACGCCCTGAAGCGCTGCGCCGTGCACTTTGGCATTGGCCGCTACCTGTACGACCTGCCCAAAACCTGGGCCGACTGGGACGATGCGGGACGCAAGCCCGTGACCACCCCCGAACTGCCCGACTGGGCCCGCCCCGACCACGAGCGCACCCCTGGCGGCGCCCACCTGATGCAGGCCATGGAACAGCTGCGCTACGAACTGCCCGAGGACCTGGAACTGCAGCGCGAGGTCTACAAGCACCTCAAGGCCGCGCTGGGCAGCCTGCACCCGGGCTCGCCCCAGACCGGGCGCGCGGCATGATCTGGCGCGGACGCAGCGGCGACCGCCCCGGCGCTGGCCAACTGCTGACCTTCACCCTTTCCTTGCTCCTGCTGATGCTCCTGGGCGGCACCCTGGCCCGCCTGCTCTGAGTCCTGCCCCAGGCGGGATTTGCCCTTGCCTTGTCACCACCAGAGTACGCACAGTTCTCGGCAGCCACCCTTACGCTGGCCGCATGACCTGGAACCCCGAGGTGTATGACCAGTTCAAGGCCGCCCGCAGCGCCCCAGTGCAGGACCTGCACGCGCTGATTCCCGAGCGGCCCTACCGCCGCGTGGTGGACCTGGGCTGCGGCACGGGCGAGCACACGCTGGCCCTGGCCCGCCGCTTCCCAGGCGCGCAGGTGACGGGCCTGGACAGCAGCCCCGAGATGCTGGCGCGCGCCGCCCAGCACGGAGCGCCCAACCTCCACTTTGTGCCAGGAGACATCGCGGCGCTGTCCGGCACCTTTGAGCTGATTCACGCCAATGCTTCGCTCCAGTGGCTGCCCGACCACCCGGCGCTGCTCCCCAGGCTGTGGAGACACCTGACCCCGGGCGGCGTGCTGGCCGTGCAGGTGCCCGCCAACCACGACCACCCCAGCCACCGCCTGCTGAGCGAAACCGCCGCCGACTTTGCAGAGGAACTGGGCGGCTATACCCGCTTTGGCACCGCGCACGGCGCCTCGCCGGTTCTGAGCCCGGCCGCCTATGCCGAGCATCTGGACGCCCTGGGGGCCCATGACATCACGGCCCTGAGCAAGGTGTACCCGGTGGTGCTGGACGGCGCTGAAGGCCTGATCGCCTGGACACGCGGCACGGCGCTGGTGCCCTACCTCTCGCGGCTGGATGACGCCACCGGGGCGCGCTTCCTGGCCGCTTACCGGGCAAGGTTGCAGGCCGCCTTTCCCGGCGAGCGGCTGTATTACGCCTTTACCCGGGTGCTGTTTGTGGCCAGCAAACCGGCAGAGTCAGGCCGGGCGCTCTGAAAGCCGGTGACCGCGCTCACGACCCAGCGCGCCTTCCGGGCGAACGGGTGGTGAACAGGACAGAGGGCCATCGCGGGCAGAACTGAAGGGCACTTGCCCAGCCCAAGGCATGGAACATGCGGCTCTTCTCAATGAGCCCACAGCCGGAGGTCATCCCTGCAGGTCAAAGCAGTCCCCTTGTAATGGGCACCCGCGCCCGCCTCAGTCCAGCAGGTCCCTGGGGTCCAGGTTCTGTTCCACCAGTTGCGGGGTCAGCAGCATGACCAGCCGCGCCATCTTGCCCGAGCGGTCCCTCACGTTGCCTTCCATGAGGTACAGATTCTTGAACATCCCGTCGCCCAGGCGGTACATGTTCATGACCTCGCCGTCCTTCTTAGCGGCCTTCAGAAAGATCAGCTGCCGCGCGCCCACGAACTCGGCCGCCTTGCCCCTGGGGTTAACCAGCATGATCGCCCAGTGCTCGGGGCTGAGCTTGGGCATGTACATGAACATCAGGGCTTCGGTGGGCACGCCAGCGGGCTGCGCCCACAGCTGCATGATCAGGTCCGTGCCCATGCGGGTGTCCATGACCGGCTTGGTTCTGGCCTGCCCGGTGGCATACGACCACATGGTTTTCGAGTAGTCGGCGGCCTGGGCCAGCCCGGCGGCCCCCAGGGCAGCAGCGGCCAGTGCGGTGCGGGAAAAGCGGGCGAGCGTGTTCATCGCCCCCAGCATGGCAGCCAACCGCCCGGCACGCGGCGGGATGTGCGGCCCGTTGGGGGGGACATGCCCCCAGCACCGGCCCGGCCTAGGCACCGCGCTTTTTCGTGCCCCGCATGGGCGCGTGGCTCCAGGGATCATCCGGCCACGGGTGCTTGGGGTAACGCCCACGCAGATCCTTGCGCACCTCGAAATACGACGAATTCCAGAACGACCGCAGATCCTGCGTGACCTGCACCGGCCGCCCGGCGGGCGACAGCAGGTGCAGCAGCACCGGTGTGCGGCCCCCGTTGACGGCCGGCGTATCGGCCAGGCCGAAGAGTTCCTGCAGCTTCACCGCCAGAATGGGCGCCTCGCCGGGGCGGTAGCTCAGGCGGATGCGGCTGCCAGTGGGCACGGTGAGGTGGGTGGGGGCCAGTTCCTCCAGCTGCGCGGGCAGCGGCCAGGGCAGCCTCGCCTGCAGGGCGGGCAGGAGGTTCAGCCGCCCCAGATCCTCGCGCGTGCGGGCGCTGCCCAGGTGCGGCGCGAGCCAGACGTCCAGCGTGTCCAGCAGGCCGGCGTCGGTCAGGTCCGGCCAGGCCTCGTCCGGGCGCCAGTGCCGCAGGGCATTCACCCGGTCGCGCAGGGCCTGAGCCTCGGGGCCAAAGGTCAGCACGCCCAGGCCCTCCTGGCGCACCGCGTCCAGCAGCGCAGCCACGCGGGCACCCGGGGGCAGGTCGCGCAGGGGCCGCGTCTCCAGCACCAGGGCGCCGCAGCGCTGCTCCTGCTGCGCTACCAGGGTGCCGGTGCGGCTGTCCCAGCGCACCACGTCCACCCACGGTGCCCCGGCGGCCAGCACCGCCGGGTCCAGGGGCGCGGCCAGGAAAATGCGCCCCTCGGCCTGCGCGGCGTCCAGGTGGGCCACCGCCAGGGCCCGGGTGCCCGCCAGCGCGTCGCCCTCGGGCAGCGCCGCGCCCTGGCCGCCGGCCAGCAGAAAGCGGCCCCGCCGCAGGCCTGAAGCCGCCTCGCGCGCCAGGGCCGCCCGCTCGGGGTAGGCGCGCGCCACCAGGGCGCCCACGGCGTAGGGGTCCGGCGCCGCGTCGTCCGGGCGCACGCCCAGCAAGCCGCGCCACTGCCGGGAGAGGCGCTCGGCGCGTTCCAACACCGCCGCGTCGCCGCCCTGCGCCTCGCGGCGGCGCCACGCGCGCAGGGCCGCCACCCGGTCGGTCAGGTCAGCGCCGCTGCCGGGCGGCAGGGGGTCGCGTTCTTCCAGCAGCGCAGCCACATCGGCGGCCAGGGCGGGGGCCTCGCGCCCGGTCAGCAGGTGGGCGAGGCGCGGGTGGGTGGGAAAGTCCAGCAGGCGCTTTCCCTCGGGCGTGATCCGGCCAGCGCTGTCCAGGGCTCCCAGGCCCCGCAGCAGGTCCCGGGCGGTCTCGATGCGGCGCGCGGGCGGCTGGTCCAGCCACCACAGGGCGGCCGGGTCCGTGACGCCCCACTGCGCCAGTTCCAGGGTCAGCGGCGCGAGGTCGGCCTCCAGCACCTCGGGTGGGCGGGCGGCAGGCAGCAGCGCCTGGGTGCGCTCGCTCCAGAGGCGGTAGGCCACCCCCGGGGCCGTGCGTCCGGCGCGGCCTGCGCGCTGCGCCGCCGCGTCCTGCGTGACCCGCCCCGTGACCATGCGCGAGAGCCCGGTGGCCGGATCAAACTGCGCCCAGCGGCTCTGGCCGCCGTCCACCACCACCCGCACGCCGTCTATGGTCAGTGAGGTTTCCGCGATGCTGGTCGCCAGCACGACCTTGCGCTGCCCCCCTGGGTCCGGGCGCAGGGCCCTGTGCTGCTCGCGCACCGGCAGGTCGCCGTACAGGGGCAGCACCGCCGCGTCCACCCCGGAGAGCAGCCCCATGGCCCCGCGAATCTCGCGCACGCCGGGCAGGAAGGCCAGCACGTCGCCCTCGTGCGCCAGGAGCGCCGCGCGCACCTGCCGGGCCACCGCGTCCTCCACGCGGCCCACCGGGTCAGCGGCCAGATACCGCACCTCCACCGGGTAGGCCCGCCCCGCACTCTCCACCAGGGGCGCTCCCAGTCGCCCGGGCAGCGCCGGGTCCAGGGTGGCGCTCATGACCAGCACGCGCAGGTCGTCGCGCAGGGCGCCCAGCAGGTCGCGCAGCAACGCCAGGGCAAGGTCGGCGTTCAGGGACCGTTCGTGAAACTCGTCCAGAATGACCAGCCCCACCCCCGCCAACTCCGGGTCGCGCTGCAGCCGCCGGGTCAGGATGCCCTCGGTCACCACCTCCAGCCGGGTCCCGGGCGACACCTGCGCCTCAAAGCGCACGCGGTACCCCACCGTCTCCCCCACCCGCTGGCCCAGCCCCTCGGCCAGCCGCGCCGCCACCGCCCGGGCCGCCACCCGCCGGGGCTGCAGCATGATGATCTTCTGCCCGGCCAGCCAGGGTTCATCCAGCAGGGCCAGGGGCAGGGCGGTGCTTTTGCCGGCGCCGGGGGGGGCCTGGACCACCACCAGGGAGTGCGCGTGCAGGGCGGTTTGCACGGCGGGGATGACTTCGTGGATGGGGAGGGTCACGGGGGGCATGGTACGGGGGAAGGTGGGGTCTTGTGGGATGGTTGGGGGTCGGGGTGGTTTGGGCGGGGTCGTTTGCCCGTTTGCCCCACCCCCCAGCCCCCTACCCCAGACTCGTAGAGCTGCGCAGCAGAGGGGCAGGGGGAGCAGACGTCGCCACTGGGCAACGTTGACTGACGGTGTAGGGCGGCCAGACTTCGCCCCTGCGGTGCACGCCGTCGCACTTCTCCGCCCATCGCCCCACGCCCGCGCGCTGCGCGCACGACGGCTTCGGTTGCTTGCCCCGTAGAGGGGACAGGTGGGGACGCTTCAGGCACGAGGTTCTCCTTTGAAAAACACAACAGCCAACAGCGGCTACGGCCCTTTGCCCTTCAAAGTAGAACCTACTGGGCCGCACCAAGTTCCTTTGCCACACCACCGCCCAGGTCCAGACGAGGCCGTCGTGCCCGCAGGGCGCGGGCCATTACGCTGGACGGCAGGATGGCGTCGAGGCCGGACACGTTGACGAAGAGAGCGAGCCTGGCAACGCCAGTAAAAACTCTTGCCTAGCGCAGCGCTGCTCCCCCCGTCCCCTCTGCTGCGCAGCTCTACGAGTCTGGGATGGGGGGCTGGGGGGGTGGGGCAACGCCAGCAAACGCTATCGCCCAACCAGAAAGCCCCCCCTCACCCCAACCCCAACACCCCCCGCAAATCCCCCAGCACCACCTCCGGCACCTCGGCCCCCAGCCCATGCCCTGTCGGCAGATACGCCGCCCGCAGCCCCACCGCCTGCGGCCCCCACACGTCATTGCGCGGCGAGTCCCCCACAAACCACGCCGCCGCCGCCGCCACCCCCAGCCGCGCCAGCGCCAGCTCGTAGATGCGCGGGTCGGGCTTACTCAGGCCCACCACCTGACTGATCACCACATCGTCCACCAGCGCCGTCAGGCCGCAGCGGTCCAGGCAGGCGCGCTGCACCGCTGCCCAGCCGTTGGTGACCACTCCCAGGCGCACCCCCCGGGCGCGCAGTTCACGCAACACGTCGTGGGCGTGGGGCATGGGCACGGCGTGGGCCATGTGGCTGGCATAGTGGTCCAGCAGCGCCTGCGGGTCATGGCCCAGGCCAAATTCCTGCGCCAGCTGGGGCACCACCAGGGTCTTGGAGCGGTACCCGAAGTCGTCCAGCTGCACAAAGCGTTCGGCGTAGCCGCCCGGCAGGGCAAAGCGCGCCGTGTGCTCGGCCAGCCACGCCTGCAAGGTGGCCGCGCGGTCGTGCAGGGTACCGTCCAGATCAAAGAGAATGGCGCGTGGGGACATGATGAGCATCGTACACACGACACTCAGAAGAGGCTCAGGACGCCTCCCCTTCCCCGCCCGGTTCACCAGGCGATTTGTGAAAGGCGGCGCCCAGGTGCCGCACCTCCTCGTGAATCAGGGTGGTGTTCAGGGACACGGCGGCGATCATGCCGCTGGCCGCCGCGCTCATCACGTACTGCGGCGCGCCGGTCATGTCTCCGGCGGCCCACACGCCACGCACGCTGGTCATGCCGTGTTCGTTGACCACCACGCGGCCCTTGTCGTTCAGCGCGCAGCCCAGGGCGGCCGGCAGGGTGCTGCGCTGCTGCTGGGTGGGGTTCAGGAACAGGGCGTCCAGGCACAGGGCTTCAGACGGCCCGGGGACAGGGGCTCCTGGGGCCTTCGGGACCCCCGGGCGAAAGCGCACCCGCAGGTCGTGGCGCCCACCCAGGCGCAGAACGGGCGCGGTATAGAGCGGAATGCCCACCCGGCGCAGGTCTTCCCGCTGCTCGTCGGTCAGGTTGTCGGGGCCGTCGGTCAGCAGGGTCACCCGCTCGGACCACGAGCGCACGCTCAGGGCAAGGTGGTGGCCCTCCTGTCCGGACCCCAGCACGCCCAGCCGCGCGTCCCGGTTGGGCCAGCCGTCGCAGTAGGGGCAGTGATGGACGGTCGCGCCCCAGCGTTCGCGCAGGCCGGGCACTGTGGGCAGCACGTCGCGCACACCGGTGGCAAACAGCAGCCGCCGCGTCCGCACCCAGCGGTCCTCCAGCCGCAGGGCAAAGCCGTCCGGCTCGGGGGCCACCTCGCGGGCCAGTTCGGGGCGCACCGTCACCGCGTAAGGCGCCAGGTCCCCCAGCCCCAGCGTTTTCAGGGTCACGGGCGTGGCGCCGTCGCGGGTAAAGACCCCGTGGGCCGCCTGGGCGCGGACGTTGCGCGGCGGGCCGCCGTCCAGCAGCAGCACCCGGCGCCCGGCGCCGCCCAGCACCAGCGCGGCGTTCAGGCCAGCGGGCCCGGCACCCACCACCACGGCGTCATACAGGGCCGGCGGGCTCATGGGTTCCCCTGGGGCCCGGGGCGCACGCTGAGGTCCGGCAGGGTCGCGTCACGCGGGGCGTTCAGGGCAAAGGCGATGGTGGCTGCCACCGTCTCCGGCTGAACAAAGGCCTCCGGGGTGTATGCGGCCCCTTCCTGTGCGCGCACTTTCTGCTGCATGGGAGTGGCGGTCCGGCCCGGATACACCGAGGTCACCCGCACCCCGTGCGCGGCCTCTTCCTCGCGCAGCGCGTCGGCCAGGGCTTTCAGGGCAAACTTGCTGGCGGCGTAGCTGCCCCAGCCCGCATTCGCCCGCAGCCCCGCGCCGCTGTTCACGAACACCACGGTGCCCTGTTCGGCCCGCACCCGGGGCAGCAGCAGCCGGGTCAGTTCAGCGGGGGCCACGGTGTTCACGGCCAGGGTATGGGTCCAGACCATGTGGTCCTGCCCGGCCACCGCGCCCAGGTCCACCACCCCGGCGCCGTGCACGAGGTTCGTGACCCGGCCCAGCCCGCCCACCACGCCGGCAAAGGTCTCGGGGTGCGTCAGGTCCAGGGGCAGCGGCTGGGCGCCCAGGTCGGCACACAGACGGGTCAGGGCCGCGCCGCCCCGGCCAGTCAGGATCAGGTCGTGGGTGGGGGCCAGCAGGCGGGCCAGCGCCGACCCGATGCCGCCAGACGCGCCAGTAATGAGGGTCACGGGCCGGGGTGTGGTCATGCCCCCGACCTTACTGCAGCGCCTTGAGCACGCACCAGCCGCGTGTGAAAATACTGTTCCTGAAACCGGATGATGGTGCCGATGGCGTCGTCGCTCCAGTCGGTGCCGTCGCGCGCCACCACCAGTTTGTCCTCGGCGTCGTTCAGGCGCTCAATCACGGCGATCACCTCGCCCTCGGCTTCAGGCACCGCCGTGTCCCAGCCCAGCAGGTAGGCGTCTACCGGCTGCCCGTCGCCGCCCAGCGTGCCGGGCAGCTCGCCGTAATTCACGGGATAGCGCAGGTCCGGATGGCGCGGATGCACCGAGCCCAGCGGGCGGTCCACCACCACGCGCACCCGCTGGCCCAGGTAGGCGCGCAGGTCACGCATGAGAGACCTCAGCCAGGGCGCGCCGCACCAGACGGTCCGCCGCGCGGGTGGTCTCGGGCAGGCGGTACCGGGGACTCAGGCGCAGCACCCAGGCCAGGGCGGTGGGCAACGACACCCGGTGCCCGACCGACACGTAGACCGGCCGCACACCGCTCTGGGTGCGCAGCGCCGCGCCCAGCACCTCGGGGCCGTCCAGCAGCGGGGTCCACTCACCCCGGGGGAGGCCCGGCACTGTGTCCTCACCCGTCAGGCGCGTTTTGCCGCAGCCGATGGTGGGAATGTTCAGCGCCAGCCCCAGATGACAGGCCAGACCGAACCGGCGCGGGTGGGCAACACCGTGCCCGTCGCAGACGATCAGGTCCGGTCGGCGGCTCAGGCCCTGCACCGCCCGCGCCACCGGTGGGCATTCCCGGAAGGAAAAGAGGCCCGGCACATATGGAAAGCGCGCGTGGTCCCGCAGGGTCACCTCCTCCAGCACCGTCAACGAGGGAGCGTCCAGCAGCACGGCGGCCGCCACCAGTTCACCGCTGGACTCGTGATAGGCCACGTCCACTCCGGCCACGGTCGTGACCGGGCCCAGATCATCGCTGGCCAAGACCTGCCCTGCCCAGCGGCGCTGCAGCGCCTCGGCCGCCTGCGCACTGGCCGGGACCTCCAGCAGGGTGGCAGGGTCCAGCGATGATCTGGTCAAGGGCTGATCAGGCCTCATCTCGCCGCCTCGGCCTGAAACAGATCGGCCACTCCCTGGGCGATGGCCTGGGCCATGCGCTCCTGGCCGCCGGGGCTGTGCAGCAGGCGCAGGTTGCCGGGGTCGGTCAGATAGCCCAGTTCCACCAGCACGCTGGGCTGGGTGGTGGGCCGGGTCAGGGCCAGATCGGCGCCGGGCTTCAGGCCCGTCCCCGGGCCCAGGTCGGGCAGGCGCTCACGCAGGGCCGAGAGCAGCGCGGCGGCCAGCGGCTGCGCCTGCGGGTGGGTGAAGTACACCTCCGGGCCCCGGATGCCGCGTGGATCGCGGCCGTCGGGCAGGGCATTGGCGTGAATGGAAATCAGCAGGTCGCTGCCAGCGGCCTCCGCCAGCAGGCCGCGTTCCACCAGCCCCAGGGTCACGTCCCCGCTGCGCGTGAGGTTCACGCTGGCCCCCTGGGCCCGCAGCAGCTCGGCCGCGCGCAGGGCGATAGGCAGCACCAGGTCCTTTTCCGGCACCCGCAGGCTGCCGGCCCCGCCGTTCTGGCTGCCGCCGTGGCCCGGGTCCAGGGTGATCACGCGCCCGGCCAGGGGCCGCGCCGGGTCCAGGGTGGGCGGCAGGCGCAGGGTCAGGCGCAGCTCGTCTCCATCGGGGTTGGCGGTAAAGCCCCACAGCGGCGCGGCCAGTACCGCGCTGATCTGGGTGATCCCGCCGGCCAGCGGCTGCACCTCCAGGCGCTCCAGCGGCCAGGGCAGCGGCCCTGCCGGGGGCGTGAACGGCGCCAGGGGCGGCCCATACAGGGTCAGGGTCACCCGCCGCGCCGAGGGCTGCTCCAGGGTGAAGGGGGGCCGCGCCGCGCCCAGCGGCAGGCGCAGGTGCAGTTCGGGGGCGGGCCGGGCGACGGGGCCAGGCTGGGCCGGGCCGGCGACTTTGGGCAGAGGGGCAGGGGCCACCGGGACCGGCGTGTCTGGGGCCAGGGGCCCCGGCACCGCGTCCACCGTGATGGCCCCGCCGGCGGGCGTGGGCGGCGCGGCAAAGCCCAGCGGCGCCACCTGGGCCGCTGTCACCAGGGCCCCTACCCCCGGGGCCAGGCGCACACGCAGGTCCGGACCCACGCGCCCCACGGCGCGAAAGGTCATGGCCTCGCGGGGGTAGAGCAGCGGCTGCCCGCTCAGGGTGGTCAGGCGCGTGCCTGCCGCGTTCACGCCCAGCCCCGGCACGCTGCCGGGGGGCTGCAGAACCGTGCGGGCGGTGCCCGGCGCGCTGCTCAGGCGGCCGGGCGCCGTGGCGCTCACCGTGCGGCCGTCGCGCCCGCGCAGGCTGACCACCAGCGGCGCGGTGTTCAGCACGGCGCCCGGGGGCAGCGTGTAGGCGCCGCTGTACACCCCGGCGGGCCCCTCGGTCAGGGGCTGGGCCGGGCCGCCCGCCACCCGGACACTGGCCTGCCCCCCGGGCGAACCCTCAAAGCGCACCGGCACGCGGCGCTCGGCGGCGGTGTCGCCCGCCGGGTCCCAGAACTCCAGCGGCTGCGCGGGCTGCACGCTGGCGCGCGCGATGGCCGTGGGCGTGGCCGGCAGGCGGGTGGGCACGGTGCGGATGACGGTCAGCACCCGGGCGGCACTCTGGCCGCCCTGGCGCGCCACCAGCCGCAGCGCGTTGGCGCCGGGCTTGAGCGGCCACCACGTGATAAACAGCCCGTCGGGGCCGGTGGGCACGGCCACGCCGCCCACGGTCAGGGCCGCGCCGGGGGCCACGCTGCCTTCAAGCAGCACGTGGTCAAAGGGCACCCGGTGGCCGTCCGGGGGGTAGGCCACGTACACGCTGGGGGCCGCCTGCGCCCCGGACAGGGCCAGCGCCGCACCCAGAACGAGGCAGGGCAGAGAAACGCGCATGCCCCCCGGGATAGCACGGCGTATGCTGCGGGGCGATGAGTGAAGGGCTACTGGCGGCATATGAAGCCCAGCTCCCTGCCTTCGAGGGCCTGCGGGAGGCGGCAGTGGCGCACACGGCCCGGTTGATTGCCGAGGCTGGACTCAATCTTCACCACGTCACGGGCCGGGTGAAAAAACGGCTGAGCCTGGAAGACAAGCTGCGGCGCAAGCCAGGGCGGTATCCCACGCTGGGCGACGTGACCGATCTGGTGGCGGTGCGCGTGATCACCTACTTCGAGTCGGACGTGGGGCTGGTGTCGCGCCTGCTTGAAGAGCACCACACCCTGGACTGGGACAACTCCATTGACAAGAGCAAGATGCACGACCCGGACCGCTTCGGCTACATGGGCGTGCATTACGTGGTGCAGGTGACGCCGGAGACCCCGGACCTCGGGGCGTACGCAGGCCTGAAATTCGAGGTGCAGATCCGCTCCATCCTGCAGCACGCCTGGGCCGAGATTGAGCACGACCTGGGTTACAAGAACCGCGAGGCGATTCCGCGCGAGGTGCAGCGGCGCTTTTACCGGCTGGCCGGACTGCTGGAAATGGCCGACGAGGAATTCATGGCCCTGCACCGCCTGTCGCGCGACTACGCTGCCACCCTGCCCCAGCGCGTGCGCGAAGCCCCCGACAGCGTGTTTATTGACGCCGCCAGCATGACCCACCTGCTGGCCCTGCCCCCGGTGCGCGACCTGGACGCCGAGGTGGCGCGCGAGCTGAATGTGCCGCTGCTGACCGGCTGGAACGACCCCGAGCGCCCGCAGCGGCTGGCCAAGCTGCTGCATTACGTGGGCGTGCATTCGGTGGGCGCGCTGCACAAGGAACTGCGGCGCCACCAGCGCGAGGTGGTGTGTCTGGCCTCGCTGGTGATGCCCGCGCTGCAGGTGGCCTGGACCCCGGCGGGCGGCGCGCGCCCCGGCACCAGCGTGGTGCATTACGCCCTGCTGCGCGCCTGCATGAACCCGGCCCTGAACCCCCACGAGATCGTGGCCCTGCTGGACCTGAGCGGGGTCCTGAGCAGCGAGCAGCTGGTGCAGGCAGTGCAGGACGCCTACACCCAGACCTGTCCGCCCCAGGCGGGTGTGTCAGGCCCCCCTGAAGATGAGGCCCGTGCCCCCGCAGCTTCGGGGCCTGACCTGACGGGCGACTGACATGTTGGGCGCACGCTGAAGGCGACGGAGAAGGGCGCGCGCCGACCGTCCTGGTCGGCCCGGCGAGCCCCACGTCAGGGGAGCTTCTGGCCATGAGCCAAGACACGTTCAGTCAGCCGCAAGTCAACACTGTCCTGTCGCCCCGACCGGTGGACCCCCTCTGGACCGCCCTGCAGCACCATGACCTCCCTCCAGCCCTGCTGCGGCGGCTGGCCCACACGCAGCGCTGGACCCCGGCCCAGACCCAGGCGGCGGCGCAGGAGTACCGGCGCTTCGTGTTTCTGGCCGCCACCTGCCCGCACCCGGTCACGCCGTCCCGCGCCGTGGACGAGGTCTGGCACCTGCACCTGACCTTTACCCGGGACTACTGGGAGTGCCTGACCCCCCTGCTGCCCCGCCCGCTACACCACGAACCCGGCGAGGGCAGCCCGGACGAGGCCGCGCGCTTTGCCGCGCAGTACGCGCAGACGCTGGATGCCTACGCCGCCGCCTTCGGGCACCCGGCCCCTGAAGAGCTGTGGCCGCGCCCCCGGCCCATGGCCGCCCGCGCCCCGGCGGCGCCCGCGCGCCGCACCCTGGGCCGTGTCCACCTGGGGGCGCTGGGCCTCGCCACAGTGGCCGCCCTGGTGGCCGGCATGACCTTCGCCTGGAGCGCAGCCGCGCTGTGGATCGCCCTGGGGGTCTTTGTGGTGGCCCTGCTGCTGGCGCGCAGCGCCGCGCGCCCCGGGCCCCGCCGGGTGTCCGGCGCGGGGCGCCGCGATGATGGCGGCGCGGCCCTGCTGAGCATGGGCGCCCTCTCGGGCAGCGACGACTGCGACCACGGCGGCAGCAGTGACAGCGGCGCGAGCGGTGGCGGCGACAGTGGTGGCAGCAGCTGCGGCGGAGGCGGCTGCGGCAGCTGAGCCACACCCCCGGCTGTGGCTGTGGCTGTGGCGGCGCCGCTTCTTCCTCACTGTGTTCAGGAGGCGCTATGGCCCCGCTTGCTCCCACAGTGCTGCGGCTGGTCGCGCTGCTCGCCCTGATCCTCGTGCTGCTCCTCCTGAAATTGTTCCGACCTGAGGCACTCGCAGCGCTGGAGAGCAGAGCAGGACATGGACGGAACCCGTTTTTCTCCTGCTCGCTCTGCGAAGCAGCTCTCCCAGTCCGCTTGAATGGAATCGTTTGCGGAAACGATTCCATCGGAGTCCGCGTAATACGGACGGCCGTCCATTTGCGTCACATCCGGGAAGAAGGGGGATGTTCCCCGCCTTCGGCTGGGGGCGGTCCAATTTCCCGAAATCCGTCTCTTTTCCTGCTCTGCTGTGCAGCGCTGCGCGTCCCTCCGGTCGGAAACATTCCGTCATGTGTTCCGGAATGTTTCGGAACTCGTAGAAGTCAGCGTGCCAGCACTGTAGAGGTCAGCGGGTGGCCAGACATCGTTCAGGACGCCGGGCCCGCTCAGCCGCTGTGCCAGCCCCTGCTGTGAAACTGTGCCTGTCCGGAAGGCGCAGCCCGGTTCATCGCCCTGTTGAGCCGGTTTGCCCCACTGGGCAGCAGCGGGCGCCGATGCCGGCCTCCCTCTTCACACCCAGGGCTCTGCCCTAGCTCAGCTTGGCCTTGAATTCCTGGTAGCCGAAGGTCTTGACGCGCTCGTAGGTGCCGTCCAGGCGCAGAATGCCAATGTCCGGGTGCTTGACTCCGTTGAAGAAGGTGGTCTTGACCATGGTGTAGTGGATCATGTCGTCAAAGACCACACGGTCGCCCACCGACAGGGGCGCCGGAAACACGTATTCGCCCACCACGTCGCCGGCCAGACAGGTGGTGCCGCCAATCAGGTAGGCGTGGCCGGGGGGCGCGTCCACAGCTTCGCGGTGGTCGTGTTCAGGCGGGTCACCGGCGCCCAGAATGCGCGGGCGGTAGGGCATTTCCAGCACGTCCGGCATGTGCGCCGAGACCGAGATATCCAGCAGCGCGGCGTCCTTGACGTTGTGCACCACGTCCAGCACGCTGCTGACCAGCCAGCCGGTCTGCCAGCCAAAGGCGCTGCCGGGTTCCAGAATCACATGCACGCCCCACTTTTCCCGGAAGGCGCGCACCACCCGGATCAGGCGGACGATGTCGTAGCCCTCGCGGGTCATCAGGTGGCCGCCGCCAAAGTTGACCCACTTCACCTGCCGCAGTACGTCCCCGAAATTGCGTTCCAGCACCTCCAGGGTGCGCTCCAGCGTGTCACTGTCCTTTTCGCACAGGGTATGAAAGTGCAGGCCGTCCACGCCGTCCATGAGGTCGGCGCGGAATTCACGCCGGGTCACGCCCAGGCGCGAAAAGGGCCCGGCGGGGTTGTACAGGTCCGTTTCCACCTCGGCGTATTCGGGGTTCACGCGGATGCCCACATGCACCGTTTTTCCGGCGGCGCGCGCAGCGTCCACCTGCGGCCTGAAGCGCTGCCACTGCGAGAACGAGTTAAACACGAGGTGATCGGCCAGCTCCAGGATGCGGGGAAACTCCTCGTCGCTGTAGGCGGGGGCGTACACATGCACCTCGCCCTGCATTTCCTCGTGCGCCAGCAGGGCCTCGTTCAGACTGCTGGCAGTGGCGCCGGTAATGCCGTATTCGCGCAGCAGAGGAAAGGCGGACCACATCGAAAAGCCCTTGAACGCCACGATAATCTGCGCGCCGCTCTCGCGCTGCACCTGCGAGATCAGGGCGAGGTTGCGGCGCAGGCGGGATTCGTCCAGCACGAAGGCCGGGCTGGGAATGGCCGCGAAATCCACAGAGGCCGCCGGGGTCACCGCCGGCAGGGAAAGATCAGAAGCCGTCATGAGGCACAGGGTAGCGGGTTGGGCACCCTGCACAGAGTGCCCTGCTCCTTTCTGGGTTGCGCCTGACTTGCGCCTTGCCTACTTGAGCACCTTGAAGCTCTTGACAAACGCGGCGTTCACGGGCGCCAGCTGGCCTTCCTGGCCCTGACGGCTGGTGGCGGTCACCAGGTAAGCCCGGTTGCCCTTCACGGCGTAGGTGGCGATGAAGTACAGCTTGTACTGGCCCTGACGCCCGGTGTAGACCAGCTGGTTGCCCTTCAAACCGCCCAGGGTCATCGCCTGCGTCTTGACAATCTTGCCGTCGGTAATCAGCTGCCCAATCTGCTTGACGCTCAGGGCGTGGTACTGCGCCTGCGTCATGCCGGCCGGGAGGGGCTGCACGATCACGTTGATGTTGGAAGCAAAGCCGCCCTCGGGCTTGGCGGCAAAGACCACCGCCGTGCCGGGGTAAGACCCCTGCTGCCAGCCCGACGGCACCGTGGCCGAAAAGGCGCCGGACGGGTCCTTGTAGGTGGCGGCGTGGGCGGTGCTGGAGAGCAGCAGCAGGGCCAGCAGTCGGCGTGCAGGGGTCATGCCTGCAGCCTAGGGGACGGGGCGGGGCAGGGATACCGGGGCAGCGGCCCTGATCCTTAACCTGCCGTAAATCTCAGGGTGCCTTCGGGGGCGCCCTCGCCGGGCACCAGCGCCGGCACCAGCGTGCTGGTGCTCAGACCGGCGGCAAAGCGCACGTCCTCGCCCAGGCCCAGGCGGCTCAGGTGCTGGCCGTGGCCGCTGCTGCTCAGGGCCTCCAGGGGGTTACCGCCGTTGCGCCGCACGGTCAGGGCGATGCGGGCGCCGTCGTCCACGGTGAATTCACCCATGGCCAGCAGGTATTCAGCCAGCACGCCGGCGGCATACACGTCTTCCAGGCCCACGTGGCCGTCGGTGCCCGCGCACACGATGGCAATTTCCTCGGTGGCCGCAGCGCGTGCGCGCCGGGCAGCGGCGTGGGCGTTGGTCAGGGCGGCCAGAAAGATGTGCTTGCCCGTCTGGGCGGCGGTATGCGCCGCGCCGGTGCCGTTGGTGGTGTTCATGACGACCGTTTTGCCGGTGAAGTTCTGGCCGGCCGCTTCTGCCGGACTGTTGCCGAAATCGAAGCCCGGGATGGGCAGGCCCCCGCGCTCGCCGCCCAGCACGTAGGGCCCGCCCTCCTCGCCGCCGCGCAGGGCCAGGGCCACCTCCGGGGTGGCGGTCAGCAGCAGGGCGTCGGCGCCGCGTTCCAGGTAGGTCACGGCGGTGGTGGTGGCGCGCAGCACGTCCACCACCACCACCACGTCGGGGTAGGTGCCGTGCGGCAGCAGGTCAACGCGCAGGCGCATGGCTTACTTCAGCGCCTCGCGCAGGCGGTCAAGCCCCGCCGCCGCGCCGTCCCGGCCGTAGACCGCGCTGCCCGCCACCAGATTGCTGGCCCCGGCGTGCACAGCGGCGCGGGCGTTGGCCGCTCCCACGCCGCCGTCCACCTGCAGCTCGGCCGGGCTGCCCAGTTCATCCAGCCAGCGGCGCACGGTGCGAATGCGCTCCAGGCTCTGCGGAATGAACTTCTGGCCGCCAAAACCTGGGTTCACGCTCATGATCAGCACAAGGTCCACCTCTGCCAGCACGGGGCGCAGGGTCTCCAGCGGCGTGCCGGGGTTCAGGGTCACGCCCGCCTTCTTGCCCAGTTCCTTGATCTGCTGCACCGCGCGGTGAATGTGCGCGGTGGCCTCTACATGCACGGTCAGGCCGTCGGCGCCCGCTGCGGCGAAATCTTTCAGGTAGCGTTCGGGGCGCTCAATCATCAGGTGCACGTCCATGAACAGGGGGCTCGCGGCGCGCGCAGCAGCCAGGATGGGCAGCCCAAAGGAGATGTTGGGCACAAATTGCCCGTCCATCACGTCCACATGCGCCCAATCGGCACTTTGGATGGCGCGCAGTTCCTCGCCCAGGCGGGCAAAGTCACAGGCGAGGATGCTCGGCGCGAGCTTGACGCGGCGGGCAGCAGGGTCGGGCGTGGTCACCCCAGAATTCTAACAGTTCTTACGTTGTGCAGAGGCAGATTTTCTGGGCCAATTTTCCCCAGAGCGAAACCAGCGGGCCAGCCAGCTCCATGGTCCAAACGCCCGTTAGGCGGCGCGTGGCATCATGAAGCGCGAACGGAGGCACCCACCCATGACCCACCCCCCTGCCGATCTGGCCGCCTGGAAAGCCCTGGCCAGCAAGGACCTCAAAGGCGCCGACCCCGCGCGCCTGAACCGCGAAACCCCGGAAGGCATCACCCTGAAGCCGCTGTACACCGCTGCCGACCTGGAGGGCGTGGCGGCCGACACGCTGCCGGGCCTGCCGCCCTTTACCCGGGGGCCGCGCGCCACCATGTACGCCGCGCGTCCCTGGACCATCCGGCAGTATGCGGGCTTTTCCACTGCGGAGCAGTCCAACGCCTTTTACCGGCGCAACCTCGCGGCCGGGCAAAAGGGCCTGTCGGTGGCGTTTGACCTCGCCACCCACCGGGGCTACGACAGCGACCACCCGCGCGTGGTGGGCGACGTGGGCAAGGCGGGCGTGGCCATTGATTCCGTCGAGGACATGAAGATCCTTTTCGACGGTATTCCGCTGAGTGAGATGTCCGTGTCCATGACCATGAACGGCGCGGTGCTGCCCATTCTGGCCGGGTACATCGTGGCGGGGCTGGAGCAGGGCGCGCGCCTGGACGAACTCTCGGGCACCATTCAGAACGACATCCTGAAAGAGTTCATGGTGCGCAACACCTACATCTATCCGCCGGCGCCCTCCATGCGGATCATTGCGGACATCATCGAATACACGGCCAAGGAGATGCCGCGCTTCAACTCCATTTCCATTTCCGGGTACCACATTCAGGAAGCCGGGGCGAACGCCGCGCTGGAACTGGCCTACACCCTGGCCGACGGCCTGGAATACGTGCGCGCCGCGCTGGGCAAGGGCCTGAACATTGATGATTTTGCCGGGCGCCTGAGTTTTTTCTTCGGGATTGGCATGAACTTCTACACCGAGGTGGCCAAGCTGCGCGCCGCCCGGCTGCTGTGGAGCGAACTGATGGCGCAGTTCGAGCCGAAAAAGCCCATGAGCCGCGCCCTGCGCACCCACTGCCAGACCAGCGGGTGGTCCCTGACCGAGCAGGACCCCTACAACAACGTCATCCGCACGACCATCGAGGCGATGGCGGCCGTGTTCGGCGGCACCCAGAGCCTGCACACCAATTCCTTTGACGAGGCGATTGGCCTGCCCACCGACTTTTCTGCCCGGATTGCGCGCAACACCCAGCTGGTGCTGCAGGAAGAAACGGGCATTCCCCATGTGGTGGACCCCTGGGGCGGCTCCTACCTGATGGAGCGCCTGACGCACGATCTGGCCGAGAAGGCGCGCGAACTGATGCGTGAGGTCGAGAGCCTGGGCGGCATGGCAAAGGCCATCGAGAGCGGGATTCCCAAGCTGCGCATTGAAGAAAGCGCGGCGCGCAAGCAGGCCCGCATTGACCGGGGCGAGGACGTCATTGTCGGCGTGAACAAGTACCGCCCCGGCACCGAGACGCCAGTGGACGTGCTGGATATTGACAACGCGGCGGTGCGCACGTCGCAGCTGGCCCGGCTGGCGCAGGTCAAGGCCACCCGCGACCCGCAGGCGGTGCAGGCTGCCCTGGACGCCCTGGAACACGCCGCGCGCAGCGGCGAGGGCAACCTGCTGGCCCTGAGCGTGAGGGCCATGGGGGCCCGCTGCACGGTGGGCGAGGTGAGTGACGCCCTGGAACGGGTGTGGGGCCGCCACTCGGCCGAGATTCGCACCCTGAGCGGGGTGTACGCGGCGGGGTACGAGGGCGACGAGGGCTTTGCCAGCCTGCAGGGCGAGATTGAGGCCTTTGCCGAGGCCGAGGGCCGCCGCCCCCGCATCCTGGTGGTCAAGATGGGCCAGGACGGCCACGACCGGGGGGCCAAGGTGATTGCCACCGGCTTTGCCGATCTGGGCTTTGACGTGGACGTGGGCCCGCTGTTCCAGACCCCCGAGGAAGCCGCGCGCCAGGCCATCGAGAACGACGTGCATGTGGTGGGGGTCAGCTCTCAGGCGGCTGGGCACAAGACGCTGGTGCCGCAGCTGATCCAGGCGCTGCGCGCAGAGGGCGCGGGCGACATCCGGGTGGTGGTGGGCGGCGTGATTCCGCAGCAGGACTATCCGGCGCTGCGCGAGGCCGGTGCGGCGGGCATCTTTGGCCCCGGCACCCCAATCCTGCACAGCGCGCGTGAAGTGCTGCGGCTGCTGCGCGACCGGGCGTGAGCGGGGGCCCCACACCCCGGCAGCCATGGCGGATGGCGGGCTGGGTGGGCCTGGGGCTGGGCCTGAGTGGCCTGCTGATCGGCGGCCTGCTGGCCCTGCCCGGGCTGGGGCTGGGCTTCCTGCTGGTGCTGTCGGGGGGCGGCCCGGAGGCCCTGAACGACGCGCCGGACGCAGGCCCGGCCCTGCTGCTGGCGGCTTTCGCATTCTGGCTGACAGTGGCCGGGGTGGCCTGCCTGATCCTCTCCCGCTGGCTTGACCCGCTGGTGAAACCGGCGCCGGACGGGCCCTGAGGCACATGACCGGGCCCCCGTTCCATCCCCTGACCTCTTCCCTGCTGTCGGGCCAGCGGCGGGCGCTGGCCCGGGCGATCACGCTGACCGAATCCACCCGCGCCGAGCATGAAGAGAGCGCCCAGACCCTGCTCTCGGAGGTGCTGCCGCACGCGGGCCGCTCCATTCGCCTGGGCCTGACCGGCGTGCCCGGCGTGGGCAAAAGCACGTTTATCGAGGCGCTGGGCCTGCGCCTGGCGGAGGCCGGGCACCGGGTGGCCGTGCTGGCGGTGGACCCCAGCAGCGCGCGCACGGGCGGCTCCATCATGGGCGACAAGACGCGCATGCCCCGGCTGACGGTGCACCCCCAGGCCTTTATTCGCCCCAGTCCGTCAGGCGGCACCCTGGGCGGCGTGGCGCGGCGCACCCGCGAGGCCATCACGCTGTGCGAGGCCGCTGGCTACGACGTGGTGCTGGTGGAAACGGTCGGCGTGGGCCAGAGCGAAACCCAGGTGGCCGCCATGACCGACCTGTTCGTGCTGCTGACCCTGCCGAATGCCGGGGACGAGCTGCAGGGCATCAAACGCGGCATCATGGAACTGGCCGACCTGTGCGTGGTGAACAAGGCCGACTCTAATCCCCAGGCGGCGGTGCGCGCCCAGACAGAACTGCGCACCGCCCTGACCCTGCTGACGCCGCATGACGCGCCGTGGCGCCCGATGGCCCTGCGCGCCTCGGCGCTGACTGGGGAGGGACTGGCCGAGGTGTGGGCGGCGGTGGAGCGCTACCGGGACACGGTGGACCTGGCGGCCAAGCGCCGCGCCCAGACCGCCGTGTGGTTTGACGAGTTGCTGCGGGACGCCGCGTGGCGCGCGTTTCAGGCGGGACTGAACCCGGCGCGGCTACACCAGCTGCGCGCCGGGGTGGAAGCCGGGCGCCTGACCGCTGTTCAGGGCGTGGCGGCGCTGCTGGGTTCGTCTGCCAGCTGAGCGCTGGGCTTGCCGGGCGACACCCACGCGTTGCCCGTGATCAGAAAGCGCCACGGCAACCCGGCCCCCTGGCGCAGGCCCACGCGGGCGGTGGTGGTGGCCTGCTCGTCTGGCACTGGCTCTCCAGGCACCAGATAGAACCCCGGGCCATCTATCGGCTCGCCGCGCAGTTCCGGGCCCAGCTGCAGGGCCTGCACCAGCTTGGCGGGGCCGTTGGTCAGGTCCAGGCGGCGCTTCACCGGGCGGCGCTCGCGCATGTGCTCCTCGCCCAGCAGCGGCTCGGCGGCGCGCACCAGAATGGACGCTGGCACCCCCTGGGGACGGCAGATCACGTTCAGCAGTGGCTGGTCGTACGCCAGATGAAAGTACACCCGCCCCGGGGGCCCGGCCATCTGGGCCGCCGCGCCGGGCAGGCGGGCGATCACATGGCAGCTGGGATCACGCGGGCAGTCGTAGGCCTCGGTCTCCACGATGCGGGCGGCCAGCGTCACGCCGTCTGGCAGCACGCGCACCAGCACCGCCCCCAGTAGCGCGCGGGCCACCGCTGGCGGATCACCCGCAAAAAAACTGGGGGGCAGGGCCTGCTCATGTGGGTAGGCAGGCGCAAGCAGCATGCCTGAGCTTACGCAACCGGGCGGCCCAGGCCTTCCAAGCCACCTTGACCCTCCATCAACGATCAACCATCCACCAGCGCCATGCTGGGCAGGGCCGGCGACACCCACGGGTTGCCGCGAACCGTAAAGCGCCACGGCAGGGTGCGCCCTTCCCTGATGCCCACGCGGGCCGTCACGCGCACGGCGGCGTCGTTCAGGGGCCCCTCTGGGGGCAGCAGGTGCAGCCCGGGGCTGTCCACCCGCGTGCCCGCAATCTGGGCGGGGTTCAGGCCCAGGGCGTACACCAGCTTGGCCGGGCCGTTCGTGAGGTCGCGCTCGCGGGTGACGGGGCGAAAGCCCAGCATCTGCGCCCGCCCCTCCAGTGGTTCCAGGGCCCGGATCAGCACACTGGCCGGCACCCCCCGGGGCCGGCAGGCGACCTGCAGCAGCGGGTGGCCGTGCGCCGCCCAGAACAGCCAGTGGCCGGGGGCAATGGCCATCTCGGCGCTGCGGGCGGCATGAAAGCGGCCGGCAGTGCAGGCGGGGTCGCGCGGGCAGTCGTAGGCCTCGGTTTCGACAATGCGGCCGCTCAGGCGCTCGCCGCTGTTCAGCACCCGCACCAGCGTGGCCCCCAGCAGGCCCCGGGCCACCGGCACCGGGTCGCCGGCAAAGTGGCGCGGGGGCAGGCTCACCGGACCGGGCGGCGGGTACGGGCCACCGCCCACAGCGACATGGCGCCCAGAAACAGAAGCAGGCCGAGGTCCAGGCCCGTCAGCGGTTCCTGGCGCGCCAGCTTGAGAATGGGCCGTGCCACAGCAGGCCACGCCAGCGCCGCCAGCAGCGGCCAGGGCACGGCGGGTGGGGCCGCCCGGCCCCGCGCCCGCCACAGCCCGGCGCCCGCCCAGACGATAAAGGCGAAGGGCACCAGGGCCAGCCCCAGCCGCAGCGCCCGGTGGTCGGGGAGGACCAGCAGCCCCAAGGCGGAAAAGCCGGCGGAGGCGGTGACAAGCGCCACCATCAGCCACCCCGCCCCCACACTGGGCGGCGGGCCCCGGTGGACTTCCTGCTCCGGCTCCGACCCGGTCATGACGCGGTGACCGGGCGACACGCCGACACCACGAACAGTCCTAGCAGCGCCACCAGCATGGTCAGTACGGCGCCCTCCATGACGGAGACGCCGGCTTCAAGCGCCCGCACCAGCCACCGGCCCAGCAGCTGAGCGGTCAGGAGCACCATCATGGTCATCAAGAGGCGCTGGCCGTGGTCCTGCGCTGTGGCTTGCCCTGGGCCCCGCACCAGCCGCCGCACCAGCCACCCGGCCTGCCCGGCCGCCAGGGCCCAGAACAGGGCGTGGTGATCGGCGGGGGGCAGCCACAGGTCCAACTGGACCCCGGTGCCCAGCAGGGCCAGCACCGCCAGGGCCCGGGGCAGGAGGAGCGAATCGTCCCGGCCTCGCGGCGCGGGTTCGGTGGCCGTGCGGCGCGTCATGCCCCCGAGTGTAGCGCTCCCCGCAGCAACCCGCCCTCGTAAATACGGCGAATGGTGGCCTCGATGTCGGGTTCTTTCACCGTCAGGTCGCGCACGGGGGCGTGGGCGGTCACGCGGGCGATGGGACCAGCGGCGGGCCCGGTAAAGGCGTAGCGGGCCCGGGGTCCTTCGTGGCCCAGCAGGGTCAGGCCCGGCACCTGGGGGTCGGCGGGGGCGGCTTCAAAATCCACCTGCAGTTCGCGGGCGCTGCCGTAGCGCGCCTGCAACTGGCCCAGGGCGCCGTCGTACAGCAGCTGGCCGTGGTCAATGATCAGCACGCGCCCGGCCAGGCGCTCCACGTCACCCAGGTCGTGCGTGGTCAGCAACACCGTGACGCCCCGCTCGCGGCTCACCTGCGCCACGAAGTCGCGGATGCGTTCCTTGGCCACCACGTCCAGACCCACGGTGGGCTCGTCCAGAAACAGCAGGTCCGGGTCGTGCAGCAGGGCGGCGGCCAGATCGGCGCGCATGCGCTGGCCCAGGCTCAGGGCGCGGGCGGGGGTGTGCAGAAAGGGGCCCAGGTCCAGCAGCTCGGTAAAGGTGTGCAGGTTGGCCTGCCAGCGCGCGGCAGGCACCCGGTACACGTGGCGCAGCAGTTCCAGGCTGTCCCGCACCGGCAGGTCCCACCACAGGGTGGTGCGCTGCCCGAACACCGCCCCCAGGCGCGCCACGTGCTGGCGCCGGGCCTGCCAGGGTACCAGCCCGCCCACGCGCACCTCGCCCCGGTCGGGCACCAGCAGGCCGGTCAGAATCTTGACGGTGGTGCTTTTGCCCGCGCCGTTGGGCCCCAGGTAGCCCACGATCTCGCCCGGGGCCACCTGAAAGGAAATGTCGCGCACGGCTTCATGCACCCGCCGCACCGGGCGCAGGAGCGGGCCGCCCCGGCTGGTGAAGGTCTTGTGCAGGTGTTCAACGTGAATCATGGGTGCTCCTTTGGGGGGTGTGGAAGGGGGGGTGTGGGCTCTGGGACAGGCTGTTCCTCCACCCCGGGGCCTCCAGCCCCCCTACGTTCCGGTGCCCTGATACCGGCGCACGCCCACGCGCCAGAAGGCAAAGGCCAGGGCCAGCACGGTGGGGCCCACCAGGGGCGACAGAAAAGCGGCGGCCGGGGGCAGGCCATCGGGCAGGGGGCGGCCCAGCAGGTGCAGCACCGGAAAGTAGGACAGAAAAGCCGCCGGAATCAGGTAGGTGAAGGTCTTGCGCAGCGCCTCGCCATAGATGCCCATGGGGTAACTGATCAGGGTGCGCCCGCCGTAGGTGAGCACGTTCATGGCCTCCACGCTGTCCACCGTCCAGAAGGTGAGGGTGCCGCCCACCACGAACAGGCCGCCGAAAAAGCAGATCAGGCCCAGCACGCAGCCCAGCAGCAGACCGGCGTCTGCGGCCGTCCAGGCGTGGGCGGTATGCGCCAGTCCGTAGGCCAGGATGGCCCCGGCCAGCCCAATGCGCGCCACCCGGCGCAGCGCAAAGTCTGAGCCGAACACCTGCACCACCAGCGGCACCGGGCGCAGCAGGAAGGTGGAGAAGGTACCCGCGCGCACATGCGCCGAGAGGTTGGGGGCGTCGAAGCCGCCGAACAGCAGGTCCATCAGCACAAACGACAGTTCGGCCAGGCCGTACAGCAGGCAGATCTCGCCCAGCGTCCAGCCGCCCAGGCCGCCAAAGCGGGGCAGCACCAGCGCCAGCGCCGCGAACTCGGCCGCCGTGATCAGCAGGGTGCCCAGGGCGTCCAGCACCAGGGCCCCCCGGTAGGCCCCTTGCGAGCGCACCTGCGCGCCCAGCAGCCGCAGGTACAGGCGGCCCAGGTGCCCCGCCGAGGCCACCCACCTACCCACCGGCCACCTCCAGGCGCCGCAGACCCCGGTGCAGGGTAAAGGCCGTGACCAGGCCCAGGGCCAGCGCCCAGGCCGCCTGCACGCCCAGCGCGCTCCAGGCGGCGGCGCCCGTCCTGACCCCCACCCAGACCTCCACGACCGTGTTCAGCATGGCGGGAAAGGGGGTCCAGGAGAGCCACGCCTGGAACCAGTCCGGGAAGAAAGCCAGCGGCATCAGAAAGCCGCAGCCCAGGCCCAGCAGCGCCCAGGCAAAGCGGCCAAAACCGGCCGCGTCCGGCGACCAGAAGGCCGCGCAGTTGACCAGAAAGCGGAACAGAAAGCCGCAGGCCCAGGCCAGCCCCACGCTCAGGACCGTCTGCACCCAGGCCAGGGCCCCGGCCGGCCACACCACGCCCCACAGGCCTTCAAAGAGCAGCAGCATGGGCAGGCCGCGCAGCACCAGTTGCCCGGCCGCGCGCCCGGCGTCCTGCGCGGCCCAGAAACCCAGCAGGTTCAGGGGCCGCAGCAGATCGGCCGCCACCTCGCCCCGGTGCACGGTGCGCATGAAATCGGTCCAGCCAAAGAGGCTCAGGGCCATGATGAACGCCTGGGTCAGGCCGGTGTAGGTGATCGCGTCCTGCGCGGTGTAGCCCGCCACCTGGGGGCGTGTGCCGAACAGCGCCAGCAGCACCGCCACGCGCAGCACCCCGAAAAACGTGTTGGTGATCAGGCCCCAGAGCGCCGCCTGCGGATAGGCGAACTGCCGCCGGAAGCCCAGCCGGGCCACCGCCCAGGGCAGGGCCAGCGCCGACCACAGGACGGCGCCCCTGGCGCGCGCGGGCGCCGGTGCAATGGTCATGATGTTCCCCCTCCTTCCAGTGTGCCGAACCGGAAGCGCTCAGGGTACCGGGCGCGGGCCCGGGCCGGGTATAGGCCGCTTGGCGGAGGGTGAGGGGTGGGGGGACGGGGTTTCTTCGGCTGGGCAGCTGTTCCGCCTCAGGCTCAGGCCGGAGTCAGCTCCCCAATGCCTACTTACTGCACCCGGGGCCCGCGCTGTGCCCACCATCCCTGTTCTCCCGGGGCCGTCTCAGGGTTTCCTCAACGCGCCCTGCATGCCGGGCCCAGACGCGCGCCCTACGCTGGAACCTGCATCTTTTCCATGCCACAGGAGGCACACACCATGATGGACATTCTCAGTCAACTGGGCGGCCTGGGCGGCGCCGGACAGACCATGGGCCGGCAGCTGGGCACCAGCCCGCAGCAGACCGAAGCGGCCATGGAAGCGGCCCTGCCCCTGCTGCTGGGCGCCCTGACGCGCAACGCGGCGCAGCCCGGCGGCCTGGACACCCTGGGCCGAGCCCTGGAGCGCCACGACGGCTCGGCCCTCAGTGCGTTTGGGCAGGGGCAACTGCCCGACCCCACCGATGGCCAGAAGATTCTGGGGCATGTGTTCGGCGGGCAGCAGAGCCAGGCCGCGCAGGCGGTGGGCCGCCGCGCGGGCATTGATCCGCAGCTGGCCATGCAACTGCTGACCATGCTGGCGCCGCTGGTGCTGGGCTACCTGAGCCGCCAGCGCCAGGGACAGGGAGGCGCGCCGGGCTTCCCCACACCGGGCAGCGGCGGGCAGATGCCTGGGCAGGGCGGCGATCTGGGCAGCATTCTGGGTGGTTTGCTGGGCGGCGCCGGGGGCGGCCTGGGGGGCCTGCTGGGCGGGCTGTTGAATGGGGGCGGCCACCCCCAGACCACGCCGCGTCAGCAGCCCGACCCCTACAGCCAGGGCGGGGGCGTGCTGGGCGGCGGCCCGGTGATTCCTGGCTACCCCAGCCAGGGCGTGCCCCACAACCAGAGCCCGGCCCAGCGCGGCGGGGGCGACCTGTTCGGCACCCTGAACCGCGCCCTGGACCGCGACGGCGACGGCGGCGCCCTGGACGACCTGATTGGCATGTTCGGCGGCGGGCGGCGCTAGGACCACCCACGCTATTAACCCGCACACGCGCAACAGAAAGGCCCCGGACACTTGAGGTCCGGGGCCCTGTGCTTCATGGGCTTCAGGCGGGTTGCAGGGTCCCGGCGGCCAGGCGCCCGGCCAGGGCGCGGGCGCGTTCGCCGGCATCGGCCAGAATCTCGTCGCTGCGGCCAGGGTCAAAGTTCAGGCCCTCGGCAAAGACTGTTTCCACGTCAGTCACGCCCAGAAAGCCTAAGAAGGCGCGCAGGTGACTGGCCGAGTGCTCCATGGCACTGGCCTCGGGGGCGCTCCAGAAGCCGCCGCGCGTCTCCACGATCACGGCCTGCTTGCCGGTGGCCAGGCCTATGGGGCCCTGCGGACCGTAGCGGAAGGTCTTGCCAGCCACTGCCACCGCGTCCATGTAGGCCTTGACCATGGGGGGGTAGCCAAAGTTCCACATGGGCGCGGCAAACACCAGCAGATCGGCGGCCAGGAACTGGTCCACCAGTTCGCCCAGGCGGGCCACCTTCTGGGCCTCATGGGGCAGCAGGTCTTCCTGACGGGCCAGCTTGCCCCAGCCGGTCATCACGTCGGCGTCAATGAGGGGAATCTCGGCCTGATACAGGTCCAGCGACGTGACCTGCGCACCAGGATGGGCGGCCACGTAGGCGTCCACAAACTGCTGACCCAGCTGGCGCGAGGTGGATTCAGAAAGACTCTTGGGGTTGCCCTGAATGAACAGTACGTTGGTCATGATGTGCCCTCCGGAACAGAAACAACGCCTGCTTGACGCCTCTGTCTGAAGCACACCATAAATCCTTCTGGTTTACTTTGTCAAGTTGATTGCAGGGCCTACGACTTTATCTTTTAACGTGTCAAGTGGGCAGCAGCCTTCCCCGGCTCAGCCCAGGGGCTCGCGGGAGCGCGGGGCATAGCCCGGGGGCGTGTCGTCGTCGCCGGCGAAAAGACTGGTGGTGAGATACCGGGCGCCCGTGTCGCAGGCGATGGTCGCCACGCGCTTACCAGGGCCCAGGCGCCGGGCCACCGCCAGCGCAGCCCAGACCATGGCGCCGCTGCTCATGCCCACAAACACCCCTTCCTCGCGCGCCAGGCGCCGGGCCAGCGGGTAGGCATCTTCCTCCCAGACCTCCATGACCTCGTCAATCACCGCGCGGTCCAGGTTGGCCGGGATAAAGCCGGGGCCCATGCCCTGAAAGCCGTGGCTGCCCATCTGGCCGCCGCTGAGCACGTTGCTGCGCGCCGGTTCGCAGGCGATCACCTGCGCGGCCGGATTCTGCCGTTTCAGAAAGCGCCCCACCCCGCTGATGGTCCCGCCCGTGCCGCTGCCGTACACAAAAGCGTCGATGCGTCCGTCCATCTGTGCCCACAGCTCGGGGCCGGTGGTGCGCTCGTGGGTGGCGGGATTGGCAGGGTTGGCGAACTGGTTCATCATGACTGCGCCGCGTTCCTGCACAATCTTCTCGGCCTCTTCAATGGCGGCCAGCATGCGCCGGGCGGGGTCGGTCAGCACCAGTTCGGCGCCGTAGGCCACCAGGGTGCGCTTGCGCTCCTCGCTCATGCTGGCGGGCATGCACAGAATCAGCCGGTAGCCCTTGGCCGCCGCCACCTGCGCCAGCCCAATGCCGGTATTGCCGCTGGTGGGCTCCACGATGGTGCCGCCGGGCTGCAGCAGGCCCCGGCGCTCGGCGTCTTCCACCAGCCCCAGGGCAGTGCGGTCCTTGATGCTGCCGCCCGGGTTCTGGCCCTCCAGTTTCACAAACACCTCAGCCATCCCGGGCTCGGTGACGCGCTGCAGGTGCAGCAGCGGGGTCTGACCAATCAGCGCCTGAATCATGGGCCCAGGATAGGCCGGAAGCCGCGACAGTAAACGGGCCGCCCCCCACACAGCGGAGAGGGGCGGCCCGGGGACAGGGGCGGGTTAGAGAGGCCGGTCCGTGCGGTTCGGGTCTGTCTGGCCCGGCGTGGCCGGCGTCTGGGTGGCCGGCGTCTGTGTAGCCGGCGTCTGGGTGGGCTGGCCCGGGGTCGCCTGAGTCTGGGCGGGCTGAGCCTGGGCACTCTGGCCGGGGGCAAAGGGCTCGGGCTGGCTCTCCAGCGCCGCCTCACCGTGGGCCTCGGGGCGGCTGGCCAGGGGATCCAGGTGCGGCTCGTCCTTGCTGACGCTGCTCACCAGAATGTCCAGCACGTCGCCGTCCCGCGCGGCCTGCACGGCCTTGTGGGTCACGATCTCGCCAATGTTCAGAATGATCGAGTCGTCGGGAGCCAGAATCACGCGGGTGACGGGGCGGCCCAGGGCGTCGCGCACACGCTGCTCCATGGCCTCCTGCTGGCGCTGCTCCAAGGCACCCTCGGCCTGATCGCGCTTGTCGCCCAGCCACGCCTTGGCGCGGTCAATGAGGCTGCCGGCACTCTCGGTCACGCCGGCCAGGCCGCCCCCGGCCGGGGCCGCTGCGGCCGTGGCCGCGCCGGTGGTGGCGGCAATCAGTGCGCTTTCCACACCCACGTGGCGGGCGCGCTCGGCAATGGCCGGAGTCACAATCTGACCGGTGGCCGCCACGATGCTGCCGCCGGGGGCCCGCACGTCGGTCTTCACGCGGCGCCCAATGGCCGCTTCCACCGAGTTGGGGTCGGCCTGCTGGCGCTCGCGCAGGGTCTGCACGCCTTCTTGCAGGGCGCCGCCGGTGGCCGCCGCCGTCAGGGCGGCCAGGCGCCCGGTCTGCTCGGCGCGCTCGGCCTGGTGGGTGGTGATGGTGGCGCCTGCAGGCACAATGATCTCGCCGGTGTCGGTGGTGATCTCGCTGCGTGCGGTCTTGCCCACCACATACGCTTTCTGGCGCTCGGCGGTGGCGTTCTTCACGTCCTCGTAGGTGTCCTGTACGCGCTCGCGGGCGCTGCCATAGGCGTCGGCCAGCACGCCCCCGGTGGCGGCGGTGGCCAGGGCCGTCAGCTTGCCTGCGCCGTCGGCGGCCTCCGCGTGGGCCTCGGTGATGGTCTCACCCTTGGCCACCAGCAGGTGACCATCCGCGTCGGTGATGTCGCCGCCCGCAGTCTTGCCCACCACGTATTCCTTCTGGCGCTCCTTGGTGGCCTCGGCAATGTTCTCGTAGGCCCCCTTGATGCTCTGCCCGGCCGAGACCAGCGCGCCCTTGATGCCGCCTTCCTCCTGCTCCTGCATGGCCTGGGCCACCGCTGGCGGCACCAGCGCCGTGTCCACACCAATCTGCACCTGCTCGGGGGCCGGCACAAAGGTGCGCCCGCTGGTCAGGTCGGCAAACAGCCCGCCAGTGGACTCGTAGCCCTCCACGCGGCCCGTGTGGTCGTCGAAGAACACGTCGGCAATCTTGCCCAGGTTCTGGCCGTCGGTGGTCAGCAGGGTCAGGCCCACGAGGCTCACCTTGCTGTCCAGCGCGTCTTTCAGGCGGCCGTCCTCGCGGGTGGTGGTCACGTCCTCGGGGGTGCCGATCATGATGGCGTCCTCACCGATGCTGCGAATGCGCTCGAAGGGCACCACCTTGGCGGCGCTGAACCAGCCGCCCTCGTCCACCAGCAGCCCCAGCACCTGATTGGCCTGATGGTCGAAAATCACGTCATGCACACGGTCAAGCCGCTCGCCGCTACCCACAGCGACAATCGGGCGACCCAGAAGATCTTTGCCTTTAATCATGCAGCACGCTCCAGAGGAAACTTGAGAGGCGAGAAGAACAGTGGGGGCGCTTCAGGCGCCCGGGAATGGCTGGCCAGGGTGCGGGCGCAGCACCCGCGCCCGGTCCGCCCGGCGCCTCAGATAAAGCCGAGGTCCAGCAGCCCCTGGGGCTTGAGGTAGAAGAAGTACAGCAGCAGGAACAGCACGAGCAGGATGAGCACAATGAGCAGCACGCGCCCACCGCCGCCACCAGAATTGCCTTTCAGTCGGGTCATAGGGCCTCCGTCAGGCAGTGTAAGAACAGGCGCCCACCCGGCGTCATGGGCCGGGCGTTACCGCCGCTTGACCCATTCTTGGGCTGCCCTTTATGACCTGCAGCGGCCCGGGGGCCCGGGGGCGCTGTGGCCGTCCTTTGCCGGGGCCCCCGGCACGCCTGCCCACCGCCGCACACCACGCTCCGGCGGAACAGGCGCTGTCCCCCACCCCTGCCCCCCGGAAGCCAACGTTTGTGCAACCCCGGGGGCCAGGACCCGCCCAGGGCGTACGCTCAGGGCCATGAGTGCTGCTCTGGCGTTTCTGCGCGCGGCTCCGCCCCCACCCGGCCCCGGTGAACGGCAGCTGGGCACCTGCCCCCTGACTGTGCTGGTGGGGGTGACTGGCGTGGGCAAAAGTACCGCCCTGGCGGCCCTGCAGGGCCTGAACCGTGGCATGCAGGTATTGCCCGACCGCCGCGAGGTCACCGACGCCGTGATGATTGCGCCGCTGGCCGGCGGGCCAGTGCGCGACCGCGAGGAGCGCTTCGCCCTGACCGCCCGTTACCGCCGCGAGCACCCCGGCGGCATGGCCCAGGCGCTGGGGGCCCTGGTGGCCGACACCGCGCACTGGACCGGCCCGCTGGTGTTCGACGGCCTGCGTGGGCTGGACGAGGTGCGGTACGCGGCCCAGACCTTTGCGGCGTGGCGCTTTGTGGCGCTGGGGGCCCCGGACGCGGTGCGGGTGCGCCGGTTGCTGGGCCGCGCCGACGCGTTTGATGGGGTGGCCCCGGGGCGCACCGGCCCAGACCTGCGCGCCGAACTGGCCGCGCTGCCCGGCGCACCCGAGGTGTTTACGGAAGCCGAATTGGACGCCCTGGCTGCGCTGGTGACCCAGGGCCACGCCCCGGCCGAGGTGCGCGCCAAGACCAGCATTGTGCTCAGCGAACGCCGCCACTACGACCCGGCCGCCGCCGAGGCCTTTTTGCGCACCCTGCCCCCCACCCGGGCGCTGGTGCTGGACACGGACCGGCTGTCGCCAGCCGAGGTGGCGGCGGCCACTCGGCGCTGGGCCGGGCCCGGTGAAACGCTGTGAGTGCGCCCACGGTTGCCCAGGTCACGGCCCTTCCCTACCGCCTGCCGCTGACCTCGGCGCTGGCCTGGGGCGCGCACTCGGCGCTGCACGCCGCCGAGCATGTGCTGGTGCAGGTCACCCTGTCCGACGGCACGGTGGGCGTGGCCGAGGCGACCCCCAGGCCCAGCATCTACGGCGAGACCCCGGCGAGCGTGGTGGCGATTCTGGCCCACCTGGAAAGCGCGCTGCTGGGCCTGCCGATCACCGATGAAGCGGCCCTGAACCGGGTGCGCGGCAGCGTGGCCAACAACCATACGGCGCGCGGGGCGCTGGACATGGCCCTGCACGACGCCCGCGCCCGCGCCCAGGGGCAGAGCCTGTTCGACACCCTGCTGGGCCCGAACACCCGGGTGCGCGTGAGTTTCATCCTGGGTATCGCCCCGCCCGCCGAGATGCTGGCCGAGGCGCGGCGGGTGGCCGCGGCCGGGGTGCGCTGCCTGAAGGTGAAGGTGGGCCGCGACCATGCCCGCGACCTGGCGGTGATCTTGGCCCTGCGCGACGAGTTTGGCCCGGAGGTGCAGCTGTACGCCGACAGCAACGAGACCCTGACCCCCGGCACGGCCCCGGCCGCCCTGGACGCCATGCGGGAAGCGGGGCTGCTGTATGTGGAAGAGCCCCTGCCCGCCCGTGACCTGCGCGCCCGCGCAGCGCTGCACGCCCAGGGCCGCCTGCCCATCGTGGCCGACGATTCCTGCTTTACCCCCGCCGACCTGGAACGCGAACTGGACTTTGACACCTTTGACGTGCTGAACGTGAAAACGGCGCGCAACGGCTTGACCGATGGCCGGGCCATGTTGCGCCGGGCGGCGGCGGCGGGCAAACGCGGCATGGTGGGCTCGCAGGCCAGCACCGGCCTGGGCACCCTGCACGCGGCGCTGCTGTCCACGCAAAGCGAGGTAACCGAGCCCTGCGAACTGAGCTTTGTGCTGAAGCTGCAAGACGACCTGCTGAACCAGCCCATCACGTTTCAAGACGGCTGGCTGGATGTGGCCGCCCTGCGTGCCCACGCCCTGGACCCGGAGAAGGTGGCCCGCTACCGGCTGTGAGCACAGAGGTGTGGGAACCAGCGAGGTTCAAGCCGTCTTGCGACAGCGGCCCATTTTTCCTGTGCGGCCAGCGGCAGCCCCGCATTGCCGCTCCACCCGAGCGCCCGAGCAGGTGCCAGCACGCTGACGAGCGCGTCAAGTCCATCTCCCAACACCTTTCACCCATGAACCTCCTTCCCCTCAGCTGTCTAGACGCTGACGCTTTCCCAGCCAAAGGTCATATGCCTGTCAGAAACGGCGGACAATAATGAGGCATGGATCAAGAGATGTTAAACGCCCTGTTGCTGCCGCTGATGTTCAGCATGGTCGGTGGCACCTTTGTTTTTCTGTACCGGCCAGAGCAGCGCGCCCAGGGCCTGCTGATCCTGACCCTGTTTCAACTGGTGGGCGCCGCCGGCTACGCCATGAAGCCCACGCTGGAACTGTTCGCGCTGCTGTGCGTGCATGCGCTGACCGTGCTGGTGCTGCTCACCCGTCATCTGCAGGCGCCGCTGCCCGTGGCCCAGCCCGAACAGAAGTAAAGCCGCCGGAACACAGCCCCGGCTTCCACCCCTGATACGGACGGCCGTCCATTTTCGGAACATCCGGGAAGAAGGCGGATGTTCCTCCAATGCCTGGACAGCCGTCTCTTTTCCTGCTCTGCTGCGCCTCTGCGCGTCCCTCCGGTCGGAACAATTCCGGAACACATGACGGCAGTGTTCGGAACTCGGATGCCCCCACGGGCAGAGCCTCGCAGGGCGACTGCCTGCGAAGGGCAGATGCTCCCGTCTCTCCCACCGCATCACCCAGCCCAGTGGCGCCCCTTCACCCCCGGAAGGGCGTTGGTCAGTCTTGCCGCGGCCCGGCGTCCTGCGCGGCCACTGCCGCCGAATCAGGGGGCCGGAGCAGGCGCCGCACCACCCTTTCCATGCTGCGCAGCACCGGCGGGCTGCGCAGGCACGTCACCAGGGCCCGCTCGGCGCCGTGTTCGCTGGCGCCCAGGGCCCCCTGCAGGGCGTCGCGCACCGGCGGGTGCCACTGCCCGCCCGGGGTGAGCAGCAGATCGTTCAGCAGGTCCGCCACCGGCAGGCAGGCCCCGGGCTGCTCGCCCCACCACGTCTGCAGTTGCGGGGCCCCCACGCGGTCCAGCGTGACCCCGGCGCGCAGCGGCGCCCGGGAGTGGCGCGCCACCTGTTCCAGCGTGGGCAGCAGCGCACCCACCAGATTCAGCGCGAGGCTGCGGCCCAGCAGGGTCAGGCGGGGCGGATCGGCGGCCGTGACCTGCAGGGTCTGGGTCAGGCGCCGGGCCAGCCGGTCGCCCTCGGCCAGCAGCGCGGCTCGCACCTCATCCGAAAACGTCACAGCCGCCATGCTGCCACGAACCGGGTCCCCGCCGCGCCAGTCATGCCCAAGCAGCGCGGGCCCCGGCCAAAGGGCGGTCGTGTAAGCTCAGGATTGTATGAACGTCATTGGCAAAGTCACGGTGCTGCCTCAGCTGCCGTCCAGCATCGCCCGCCTGTCGGAACTGGCATACAACCTCTACTGGTCGTGGACCCCACATGCACAGGCGCTGTACCAGGATCTGGACCCAGAATTGTGGGAGCGCTTCCAACGCAATCCCGTGCGCACCCTGCTGGAAGTGCCCCAGGCCCGCCTGCAGGCGCTGGCCGCCGACCCCGCCTACCTCGCGCGCTACGCCTCGGTGATGGCCGAGTTCGACGCCTACATGGGCAAGAAGGACACCTGGGCCAGCAAGAACGCGCCGGGAATGAAGCCAGTGGCGTACTTCAGCATGGAATACGCCTTTCACGAGTCGCTGCCCATCTATTCGGGCGGCCTGGGCGTGCTGGCCGGCGACCACTGCAAGAGTGCGTCCGACCTGGGGATTTCCTTTACGGCCGTGGGCATGCTGTTTCACCAGGGGTATTTCCGGCAGCTGTTCGACAAGGACGGGTGGCAGACCGAGGCCTACGACGAGCTGGACCTGACCACCCTGCCCATCACCCCGGCCCAGACCCCGGCGGGCCAGGACGCCCGGGTGAAGGTGCGCATGGCCGACCGGGACGTGCATGTGCGCGTGTGGAACCTGAACGTGGGCCGCATTCGCGTGCTGCTGCTGGACAGCAACGTGCCCGAGAACAGTGAGGACGACCGCAAGCTCACGGCCCGCCTGTACGGCGGCAACCAGGAACTGCGCGTGCAGCAGTACGTGCTGCTGGGCGTGGCAGGCATTCGCGCCCTGCGCCTGCTGGGCATTCCCGGCGACGTGTACCACATGAACGAGGGCCACGCCGCCCTGCTGAGCCTGGAGCGCATCCGCGAGGCGGTGGCCCAGGGGCTGGACTTCCGCACCGCCGTGGAAACGGTGGCGGCCAGCACGCTGTTTACCACCCACACGCCGGTGCCGGCGGGCAACGACGCCTTTGCCTATGACCTGATGGACCGCTACCTGGGCAAGTGGCCGGGCCTGCTGAACACGGGGCGCGACGACCTGTACGCCCTGGCCCGCCACGACCAGATGTGGGACGGCCATCTGGTGCCCACCTTTTCCATGACGGTCTTTGCGCTGAACCTCAGCCGCGCCGCCAACGGCGTGTCCGAACTGCACGGCGAAGTCAGCCGCGACATGTGGAAATTCCTGTACGAGGGCGCCGAGGCCGGGGAAGTGCCTATCGGGCACGTGACAAACGGCGCGCACAACCTCACCTTTACCAGCCAGGCCATGCGCGACCTGCTGTCCACCGTGCTGCCGGCGGACTGGACCGAGCGGCTGGAAGAAGAAGCGATGTGGCAGGCCGTCGAGCGCCTGAGCGACGAGCAGCTGCGCGGCGTGCAGCGCGAGATGAAGCGCGAGATGATCTCGTTCGTGCGCGCCCGGGTGCGCGAGCAGAATCTGCGCAACGGGGCCTCGGCCGCCGACGTGGCCGCTGCCGGCAGCCTGCTGGACGAGAACACCCTGACCATCGGCTTTGCGCGGCGCTTTGCCACCTACAAACGCGCCACGCTGCTGTTCCGCGACAAGGCGCGTCTGAGCCGGATTGTGAACCACCCCGAGCGCCCGGTGCAGTTTGTGTTTGCGGGCAAGGCGCACCCGGCCGACAACCCGGGCAAGGCGTTTATTCAGGAAATTTACCGGGTCAGCCAGGAACCCGAGTTCCGGGGCAAGATCGTGATTCTGGAAAATTACGACATGAACGTGGCCCGCCACCTCGTGCAGGGCGTGGACATCTGGCTGAACAACCCCCGCCGCCCCCTGGAGGCTTCGGGCACCAGCGGCATGAAGGCCAGCTTCAATGGCAGCCCCAACCTGTCTATTCTGGACGGCTGGTGGCGCGAAGGCTATGACGGCACCAACGGCTGGCCCATTGGCGAGGAGCGCGAATACGCCGACCTGAACGTACAGGACGACGCCGACGCCTATTCCATGTACCACACGCTGGAGCAGGACATCGTGCCGCGCTACTACGGGGCCCCCACCGACGCCGATTCCTGGGCCGACACGGTGCGCCGCGCCATTCAGACGGTCAGCCCGCGCTTTTCCATGCAGCGCCAGGTGATTGACTACACCCAGAAGTACTACCTGCCCATTGCGCACAGGGGCGCCGCCCTGGCCGAGCACAGCAGCGCCCGCGCCCGCGAAATTGCAAGCTGGAAGGGCTGGGTGCGCCAGCAGTGGCCCTACACCACCCTCATGGCCCAGGCGCAGCTGCCCGCCACCACCCACCCCGGCCAGACGGTGCCGGTGCGCGCGCAGGTGAACCCGGCCGGCATCAACCTGAGCGAGCTGCGCGTGGAGGCAGTGCTCAAGCGCGGCGAGCACCTGACCCGCATGCCGCTGCGCAGCCACGGCGACGGCACCTTCAGCGCCGACGTGCCCCTGCAGAACAGCGGCCTGTACTCGGTGGGCGTGCGGATGCTGCCGGTGATTGAGGGCCTGAGCAACGACCTGGAAGCCGGCCTGATCAAGTGGGCGTAACGGCGTAAAGCGAAGGGCCCCCGGGTGCGGTTGCGCGCCGGGGGCTTTTTGTTGGGCCATGAGCTCTGGGCTCTGGGCCATGAGGAACGGCAGGGGGGAGAAGCCCGCCTCTCCCCCCTGGTTTTTGCCATCTGCCATAAGCCATGGGCCATGAGCCGGGGCCCTCCCCCATGGCTCATGGCCCAAGGCCCATAACCCCTACTTGTTCTGCGACAGCCGTTCCAGCACCAGTCGGCTGACCGTCTTGAGCGTCTCGAACACGCCCACGCCCTTGTCAGACATGGCCTCGAACATCTGCAGTTCCTGCTTGGGGTCAATCACCGCGCGGATCATGGAGGTGGGCAGGGCGTCGGGCAGGTCGCGCTTGTTGATCTGCAGCACGATGGGCACGTCGCGCACGTCAATGCCGTGTTCCTGCAGGTTCTCGCGCAGGTTGCGCATGCTCTCGGCGTTGGCGCGCAGGCGGTTGGGCGCGCTGTCGGCCACGAACACGATGCCGTCCACGCCGCGCAGAATCAGTTTGCGGCTGGCGTTGTAGAACACCTGTCCCGGCACGGTGTACAGGTGAAAGCGGGTCTTGAAGCCCTGCACGCTGCCCAGGTCCAGCGGCAGAAAGTCGAAGAACAGGGTGCGCTCGTCCTCGGTGGCCAGGGAGACCATCTCGCCGCGCAGGTGCCCGGGCACCTTGGAAAACACGTGCTTGAGGTTGGTGGTCTTGCCGCTCATGCCGGGGCCGTAGTAGACGATCTTGCAGTTGATTTCACGCGCCGCGAAGTTGATGGTGCTCATGGGTGTCCTCCTGAAGAAATGCGCGCGGCTTAACCGAGCAGGTCGTCGAGCAGGGACGCCGCACCCTGGCTGAAGTCGTCATTCAGTTGCACAGGCGGCAGGTCCTTGAGTTCGTCCAGGATCGCTGCGATCTGCGTGATGGTCTTCTTGGCGTACACCTTGACCTTGCCCAGCGGCACCGAGGCGTCGAAGATCAGCGTCAGGAGCGAGTCGGTGCCCACGGATTCCACGTATAGGGTGCCGTTTTCACCCTGGTGGATCTGCTCACTGAAGGTGCGCTCGCCCAGCATGTTCGCCAGCGCAGCGGTGGCGGCGGCGTTGCTGGCCACCAGCGTGGCCACGCTGTCCAGCGCGGGGGGGCGGGGCGCCCACAGCGCTTCTTTGTGCGAGAGCACGAACCCCTTGCGGTCCACCAGCAGGCCGTAGCGCACGCCCGTGGTTTCCAGGAGCTCCTGAATATGCTGATCCACGCGCTCAAACGCGTCGCCGTAGAGTGCCAGGGTGGGTTCGATCATATGCCCGTCAGTGTAAGGGCGTTTTTCATACAAGAGCCTGACTGACTCCGGGGGCCAGGTCCACGGCGCGCGGCAGCTGACGAAAGGCTCACCCACCAGCGCCAGCACGGCACTACACTCGCCCGCGTGATGGTCAAGCGCGGCAATCGGTCCTTTGTGGCCCTGGTTCTGGTGGGCGCCCTGCTGGGCGGCGCGGCGGGGGCGAGGCCTGTGGCCATCGGCGGCCTGCTGCAAAGCGGCGCCGTGGACACCCGGCAGTTTGCGGGCGGCGAGGCGCTGGCGGTCTGGACCCTGCCCCGGCTGGGCGTGGCGGTGCGCAACGACCCGCAGGACGTGCGGCTGCTGTACGGCGCCCGTGAACTGCGCTACGCCCCGGCCACCGGCTGGCGGGCCATTGGCTTTGCCCTGACCCAGCGGCTGCCGCTGCCCGAACTGGCGGGCGGCAGCCTGTACGTGCCGCTCGCGGCCCTGAGCGCCCTGGGGGTCCCCGTGCTGGCCGATACCCCGGGCCTGCTGGACTTCGCCGCGCCGGCCAGCGTGCCCGCCGACACACTGCCGCCCTCCCCGGTCACGGCCGCGCCGGTGGCCCCAGTTCCCACGCCAGTGACCCCGGCGCCCAGCCCCACGCCCCTGAATACGCACCTGGCCACCGTGCGTGTGAGCCGCACCCTGCACCGCACCGTGGAGGTGCAGCGGGTGGTGCTGGAACTCAGCGGGCCCGCAGCGCACACCGTCACCCGTGAGGCCCAGGGCCTGAGCATCGGCCTGCCCGGGGTGGGGGCGCAGCCCGGCACGCAGACGCTGGAATCGGGCGATACCCTGACCGTCTCGGCGGGCCCCGGCGGCAGCGCCGTGTACCTGGGCACCCAGGGCGGGCGCAGCGAGGTTTTTGCCCTGGACAACCCGCCCCGTATTGTGATCGACACGACCACCTATACCGACAGCCGCGTGCCGCCGCCCATCAACCCGGAGGCCCTGCCGGAGGGCGTGACCTACCGCGCGCTGGGCAAGCTGCACCTGCTGAGCTTTGACCCGGCTGTGTATGTGCCGCGCGTGGTCACGGCGCCGGCGGGCCGGGCCAGCGGCGTGGCGGATCTGGTGCGCTCGGTGGGCGGGGTGGCGGGCGTGAACGGCGGCTACTTCGACCCGGCCAGCAACCTGCCCGTGGACCTCGTGGCGGTGGGGGGACTGATGACCGCCGGCAGCCTAGAAAAGCGCGCCACGCTGGGCTTTACCGCGCAGGGCGAGACGCTGTTCGGCTACCCGAAACCCCGCTACGTGGTCTCGGGGACCGGCTTCAGCGTCACGGTGAACAGCGTGCGCAGCAAACCCGACCCGGCGCTGCTGACCGCCTTTGTGGGCGACGGCCGCACGCGGGTGGGCGCCGACGCGCTGAGCACCCTGTACCTTGCGCCCAGCAGCGCCGCTGTGGCGCGCGCCCTGACCGGGGTGAACGTACCCCCTGCCGGCACCCTGGCCCTGACCTTTGACCCGGCCCGCTTTCCCCAGTTGCCCGCCGCGGCGGGCGCGCCCCTGACGGTCAGTCTGAACTGGCGCGCCACCGACGCCCCCTGGGACACCGCCCAGGACGCCCTGAGCGCCGGGCCGCTGCTGGTGCAGGGCGGGCGCGTGGCGATCAACCCGGCGCGCGAGGGCTTTAACACCGCCACCAACGTGTGGCGCCCCACCCGGCAGGTCGCCGTGGGGACCCTGAGCGGGCAGCCCACGGTGGCCTACTTCGAGCACGGCACCCCCGAAGCCTTTGCGGCGGCCCTGGCAGCGGCGGGCGTGCGCGACGCGGTGCGCCTGGACAGCGGCAGCAGTTCAGCCGCCTACCTGACCGGCGGCTACGCGGGCCTGGGCGGCTACCTGAACACGGTCTGGAGCCGCCCGGTGCCCAACGCGGTGGTGTTTGTGCCCCGCTCGGCGGCAGCCAGGAAATAAGGGCAGGGCCTGGGGGCGGCGCTCAGACCCCCACCCCCAGGCGCTCCATCAGGCGCACGTACGCCTGGGCCGTCACCTGCACGTCCCCGAAACTGCGGTGGCGGCCCCCGGGGGCAAAGTTCAGGCCCAGGCGGTCGGCCAGGGCATTCAGGTTATGGGCGCGCTCTTTGGGAAAGGCGCGGCGCGAGAGCTGCACGGTGCAGTGCTCGGCGGCCGGGGTCCAGTCCAGACCGTGGCGGCGGGCGTGCACCCGCATAAAGCCGCCGTCAAAGCCGATGTTGTGTGCCACCACCGGCCAGCCGTTCACGAAGTCCAGAAACTCGGGCAGCACCTCCGGCAACCCCGGGGCGCCGCGCACCATCTCGTTGCTGATGCCGTGTACCCGCTCGGCGCGCCAGGGAATCAGCAGGGGCTGTCCCGCCTCCCCCGTGGGGCGCACCAGGGTTTCAAACTTCTGCGTTTCATCCACCTGGCCGTCCACAATGCGCAGCGCGCCGATTTCCACAATGCCGTCCCGCTCGGGCGAGAGGCCAGTGGTTTCCAGGTCGAACACAACGACGTTCACGCCCTGCAGGGTAGCGCAGGGCGCAGGCAGCGGGTGATGGGTTGCGGGACCATGTTCACACCAGCGCCCAGAGGCGCTGAGGGCGAGTGCCTCAGCGCCTCTGGGTACCCCGATCAGCGCACCAGCAGCGGTTCGTAGGCCGTTTTCACCGCACCATTGGCGAAGGTCAGGCGGGCAATGGTGTTCAGGCTGGTCACCTGCCGCCCCGCCACCGCCCTCACTGCCAGGCTGAGGTTGGCGGTGACCGTGCGCCCCTGCTGGCTCAGGCGCGGATCCAGCGGGCCCGGGGTGCGGCCGGGCAGCCAGACCTCCTTTTCGGGCAGCAGCTTTTTCACGTACTGCCCGCCCTGCACATACTCGATCTCGTACTGGAATTCGGCCCGCACCACGGGGCTCTGCGCGCCCTTGGTTTCAATCACGAGGTCGCAGCGGGCCGCCTGCCCCATCACGAGGAAGGTGTTCACCCCGGCCGCCGACCGGCACGAGCGGAAGGCCCAGACGTTGAGTTTGGTGGGTCCACTGGTGAGCGTGGCGGCGCTGGGGGCGGTGCGGGTCAGGTACGCGCGGTCGGCTTCGATAACAAAGCGGGTGTACGCCGGGTCCCAGTCGCAGTAGATGCGCGAGGTGCGGTCGTCAGGGCTGGTGGCCAGCACGCGGTACTGACTGCCGTCCAGGGCGTAACAGTTCTCCAGGCGGCCCGTGTTGGACACGAACCCCATGGCCAGTTGCTGCACCGCCGCGAAGGTGGACCGGTCGAGGTCGGCGTTCACGTCGTCGTTGTACGAATGCAGGCTGATGGACGTAATGCGGCTGCCCGGCTCGCCTGACTCGCGCTGCACCTCCAGCAGCTGCGAGCCGTTGCGGCGCAGTTCGTAGGTCCAGGTGCGTCCGGACTGTTCCAGCAGCGCGCAGCTGTACTGCCGGCAAAACGGGCTGGTGGACACGGCGCCGCCCGTGCCCAGCAGGCCCGCTGCCCCTGCACCAGAGGCCAGCAGAAGGGTGGTGGTCGCAGCGAAGCGGAGCAGGCTCATGGCCTGAGCATAGAAGCCCGGCCCCCGGCGCGCACGCGAGGTTGACCAGCGTCCGGGGCCCACCCATATTCATATGGACTTCATCTGTTCCGCCGACAGGCCAGGACAGGGCCGGCTTATCGTTTCCACGCCTGGAGGGGTGCTGTTCCCTTTTCCGCTCTGCGGCGCTGCTGTGCCAGTCCGCCCCACCCTGAACCGCTGTTGCCCAGGATGGGGTCGGAGGCCGTCTCAGGAACGCCTGAAGGCCGCTCTCAGGGCAGGTCCAGCAGCGCCAGCGCGCGGTCGCGCAGGTCGTCTGGGGTATCCTCGGGCGCCACGTGCAGGGTCAGCACATCGGTTTCGCTGGGCATGGGTGGTTCAAGCGCTTCAAACTGAGACGGCAGCAGCGCGGGCCCGGCAAAGTGGCCGTCGCGCGCTTCCAGGCGCTCGTACACCAGCCCCGGCGGCACCTCCAGGTACAGAAACCGGGTGCCGGGCAGCCGCAGCACGTCGCGGTAGCGGCGTTTCAACGCCGAACAGGCCAGGACCACCTGCCCGCGCTCGCCCAGGGCGCGGCGCAGGGCCAGCAGCCAGGGACGGCGGTCGTCGTCCGTCATGGGGGTGCCGGACGCCATCTGGGCGCGCGCCTGCTCGGAGTGATAGTCGTCGGCGTCCAGAAAGGGCCAGTCCAGGGCCCCGGCCAGGGCCTGCCCCAGCGCGGTCTTGCCACTGCCAATGACGCCCATGACCACCACTCGCATGCCCCAGTGTGCCGGGCGGCCCAGGCCCGGTGGGTTTAGGGGACGTTTAGCTTTTGCAGCGCGCCCACCGCCTCCTCCTTGCCCTTGGCTTCCACCTCTATCCAGGGCACATCGGCGTAGGCGCTGGGCACCGCACTGATCAGGTGGCTGTGGCGGCGGTCCCCGGGGCCCTCCAGGCCGTTGCTCAGGTGCACCACCTGCCAGGACGGGGGCTGCCACGTGCCCCGGGCGGCCAGCACCCACTCGCGCACGCTGGGGTCTTCCTGGTCGGGCAGCTTTTCGCGCACCACATGGTGGTGGGCATCAAACACCAGGGGCGTGCCGGTGGCTTCACAGACCGGCAGCAATTCGGCCGGGCCATACGCCCGCTCATCGTTTTCCAGTCCCAGGCGCAGGCGCACGCCGTCGGGCAGGTCGGGAATGACGGCCTGCAATTCGGCGGCGCGGCCCCCCTTGCCGCCGTGCAGCAGCAGCAGGTTCCAGGTGCTGCGGGTCAGCCCCAGGCCGTCCAGCACGCGGGCGTGGCTGATCATTGCCTGCACGCTGGCCACACGCACCTCGGGGCGGTCACTGTTCAGCACAATGAACTGTTCCGGGTGCATCAGCACGCGAATCCCGGCGTCCACGAACGCCTGCCCAGCTTCGCGCAGCTGCGGGGCCAGCCCGTCCAGCACCGCCGAGCCCGTGTCGTCGCCCACCAGGTCCAGCATGGGAAAGAGGCTGGAACTCAGGCGGTACAGGCGAATGCCGCGCGCCGCGCAGTAGTCGGCGGCGCGGCGCACCCGGGCAATGTTGTCGGCGTACAGGTCCAGCAGTTTGGCCTCGCGCTCGGCCGGAGACAGCAGCTGGTAGCGCGAGAGGGTCACGGTGCGAAAGCGCACCTCCGGTCCTACCGTCATGCACACCAGCCCGTAGGCGGGGCCAGTCACGCGGGCCTCCGGGCCTGTTTGCGGCAGCGCTCCGAGCAGTAGCGCACCTGCTCCCAGTCGCGCGCCCACTTGCGGCGCCAGGTAAAGGGCAGGCCGCAGGCGGCGCACACCTTGCTGGGCCGCTGACTGGGGGGCCGCCCTTTTCCAAATGAGGCTTGCGTGGCCATTGCGCGCAGCATGCCCCGCCCACTTCCCGGGTGACAGTGCCGGCGCTTGCTGTTTTCTTGGGGGTTGGGCGAGGACTGCGGTGAAAGCAGGATTGAGAAGCTGGCTTCACATTGAAAACGTTTTCGAATGGGATGGTCTGCTGTTGTCCCTTTCGACCGACAAGTTGTTCCTGCCGGGCCACCTAAGGCTTGACAGCGCTTTCAGGACCTCTTACGCTGCGGCCAAGCAGTCCAATCCAGTCTGGCCCTGGCGTCAGGGCTTCTCTTGCCGTCGGCCTTTTCGCTGGTGCGGGCGGTGAAGGCTGCTGTGTCTCCCCCTGCCGCGTTCCCGCCGCTCCCCGCCCCCCCTGCCCCGGAGGACCTATGCGCCAGTTCACCTGCTTCACTGCCCTTCGCCTGAGCCTGCCCCTGGCGCTGCTGCTGGCGGCCTGCAGCCCTACTGCTGCTGCCGAGCCCAAACCCGTCTGGCAGGATGAATTTGACGGGCCAGCCTTGAGCGCCCAGCGCTGGAGCCCGCAGCTGGGCAACGGCTTTGTGTCGGGCACCGACTACGTGACCGGCTGGGGCAACAACGAGTTGCAGTACTACACGGACCGGCCGCAGAATATTCGCCTGGAGAACGGCGAGCTGGTGATCACCGCGCGCAAGGAGAGCTTCACCGGGCCCAGTGGCAACACCAGCGGCACCTTCGGCTGGACCTCGGGGCGCATCCGCACCGCCGGCAAGTTCAGCCGCACCTACGGCCGCTTCGAGATTCGCGCCAAGTTTCCCCGGGGCAAGGGCCTGTGGCCGGCCATCTGGATGCTGCCCGAGGAGCCCAGTCCCTACGGCACCTGGGCCGCCAACGGCGAACTGGATATTGCCGAGGGCTGGGGCAGTAGACCCAGCGAGGTGGCCCAGACCATCCACTACGGCGGGATGTGGCCCAACAATGTGTATGCAGGCCAGACCGTGACCTACCCCAGCGGCGCCATGGACGACTGGCATGTGTACGCCGTGGAATGGACCCCCGGCAAGATCCAGTGGTTCATTGACGGCCAGCTGACCTCGGAAAAGACGGAGTGGTGGAGCGCCCGGGGCACCCCGCCCAGCGGCGAGGCCGACCTGCACCCCTGGCCTGCGCCGTTTGATCAGCCGTTCTACCTGCTGCTGAATCTGGCGGTGGGCGGCAATTTCGACGGCAACCCGGACGCCACCACGCCGAGCACGGCCGAGATGCGGGTGGACTACGTGCGCGTATCTGGCCTGGAGGCCGAGCGGCAACCGGCGGGCCAGCGGCCCACGATGACCTATCCCTGGACGCCGGTGCCAGCCCGCCCCGCGCTGCCGGACGGCAATCTGGTGTACAACCCCAGCTTCGACTGGGCCGACACCGACCCGCGCGTGACCCCCGGTGCGCCCCGACTGGCCGGCGTGGGTCAGTCGGCCTTCTGGACCCTGTTCACCAGTGACGGCCAGGTGCAGTTGAGCAACGACGCCGGGGCCGGCAACGCCCTGAAGGCTGACATCACGGCTCCTGGCAGCGTGAACTACGCCGTGCAGGTGCGCCAGGACGGCCTGAATGTGGAAGCGGGCGGCAAATACGAGGCGAGCTTTGAGGTCTGGGCCGCCCAGCCCCGCGCCATGATGGTGAAGGTGGGCGGCGGCCCCGACCGGGGATACGCCGCCTATTCCGGCGAGCAGAGCGTGCCCATCGGCACTGCCAGGGAGCGCCGCACCGTGACCTTCGACATGAAGGCCGTGACCGACGCGGCGGCCCGGCTGGAATTCAACCTGGGGAACGCGGGCGCGGGCCCGGTCTGGCTGGACAATGTGGTGGTCAAGCGCGTGGGCAACGCGGCGGGGGCGCGCCCCCCGGCCAGTGACGGCAACCTGCTGTACAACGCGGCGTTCAATCAGAACAGCGCCGCTCACCCGGGCATCTCGGGCGTGCCCGGCACCGCGTTCTGGAGCACCTGGGAGAGCGGCACCAATGGCCTGAGCACGGCCACCAGCGGCGGCGAGGTCACCCTGAATGTGGCCCGCGTGGACCCGGCCAACAACTGGCACGTGCAGCTGAACCAGACCGACGTGCCCCTGGTGGCGGGTCAGACCTACACCCTCACCTTCACCGGCCGCGCCAGCAGCCCGCGCGAGGTGGGCGTGGTGATTGGCGAAAACGGCGGCAGCTACGCCCGCTACCTGGATGCCAGGGCGGCCCTGACCCCCACGCCTGGGGGCCTCACCTACACCTTCACGGCCCCGGTGACGAACCCGGCGGCGCAGCTGCAGGTGCTGGGCGCGGTGGGCCAGCCGGGCGAGAGCTACAGCCTGTCGTTCAGGGACTTCCGGCTGGTGCCGACACCGAAGTAGCCGAAGAACGAAACCGGACCCCGGGTGAACGCCGCGCCTCCTCTGCCTCTGCGGGAGACGTGGCGTTTCACTGTGCCTGCCGCACGTCTGGTCATCTGCGCTTGCATGACCCTGCAAAATCCGCAAGCTATGTAGTGCAAGCCTTGCAACACAAGCCTTGGAGGCCTTTTGATGACCCCTTTGAAATCCGGCACCATTGATCTGATTCTGCTTTCGGCCCTGCGTGAGCAGCCGCGCTATGGCCTGGAACTGGCCCAGCACATCGGCACCCGCAGCGGCGGGCTCTTTGAGCTGTCTGAGGGCAGCCTCTACCCGGCCCTGCTGCGCCTGAATAGGGCTGGGCTGATTGAGGGTGAGTGGCACCCCACCCCCGGCGGCGGCAGTCCCCGCAAGGTCTACCGCTTAACGGACCAGGGCGCCACCGAACTGACGCGCCGCCGGGACGAGTGGCAACGCCTACAAACCGCAGTGAACGCCCTGCTGGGCGGGCGGCTCGCATGAGCCGCGCAGTGAGCCGTTACGTGTTCCGCGCGACCCTGGGCCTGCCCCGGCACGAACGCCTGGAACTGGCCGCCGAACTTCGCACGCATCTGCTGGACCGCACCCGGCAGCTGCAAGCCGAGGGGTTTTCCCGTGAAGAAGCCGAGCACCTGGCCGTGCAGGGTATGGGGAACGTGTCCGTGACCAACCGGCAACTGCTGGGGCATGTGTTGACGCATCCCCTTGGCTGGGCCGTCCTGGCGGCACTGCTGCTGTGCGGGGGCAGCTGGTGGGTGTGGCGGTACGTTCCCCTGCCGGCTTACAGGCAGACGAGTGTTCAGTGGTCGCAGACGGTTGAAGCGGCGGACCTAGCCCGGCTTTACGAGGTGAACGCGCCGCGCGGCGAGATGCTGACGGCCGACCTCCGTGTGCCGGCCCGCGCCCAGTGGTTTTACCTGGTGGTCATTTCGCAGCGGGAAGAGGGCATGTTCCGGCTATGGCGCTACGACCTGCGGGGCCGCACGGCCTCCGGCGAGGCCACGGTGTCGCCCAATGTGGCGAAAAAGGCTCGGCTTCTCCTGACGGCCCAGGCATGGAACACGGCGCCTTATTGCACGTCGGACGGACAGGTGGCGCTGCTGGCCGACCTGCGCTGGACACCCCAGAATGGCGCGGCCCTGGAGGGGGGCATGATGGCGTACAGCGGTGAGAAGCGAGCGTACGGAATTCCGTCTGGGGTCATGTGCCAGAACCTGCACTTGCCCATGAGTGGGACGGAAATTGACGGCGGAACCATGCAGGCGTGGCAGCAGCGGCACCTTCAGGGTGCCCGGCCTGCGATGAACAGCTGGACGGTCATGGCCTTTTACTCGGTGAATTACACACCGACGGGAAAAGCAACGTTTCAAAGCACCGAGCCGACGCACAAACATGATTTTCTGGTGGCCGTTATGCCCGCCGACCAGCTGATGGACGCCGACGCCACCATTCATGGTGGCCGGGACCAGGGGCGGGGCTACAGCCTGCAAACCCGGACCCAGAACTGGCGACAGAACTTCCCCACTCTCCCCCGCCCCACGGGGCTTAGCCGCTGACCGCCTGCCGGCCCAGCGCCGCGTGGGCTTCAAGCAGCAGGGCCTCGGTTTCGTCCCAGCCCACGCAGGCGTCGGTCACGCTCTGGCCGGGGACCAGGGTGCTCAGATCAGCGGGGATGCTCTGCTTGCCGGGCCTCAGGTGGCTCTCGATCATCAGGCCGCGAATGGCCCTCTGGCCGCCCAGGCGCTGCTGCAGCACGTCGCGCCAGACCAGGGCCTGCCGGGTATGGTCCGAGCCGCTGTTGGCGTGCGAGCAGTCCACCATCACCGCCGGGCTCAGGCCCGCCGCCGCCATCAGGTCGGCGGTTTCGCGCACGAACTGCGGGGCGTAGTTGGGCCCGCCGCGCCCGCCGCGCAGAATCACGTGGCCGTCGGGGTTGCCCAGCGTATGCACGATGCAGCCCCGGCCATCGTCGTCAATGGTGAAAAAGGCGTGGGGCGCGCGGGCCGCCACAATGGCGTCCACCGCCAGCTTGATGCCGCCGCCCGTGCCGTTCTTGAAGCCCATGGGCGCCGACACCGCGCTGGCCATCACCCGGTGGGTCTGGGATTCGGTGGTGCGCGCCCCCAGACAGGCCCAGGCCACGGCGTCGAACACGTACTGCGGGGCAAAGGGGTCCAGCAGTTCTGTGGCCACCGGCAGCCCCAGCTCACTCACCTGCACCATCAGGCGGCGGGTGAATTCCAGTCCCTTGTTGATGTCGTTGGCGCCGGTCATGTCCGGGTCCAGCAGGTAACCGCGCCAGCCCACGGTGGTGCGCGGCTTGTCCACGTACACCCGCATCTGCACCTCCAGGCGGTCCTGGACCCGCTCACGCAGGGCCGAGAGGCGCGCGGCATACGCCAGGGCCTGCTCGTGGTCGTGAATGGAGCACGGCCCCACCACCACCAGCAGGCGGTCGTCTCGGCCATGCACGATGTCCTGCGCGGCGCGGCGCCCGGCCAGCACGGTGCGCTCGGCGGCCGGGGTCAGGGGCCAGCGGGCTTTGAGGGCACGCGGCGTAATCAGCGGCGTGAAGGAACTGATATTCAGATTCTCGGTGCGGCCAGGGGCAACGGTGGGTTCGGGGTGGGTCATGGGCAGGTCCTTGGGGTGAACGAAAGCGCCCGGTGGCCTTGGAGGCTCACCGGGCGGGTGGAGGAACAGCAGCGCGACTCAGGCCCGGCAGCGAGGGGGCCAATAAAAAAAGGGAGCGCGCGCGGGCATGGGCGCAGTCTAGGCGCCCGGGGCCGCCGGCAGGGGCCGCCCGGTCTAGAGGGGGCCGCCGGGGCGGCGGCCGGCGACCGCTTCACCCCTGTGCGATCTGGCGCAGCTTCTCCACGCGGGCAGCCAGGTCATTCAGCTGCAGGGCCCGCAGGGCCTTGGTGGTGCGGGTCAGCCCAGCCTCGTCCACCCGGCCCTGGTTCCAGCCGGCAATCAGCATGGCGCAGCCCTGCAGGGCGTCGCTCACCGTTTCCTTGTGAAACATGGCCGCGAGATTGCCGCTCTGGGCCGGGGCCGTCTGCTGCGCCTGGGCCTGCACGTCCAGCACCACCTGCATGAACACCTGATCCAGGCGGGCGCGGTCATCGGGGGCAATGGGAGTTCCGGTCATGGGGCGCAGTGTAGTGGGCCGGGCCACTGGCCGTGCTGGGGCCCCGCCCCGGACAGCACCCCAGGCCCCTCAGCTGGGCCCCGCCGCAAGGCCGGTGTACAGGGCTTCCAGGGCGCTGCGCAGCGCCGGGGCAAAGGTCACGCACAGCGGGGCCAGTTCGGGGTCGCTCAGGGCGGCCTGCACGGCGGGGGCCGGGTCGCCCATGGGATACAGCCCGGCCACCAGCGCCTGGGTATAGGTCAGCAGAGGCAGGGCGCGCTCCGGGGGCAGGGTGGGCAGCGCACGGCACAGGGCCCTCAGCAGCGGTTCCAGGCGCGCCAGCAGCCAGCGCTTGTGGGCCAGGGCCCCTTCCGGCGTGAGATTGCGTTCCAGCAGGCCCGCCAGATGCGGCGTCAGCCGGGTCAGGTCGGCGTGGTCGGCCAGGAGGGCCGCGCTCAGGGTGGCCAGCGAGGCCGGGGTATGCGTGCCCCCCAGGGTCAGGTGGCGCTCCCAGTCGTCCACAAAGTCGCCCAGCAGGGTTTCGTACAGGGCCAGAAACAGGCTTTCCTTGGTGGGAAAGTAACCGTACAGCGCGGCCTTGGTCAGGCCCAGCCGGGCCGCCACCGCCTGCAGGGTGATGTCCTCGTAGCGGTGGGCGCGCCACAGGTCGTGGGCCACCCGCACCATCTCGGCCCGGCGGGCGGCCTTGGCCGGCCCACTGCGCGCCCGAACAGAAGTAACCATGGGTTAATTGTAACAGGGGAATGTCTATAGGCTGTTGACCTTCTCCCGATTTTGGCGGAATCAGACCGGCAAGCATGACGGTTGACAAACTAACCCTGGGTTACTAAACTACTTTTAGTAACCCAGGGTTACTTACCTGGCAAGGAGGCTTCTATGACCCCAACCTCTGCCCTCGCCCTCGTGACTGGTGCCAGCAGCGGCATCGGTGAACATCTGGCCCGTGGTCTGGCGGCCCACGGCGCCCATCTGGTGCTGGTGGCCCGCAGCGCCGGGCGCCTGCAGGCTCTGGCCCAGGAACTTCAGCAGCAGCACGGCATTCAGGTGCATGTGCTGCCTGCCGACCTGGCGCAGCCCGGCGCCGCCGCCCACCTGACAAATGAGCTGCGCGCCCGGGGCCTGCACCCCGACATCCTGGTGAACAACGCCGGCCTGGGCACCTTCGACGAATTCCTGCACCAGACCCCCGAGGCCATTTCCGGGCTGATCGCGCTGAACATCACGGCCCTGACCGAGCTGACGCGGCTGCTGGCGCCGCACATGGTCGCGCAGGGGCGGGGGCGCATTCTGAATGTGGCCAGCACCGCCGCCTTTCAGCCGGGGCCCCTGATGGCCGCCTACTACGCCAGCAAGGCGTACGTGCTCAGCCTCAGTGAAGCGCTGAACGAGGAACTGCGCCCATCGGGCGTCAGCGTGACGGCGCTGTGTCCGGGCCCCGTGGAAACGGGCTTTCAGGCCGCCAGTGGCCTGGGCCGCAGCCAGCTGCTGCGCGGCCCGGTGCGCCTGGCCATGCTGAGCGCCGAGCAGGTGGCCCGCGCGGGCCTGGACGCCATGCTGCGCGGACAGGCGGTGGTGATTCCGGGGCGCATCAACCAGCTGCAGATTGCCGCGCTGCGCCTGCTGCCGCGCGCTGTGGTGCCGCCCATGATCCGCCGCCTGCAGGCCCAGCGCCACGCCTGAACCCACATTGCGGTCCCTGCTTTGAAGAGCCGCGACTGACCCACACAGAACAGGGCCGTACCAAGGTCGGCCCTGTTCTGTGTTCTTTCTGTTCGGGTGCTCCCCTGCTGGTCAGCGGGCGCGGGGGTCACCCCGGGCCACGGCAAACACGCCGCCCCAGGCCCGGTAACTGCTGCGAATCACGTCCGTGCGGCGCGCGCCACCGGGCCAGACCACCTGCCGCACCACCCGGGCCTGCCCGCCCGTGGCCGGCATATCCACGCGGCGCACGCCGCCCGGCGCCAGGGCCGGGTCCACCATGTAGGTGGGGGCTGGGGCCGCCACCACGCCGCGCACCTGCACCGGGGCCAGCTGCACCCGGCGCCCATCGGGCCGGGCAAACAGGTGCACCTGCAACTGGCTCCGGGCCATGTTCCATTCGGCCTGCACCAGGACCGGGCTGGCAAAATCGTTGCGCCAGCGCAGGTTCTTGCTGGGAGCGTACACGGCGGCGTCCTCGCCGGGGGCGCCGTAATACCCCACCTGATAGGAGTGGGCGTGCCGCTCGGTGATGGGCACGCCCGCCCGCAGCGCCGCCCGGAACACTGTGGTACTCACCTGGCACAGGCCGCCGCCCTCTTCCAGTTGCAGGGTCTGCCCGGTCACCACGTACCCGCGCGCGTAGCCGGTGCGCGCGGCAATGTCGCCTATCCGGGCATTGAAATTGAAGGTTTCGCCGCGCCCCAGCCACTGCCCGTGCAGGCGCGCTGCCCCCACCCGGATGTTCTGCACCCGGAACGCCGGACTGCCTTCAAAGGACGAGGTGCCGGTGGCCACATGCCCCAGGCCCTGGGCCTGTGCCCAGCGCACACTGCGCGCGGGCGCCGTGAGCCGGATAGGCACCTGCGCGCTGGCCTCGCCCCGGCGCAGGGCCGCGCGCACCGCCTGATTGGCCGCTGGCACGTCCACCGTCCAGCCGGTCTGGGCCTCGCCCACCCAGGTCCTCCCCACCCGGCGAAAACGCAGGTCACGCGGCTGGCGCGCCCCGATCTGGGTATAGGCCCGGTTCAGGGCAGCCTGCAGGCTGGACAGGTCACCCCCCGCCCGGGCCGCCGCCTGCGCCGGAGCGCCCAGGGGCACGCGCAGGGTCCGGTGCAGCACCCGCCGCTGCACCTCCCCGCGCACAAGCTGCGGCTCTGGCACGCTCCAGCGCAGGGTGAGGGTGGTGGGCATGGGCGGTCTGGGCCGGGGCGCGGTGGACCCGGGCGCAGCGGCCAGGTTCGCCACGGGCGCCGCAGCCGGGCGGGGCGACGCGGGCCCGGCCAGCAGGCCGGTCAGGGCCAGCACGCCCAGCGCGGCCAGCGACCAACTGTAAACTGGTGGACTCATCTCGCCTCCCGTGGGCGGTCCGGCGGCCCTCTGGGGGGCCAGCCTGCTGCGTGCTGTCGGGGCCGCTGGCCGGCGAGCGGCCCCGACAACGTCGAACACAAAAGCGGCGCGGCCAGGCCGCGCCAGTGGGGCGGCGGGGCCACCCAGAGCGGGGGGCCCCGCGCCCGGTCAGGGCATCAGGACTGTATCCACCACATGAATGATGCCGTTGCTCGCGCGGATGTCGGCGCGCGTCACGGTGGCGTCATTGATCATGACCATGTTGCCCGAGGTGCGGATGCTGAGGTTGGCACCGTTGGCCGTCTTGGCACTGCTGAGCCCGGTCACCTGCGCGGCCGTGACCCGGCCCGGCACCACGTGGTACAGCAGCAGGGCGCGCAGCCGTTCGCGGTCGTTCAGCAGGGCGTTCAGATCTGCTGCAGGCACCTTGGCAAAGGCAGCGTTCGTGGGCGCAAAGACCGTGAAGGGCCCGGCGCTGTTCAGGGTGTCCACCAGCCCCGCCGCCTGCACCGCACTCAGCAGCGTGCTGAAGTTCGGATCGTTCGACACGATGGCCGCAATCGTGTTGCCACGCGGCACGGCACTGCCACCCCCCGCCACCACCACGCCCGGCAGCATCAAAGCAGCAAGCATCATCACTTTCTTCATAGAAAGCCTCCTTAAAGATACAGCTCCTGTTGTTGATCTTTCGCCACGCTTTCGTCAGCCAATCAGCACTCAGCTATTGGACAACATCAAACTAAATGGTCGGGCTCGGTCATACGGTACGGGGCCGTACAAAGCAGAAACGGGGCCGTGTTAAAAAGGCGTGCCCCGCCACAGTTCACGGCGCACGTTCAGGCGGCATCTTCACAGTTGAGACGAATGTCATGTGGTGTGCCACCTCCCCGGCCCTGTTCCGGGGGGCTCGCTCCACGCCCGGAGGAACGCCCTTCGCTGCGGCGCCGTGCCCCGACCTGAATCGTCCGCGAAGACAATTCGGCCAGAGCCGGTATGAGACAATCAGCGGGTGATGACGGACCCCTCCCTGACCTCCGGCGAGCAGACCCGCTCTGGCTTTGCAGCCATTGTGGGCAAGCCCAACGTCGGCAAAAGCACCCTTCTCAACGCCTTTCTGGGCACCAAAGTCGCGCCCACCAGTCCCCGGCCCCAGACCACGCGCCGGGGCGTGCGCGGCATTCACACCAGCGGCGAGCGCCAGATCGTATTTGTGGACACGCCGGGCCTGCACAGGCCCAAAGACGCCCTGGGCAAGTACATGAACCACGAGGTCCACGCCGCCCTGGCTGATGTGGACGCCGTGATCTGGGTGGTGGACCTGCGTCACCCCCCCACCGACGAGGACAGTCTGGTGGCCCGGCAGGTGCGCGACCTGCCCAAGCCGCTGTTTCTGGTGGGCAACAAGACCGACGCGGCCAAATACCCCGACGAGGCCATGAAGCTCTACCGCGCCCTGCTGGAGGGCCGCGACGCCCAGACCAGCGAGACCATGCTGAGCGCCCAGAACAACCCGAATGCGGTGGCCACCCTGCGCGAGCAGCTGCTGGACGTACTGCCCGAAAACCCCTTCTTCTTTCCGCAGGGCGCCGCCAGCGACCAGAGCCGCGAGATGTGGGCCGCCGAGATCATCCGTGAAGAGGCCATGAAAAAGCTGCGCGACGAGCTGCCCTATGCGGTCGCCACCCGCGTCAACCGCTGGACCGAGCGCGACGACGGCCTGCAGCGCATTGAGGGCGAGATTGTGGTGGAGAAGAACGCCCACAAGGGCATGGTGATCGGCGCGGGCGGCAAGCAGCTGCGCGAGATTGGGCAGGCGGCCAGAAAGCAGCTGGAAGTCTTTCTGTCGCGCAAGGTCTTTCTGGGCCTGGAAGTCATCGTGATTCCCGGCTGGCGCGAGGACGAGGAAGCCCTGCGCGAACTGGGCTACGAGTAAAAGGCGCTGGGCCATGGGCTCTGGGCCATAAGCCATGAGGAAAGCGCCCCGATGGTGGGGCGCTTTCTTTCGTTTTGGCCTTTGGTCACGGCAACGGCACAGGGCTTGCGCCTGAAATGCCGTCCCCCATGGCTCATCCGGACTGCCGTCCATTTCCGGAACATTCAGAAAAGAACTGGATGTTTCTCCACTTCCCGGACATCTGCACTCTCTCCTGCTCTGCTCCGCAGCTTTGCGAGTCCCTCCGGCCGGAAACATTCCGTCATGGGTGACGGCATTGTTCGGAAGTCGGATCAGAGCTCAGGGCCCATGGCCTGTTCCCTCAGCGCGTCCTCGTAGAACAGCTTCGTGTGATACATGCGAATCTGCCCGGCCGTGTACAGAGCGGCAAATTCGGCGCCAGATACAAAGCGTACCTCAGTGACCTCATCGGCCAGCGCCGGGCGAAAGGTGGATTCGGGCAGGGCCTCGGCCAGCCATGCGTGTCGCAGCACCGGCACGCCATCGGGGAAGTGGCCCAGGTAGGCGGCCAGGAACTTCAGCAGCCGCACCCGGACCCCCGCCTCTTCCCAGGCTTCGCGCACCGCCGTGTCCTGGGGATTCTCGCCGGGCTCCACCGTGCCGCTGGGGATGTGCCACAGTCCGGCCTTCTGCCGCTGCGTGGGCACGCCCTGTTCGCGGACCAGCAGAATGTCGCCCGCCGCGTTCAGAATGACCACGCCCGCCGCCCGGTGGGAGACCGGCGTGTGCAGTTCAGGGCCAAACTGCATCTGACGGGCCTCCTGTGCTGCTCAAGCCCGCTGGCGCCCTTTCAGGTTGCAATGCTGCGGGTCCGCCTCGCTTCGCCTCCGGCTTACCTGACCTCTGCATTACCAGCCTTCCCGCCTGCGCAGCCCGGTGAGGTGGGCCACGTGGTGCTGGCCGTGCCACGCGTACATGGCCAGCAGCGTGTCCAGGGTGTAGGTGCGGTCCTGCGCCGGGTGGGTCCAGGGCCGTGACCAGTCACTCACGCCTTCCAGCACGGCCACCAGCCGGACGTGCAGGCTGGCCAGCAGTTCCAGGCTGACCTCCGGGGCCAGCCGGCTGTCGGGCAGTTCGGCCCACAGGGCTTCCTCGTAGGGCTTAACAGCGGGATTGTCCTCGGTCAGCGCCAGCTTCACTCGCGTGAAGGCGTTCAGGTGGCTGTCGGCCACGTGGTGCACCACCTGCCGCGCGGTCCAGCCACCGGGGCGGTAGGGAGTGTCCAGCCCGGCAGCGGTCAAGCCACTCACGGCCGCGCGCAGCTCGCCGGGCAGGGTGCGCAGGGCCTGCAGGGCGGCGGTTCGTTCCTCTGGGGTCAGGTACAGGGGCGTGGGCATGGGGCCCAGCGGATAACGGGGGTCGGTCATGGCCGGGCGTCCTCCTTGCGGGTCCAGCGGTTCGCGTCGCGGCCCTCCACCTTGGCCATCATGCGCTCAAAGCCCCGTTCCAGGCTCAGGCCGCGTTCATTGGCCATGCACAGCATCACGAACAGCAGATCGGCCAGTTCCATTTCCAGGTCGCCGGTCTCCTCGCCGGGCTTGGGGGTCTTGCCGTGCTCGTGGGCCAGCACCCGGGCAATCTCGCCAGTCTCCTCGGTCAGGCGGGCCAGCATCAGCAGCGGCGGAAAATAGCCCTCCTTGAACTGCGAAATATAGGCGTCCACCCGCTCCCGGGCCTCCTCGAAGGTCAGACTCATGGGGGGCAGCATAGCGGGCCCCCCCGCGCTCCGCTGCCATGCGAAAGGGCGGCCCCCATCTGAAGGGCCGCCGCTGTGACTGGGTGATCGGCTCTGGGTGAGCGGATCTGGATTAGCGGATGTAGAGGAAGGTTTCCTGCACGTCGCGGTCGGCGGTGTTGTAGGGCTGCAGGTAGGCGTCGCTCTCGGCGTTCCAGCGGCCGTTGTCGTAGGTGCCGCGCAGCACAAGGTCGGTGGTGGGGCGCACGCGGGTAAAGATGGCGCGCACGCGCTGCAGGCCACGGGGCTCGGCCACGTTAAAGGTCACGCCGTCACTGGCCCGGGGAAAGGTGGTGGTGCCGGCCTGCACGTAGGCGTTGCGCACCAGCACGCTGGCGTTGCCATTGCTCTGCAGGGCCAGCAGGGTCACGTAGCCCGGCGCGCGGGTGGTGATGCTCACGCGGACCGCCTCGCCCACGGCGTAGGTGCTGCCCTCGCCCCGGTCCGGGCGCAGTCCTGTAATCAGATTGCTGCCCGAGCCCTGCAGGCCCACGTTGGGGCGAACCGTCACGGTGCAGGCGCTGAGGCCAAGGGCCAGGGAACCGAGGAGAATTGCAGTGCGCATAACAAACAGCATAGGTCCGGGACCTGACGGAAAGCTGAGCCCAGGTTCAGGGCCTCCCGGCCATTGATGGGGGCGGTACCTGTGCAGGGTGGGGCCGGAATTGTGGGCCGGGAAAACCTGCCCGCCGCCCGGCGACGTAGCATGAGCCATGCGCCGCGCCGCCTGCCTGCTGATCCTGTTGCTGAGCCCGGCCCTGGCAGCGGGGCCCACCACGCCGGCCACCAGCAACGAGCCCTACACCACCAACCGCTTCTTTGCCGATCTGCAGTCGGGGCAGGTGTCGCGGGTGGTGCTCAGCAGCGCCGGGCAGGCCACCGTGACCCTCAGCGGACCCAGCGGACCTGTGGTCAAGGGGCTGCTGGTGCCCCCGGACGGCGCGACCCTGAACCGCATCCGGCGCGCGGGCGTGCCGCTGCAGGTCACGCCGGCCGGCAGTGGGCTGGGCTGGGTGGCGCAGGTGCTGCCTCTGGTGCTCACCGCCCTGATTCTGGTGGTGCTGTGGCGCTCCATGCGGGCAGGAAACAGCGGCGGCGGCGCGGCCACCTTCGGGCGGTCGAAGGCGTCGGTAATCGGGGAGGGGCAGATCAAGCTGACGTTCGCAGACGTGGCCGGCTGCGACGAGGCCAAGGCGGACCTGCAGGAAGTCGTGGACTTCCTGCGCCAGCCCGAGCGCTACCACCAGCTCGGCGCCCGCATTCCCCACGGCGTCCTCCTCGTGGGGCCCCCCGGCTCCGGCAAAACCCTTCTCGCCAAAGCCGTCGCCGGCGAGGCCCGGGTTCCCTATTTCTCCATCTCCGGCTCCGACTTCGTCGAGATGTTCGTCGGCGTCGGC